>CAZTVK010000018.1:0-1476 GCA_964617195.1 uncultured Methanosarcinales archaeon | reverse complement strand
CGGGACCACCGGATCACTAGGCCCGGCTTTCGCCTCTGCTCGACTTGTAGGTCTCACAGTCAGGCCGGCTTTTGCCCTTGCACTCGACGCACGATTTCCAACCGTGCTGAGCCGACCTTGGGGCGCCTCCGTTACCATTTGGGAGGCGACCGCCCCAGTCAAACTGCCCACCTGCCACTGTTCCCGATCCGGATCACGGACCCAGGTTAGAGCCCTAGCACAGTCAGGGTGGTATCTCAACGTCGGCTCCACCGACACTAGCGTGCCGGCTTCAAAGCCTCCCACCTATCCTGCACAGACTCCGCCAAAACTCCATGACAGGCTACAGTAAAGGTTCACGGGGTCTTTTCGTCTACTCGCGGGAAGCCAGCATCTTCACTGGCGCTACAGTTTCACCGGGTCTCTCGCGGAGACAGCGGCCAAGTCGTTACGCCATTCGTGCAGGTCGGAACTTACCCGACAAGGAATTTCGCTACCTTAGGACCGTTATAGTTACGGCCGCCGTTTACCGGGGCTTCGGTCGAGAGCTTCGCCTTGCGACTAACCCCCTTCCTTAACCTTCCGGCACCGGGCAGGCGTCAGACCCTATACCTCCTCTTACGAGTTGGCAGAGTCCTGTGTTTTTAGTAAACAGTCGCTTGGCCCTCTTTACTGCGACCCCTTCGGGCTCAACACCCTAGCGGGGCACCCCTTCTCCCTAAGTTACGGGGCAATTTTGCCTAGTTCCTTCGCGAGAGTTCTCCCGAGCGCCTTAGGATTTTCTCCTCGCCCACCTGTGTCGGTTTGCGGTACGGTCGCCTCAGTGACTCCCTAGAGGTTTTTCTTGGCAGTCTGGGATCGGCCCGTTTGTGGCCCGAAGGCCTCCCCATCGCCTTTCAGGGTTAATGCTCCGACGGATTTGCCTGTCAGAGCCCCCTACGGACTTGGACCCGCACGACCAATCGCGGGCGGTGCCTACCCTACTGCGTCACCCCATCGGTGATAGCGCCACTGCGGCGGTACAGGAATATTAACCTGTTGCCCTTCGCCTACGCCTTTCGGCCTCGGCTTAGGACCGACTAACCCTGGGCGGATTAACCTTCCCCAGGAACCCTTAGGCTTTCGGCGAGCAGGTTTTTCACCTGCTTTTTCGCTACTCGTGCCGGCATTATCTCTTCCGCTTCGTCCAGCAGTCCTTACGGTCTGCCTTCGACCTGGTGCGGAATGCTCCCCTACCGCTCGCCGCTTGCGCGGCGAACCCGCAGCTTCGGTATCGGGCTTGAGCCCCGTTGAATTGTCGGCGCAGGATCGCTTGACCAGTGAGCTGTTACGCACTCTTTAAAGGATGGCTGCCTCTAAGCCAACCTCCTGGCTGTCTCGGCGACCCCACATCCTTTCCCACTAAGCCCGAACTTGGGGACCTTAGCTGGCGGTCTGGGCTGTTTCCCTCTTGACGACGGAGCTTATCCCCCGCCGTCTGACTCCCACGCTTAAAGA
>CAZTVK010000017.1:0-143875 GCA_964617195.1 uncultured Methanosarcinales archaeon | reverse complement strand
TCGAAGCTCAACAAACGGAATGCCATTAATTGATGCGATCGCGGTGCCGGGAATAAATATATTGCTGCCGTCAGAATCAGAACAACTCAACGTGACTTGCCCGCCACCACCACAGTTTTGAACATCGCTACAATCATCTACTGCGTGCATGTGCGTTGAAGAAGCAAACTCCGTATGCGTATGACTCAGTCCCTTGTGTTTGCCTGGATTCTGCAACCAAGTACCAGCTTCCCCTGTCACGCCCTTTTTAGCAATTAACACCAAACCAAGAATCGCGAGAATTGCGATAATACCAAAAATCCAGTAAGCAGCTTGACCTTTTTTCACGAACATCGCCTCTTTATGGGTTCTAAACAATTCTTTTATAAAAAGATATCGCAAGACTCACGACTTCAACCATAATTCAAAAATGTCTCAGTGTACTTTTGGCGCGTGTTTGTGCGTTAGTTCTTTTTTTGACCTGTAGAAGAAGTAGGCAAGTATGGAAATCGTAACAACTGGCGCTATCCAGCTTGGAACGTGGACTCCGAAACTGTCTGTGAGCATTACAACTCCTAATGCAAACACTGAGTACATTGCACCGTTTTTCAAATAAACATACTTCTTGACATTTTCTATGTTACCAACGGTTAATTGTCTGACGACTATTGCTCCGATTCCGTTTCCAATCAATATAAGTGGCACTGACAGGGTGAATGCGAACGCTCCAAGCACTCCATCGATGGAAAAAGTCGCATCGATTACTTCCAGATAGAATATTTTTGCCAAGTCTGTGAGGCTTCCTTTGTGCATCATTTCGTGTTCCATTTTTTCTGCGTTTTGTTTGAAGCCGTGTGTAATGAAGAATGCTGTTGAGCCTATTACTGCTCCGAATGCCATCAGCGGATTTCTTTTGAGTGCGAACCAGACTGTGGCTGCGAGTATTATAGAAACAACCGCGTAAAACCAGACTCCTTGTCTTGCGAAAAATCTCTCTGCGTGTAGTCCATAATTTTTTTGTTCTAGGAAAAGCCAGTGGAAGAATAGGAAGATAAGGAATATTCCTCCGCCGCTAAGTAATATGGGTGCTGATTTTTCTACTGCTCCCATTACTGCTGGGTCTGAGCTGAATGTTGCGAATAGTGAGCCGATAAAGCCTAGTGATGGTGTTGTTGCCCAGATTATCAGCCAGGGAAGAAGTCCTCTGATGAGGAAGACTGCAATCAGTATGCCCCAGATGAGGAACCATCTTCTGGCTTTTGGACTCATTGTGCCTAGGACTTCTGCGTTGATGACTGCGTTGTCTACGCTGCTTATGACTTCAAATAAAACCAGGCCGACAATGGTAAGAATGATTTCCAATAACATGGATCAAGAAAAAAATGTTGGATATTTAAGCGTGTCTGTGGAAAGCTTTTTAAAGCGTGTTTGATTATTAAAAACTGAAAAAGAGGTGGGGTTGTATGTCAGAAGATAATAGAGAGCTTGTTCAGATTGGTGTTTGGGCAAGTGTTGCAATCATAGTCATGGTATTCGTAGTGCGTTACCTTCTTCTACGGTAGCACAATCTTTTTAAAGCACCTCTTTATTTCCAAGTTTATTACTACTAACAGGGGTGTTTGAACATGATGTGGATTGTTTGGGTTGTGAGTTTGTTTTCAATAGGTTTTGCTATTTGGCTTATGAAGGATGTTTTGAGAAGGCCGGTTGGCACTCCTAAAATGCAGGAGATTTCTGAGCTTATTCGTGTTGGTGCTAACGCGTTTATGAAGCGACAGTACACAACGATTGCTGTTATGACTGTATTGTTTGCAGTTATTATCTTCTTTGTCTATAGATACTTGGGTCATGCATCATTGGGCTGGTCTACTTCCATTGGCTTTTTGTTCGGTGCTGCTTGTTCAACAGCAGCCGGAATTATCGGCATGTGGATGTCTGTCAGGGCTAACGTGCGTGTTGCTGCTGGCGCTCAGAAGAGCATGAATGATGCGTTGATTCCTGCATTGCGTGGCGGTGCGGTCAGCGGTATTTTCATCGTGGCTTTGAGCTTGATTGGTATTGCGTTGTTGTTCACCATTTTCGGCTTTTGGCATGATGTGAAGGAGATTCCGTTCTTGATTGTTGGATACGCCTTTGGCGCGTCTTTTGTTGCTTTGTTCGCACAGCTCGGAGGCGGTATTTACACTAAGGCTGCTGATGTTGGCGCTGATCTTGTTGGCAAGGTTGAGAAGAATATTCCTGAAGATGATCCTAGAAACCCGGCAGTTATTGCTGATTTAG
The DNA here is from genome assembly GCA_964617195.1 of uncultured Methanosarcinales archaeon. Taxonomy (GTDB): domain Archaea; phylum Nanobdellota; class Nanobdellia; order Woesearchaeales; family ARS49; genus CABMGU01. The sequence continues at coordinate 141,616 of CAZTVK010000017.1, read as the reverse complement.
TTGGCGATAATGTTGGTGATTGTGCAGGTAGAGGCGCTGACTTGTTTGAATCAGCTGCTGCTGAGAACATCGGTGCGATGATTATTGGTGTTGCTTTATTCCCAGTGTTCGGCATTAACGGCATTTTGTTCCCATTGATTGTCAGAAGCTTTGGATTGCTGGCAAGCATTGTGGGTGTCATGTGTGTCAAGGTTAAGGAACGGGAGAATCCATTGTGGGGATTGACTAAGGGTTATTTGATAACGTCAGTTCTTGCTACAATTGCGTTCTACTTTGTCACTATGAAAATGCTTGGCAATATCAATTTCTTTTATGCAGGACTTGTTGGTATTGTGACGAGCATTTTGATTGTGCTTATCACAATGTACTACACTGAGTCTGAGTACAGACCTGTTAGGGCTATTGCGAAGGCTTGTCAGACTGGTCACGCTACAAACATCATCAGGGGATTTGCTGTTGCGTTGGAATGCACTGCTGCTCCGACGATTGTGTTGAGCACTGCGTTGATTCTTAGCTACATGTTTGGTACGTGGACTGGTATTGATCATGGCGGCATTTATGGTACTGCTATCGCAACTATGGGTATGCTTTCAACTGCTGCTTATGTGCTTGCAATGGACACTTTCGGACCAATTACGGACAATGCTGGCGGTATTGCCGAGTTTTCTGGCGCGCCGAAGAAGGTTCGTGCGAGAACTGACCGTTTGGATGCTGCTGGTAACACTACAAAGGCGTTGACTAAGGGTTACGCTATTGGCAGTGCTGCTTTGGCTGCATTCTTGTTGTTCAGCGCTTACCAGGACGAGGTTGTCAAGTATGTTGGCGAGGCTGGCAGGGTTGTAAACCTTGCTAAGGTCGAAGTCTTCGTTGGCGCGTTTATTGGCGCTATGCTTGTGTTCTTGTTCAGCAGTATGGCTATCAAGGCTGTTGGCGACACTGCTCACGAGGTTGTCATTGAAGTTAGAAGGCAGTTCAAGAGCATTAAGGGCTTGATGGCAGGTAAAGCAAAGCCGGATTATGCGAAGTGTATTGACATTTGCACCAAGGCTGCTTTGCGCGAGATGATCATGCCTGGCCTCTTGATTATTGTCGTTACTGTTGCTGTTGGCCTTATCTTGAAGGCTGAAGCGACTGCTGGCTTCCTGATGGTTGGCACGATTACAGGCATTTTGATGGCGCTAGTGTTGAACACTGGCGGCGGTGCTTGGGATAATGCGAAGAAGCATTTGGAAATAAGTGGCCAGAAAGGTACACTTGCTCACCAAGCGGCAGTCACTGGCGACACTGTGGGTGATCCGTTCAAGGATACGGCAGGACCCTCTTTGCACGTTTTGATCAAGCTGCTCGGCACTTTGACATTGGTCTTGGCGCCATTGTTTATCTAGAATTATTTTTTATTTTTTCTTATTTTTCAGCCGCAGTCTTTTATTTTAGGCACTTTGCTTTTTGTTCTGAATGCGTCATACACTGCACTTGCAATGTCGTAGTACGTGTCAGGGTTTGCGATTTTCTCTAAGAAGTCTATTACGCGTTGCCCTGTTGTTTTTGGTAATTTTCCTGTGCCGTAATAAGTTAAGAGTTCTTCTATGGATTGATATTTTGGCAGGTTCTGCCCGTTCATCGCGCGGTTTTCTTCTGCTGCTTTGAGCTTCCACAGGCTTTCTGGCGTGCCGAAGCGTTTTGCGTATTCTCTGATGGTTTGTTCCTTTTCTTCTATTCTGTTTGACAGGCCAAGTTCGACGAACAGTTGCATGAATTCTTTGCTTTCCAGCGCTTTGATTTTTTCATTTGCTTTCACAAGACTTTCTTCTGCGTATTCTCTATCGCTCTCTTCGAGTCTGTGCAAGTAAATTCTGTGAATATATCGCGTGAAAATTCCGATTTTGTCGTGCTTTTCTGCTTTCAGTGCTTCTTCTAATTTGGTTTTTTCTTCGTATTCTCTCTTGACATTGTTTTCCAGAAGCACTGCGCGCAATTCTGCGAACTCTTTTTTCTCAGAGAGTTCTCTGATTGAGTATGATAGGATGTTTAAGTGGAACCAGAGCCAGAATCTGCCTTCTCCCAGAGGGGCGTTTACTGTATTTTCTAAGTAGACTTCGTCTGTTGGTGTGCTGCTGTCAACAAGTAGGCGTTCTGTTGACGGAAATTTTTGTTCATCAATTAAGCAGTGTTCTGGATCTTTTATTATCGGAATTCCAGAAGTACTAATTTGCAGGTCACCAGTCTCTTCGCACTTCCCCTCTAAGTCTCCGTCACTCACGTAATAGGCGATTCATTTTTGATATATAAGGGTTATGACATAAACTTAATAAGCCGAAGACATCACAGTTCAGTAATGAAATTGTTTCCAAAGAGGAAGCCGTACAGAAAGGGTTATTTTCCGGTTGGTGATGGTCATGAATTATTCTACGCGTTATATGGCAATCCTAATGGCATTCCTGTTTTGTACGTGCATGGCGGTCCTGGTGGTGGTTGTGGGAAGAGGGCGCCTCGTCATTTTGATCCGAAAAAATTCAACATTTTGACTGTTGACCAGCGCGGGGCTGCCAGCAGCCGTCCTTACGCTAGTTTGAAAGCCAACACGACTCAAAAGCTCGTGCAGGATTTCCATAAGTTCTTGAAATTCTTGAAAATCAAGAAAGTTTTCCTGTTTGGAGGCTCTTGGGGTTCGTGTTTGTCTCTTTGTTACGCGATTAAGTATCCGAAGTCTGTTATGGGCATGGTTTTGCGCGGGATTTATCTTGGCACGAGATACGAAAACGATTATTTCTTGAATGGCGGAGCGAGAACTCATTTTCCTGACGTGTGGGAGCGTTTTGTCAGCATGGTCCCAAAAGACCAGCAGAAGAATCCTTCAAAATATTATTGGAAGATGATGCATTCTAAGAATGAGAAGACCGTGAAGAAATATTGCTATGAGTGGGCGTTGTACGAGAGCAGTATGGTTCATCTTGTTTACAATCCTGCTAAGGTAAAGAAAGAGACGCGTGGCAACTGGATTGTTTCTATTGCAAAATTGGAAGCGCATTATTTGATGAATGATTGCTTTTTGCCGAAGGATTACATAATGAAGAACGCGTATAAGATCAGCCGTATTCCTCTTTCGCTTATTCATGGCAGGTATGATTTTGTTTGCACTCCTGATATTGCGTACGCGTTGCATAAGGCTTTGCCGAAGTCAAAACTGTTCTTCGTGCTGGCAGGCCATTCTTCTGCTGATCCCGAAATGCAGAGCAGGATGATTAAGGAAATTCATCAGATGGCGAAGAAATTCAAATAATTTTCCGGAAAATCTCGTTTTCCTCGAAAATGCTGTGCATTTTCGATGGTTATCGGAATTTTTTCCGAAATTTCGTAAAGTTTCCGGCTAAGTCCGTAAACTTTACGGATTTCTCATCGATACAAATTTTAATAAGTTTTATATAGTTAGATTTGGTGATTGGAAATGATGGCGAAACAAATACAGTTGACTTGTGTGATAAAGAAAGAAGGAAAGCTGTATTCTTCAGTATGTCCTGAGCTGAACGTCGCTAGTTATGGACGTACGCCTGCAGAAGCTAAAAGAAAATTAAAAGAGGCCGTAGAAAGCCATTTGCAGGTAGCAAAGGAAGAGAATATGCTTGATGAGATTCTTGAAGAACAAGAACTCAGAAAGAAGTCTCGAATTGTAAAATTGTCCATCGCACTTCCTGCTGATTGAAACTGCTTAAACTCACAGGCAAGGAGATCATCAAGATTCTATATAAGAATGAGTTCTCTATTCGAAATCGCGCTGGATCGCATGTTAATCTTATCGGCATGGTGAAAGGTAGAAAGAGGCTGGTCACTGTTGCAATTCACGGAAATGAAGAAATACCTCCTGGAACGCTGTTGAGCATTATTGACCAATCTGGTTTTACAAGAGAAGAATTTATTAAGCTCTTCGAATGATTTATACTCATGCCAAAAAAAGAGGTCGGCCATAATGGCTCTGCCATCATTCGTGATGTCATTTTAGGTGGGCAGGATGGATTGGTTAACGTGTTTGGTGTTGTGCTTGCTGTTGCTGCTGCCACGCAAAGCAGGTATATTATTTTGATTTCTGGTCTTGCCGCTGCTTTTGCTGAATCTATCTCTATGGCTGCTGTTGCTTACACTAGTGGCAGGGCTGGTGAGGAGTATTATAGGAAAAAGCGCAGGGTGATTGCTGAGGAGTTTGGGCATCCGATAAGGGATGCTTTTATTGTTGGTGTTGCAGCGATTATTGGTTCTTTCATTCCTTTGCTTCCGTTCATATTTTTGTCTGTTCAGAATGCGTTCTGGTCTGCAATCGTCATATCCACTTTAACATTGTTCATAAGTGGCGCTGTTAAGGCGAGATTCACCGGCGCGAATGTATTCAAGTCTGCTGTTGAGATGGCTGTTGTGGGCATGACTGCTGCTATTGCTGGTTATCTTATTGGCGCGGCGCTTGGAGCGTTGCCGATTGCATGAAGTGGCGTTTTATTTCTTTCAAGAAGTATAATCCTTACGTCAAAATTGCTTTGAATGAAGTGGTTGTTGATTCTGTTAAGAAAACTGGAGTGCCTGTTGTCTGGCTTGCTGGCTGGAAGCCTAGCTGCGTTAATATTGGTTATGGCCAGCATATTAGCAATGTTGTGAATCTTGAAGAGGCACGAAAAAGAAAGATTCCAGTAGTTCGCCGTCAGGGTGGCGGCGGTGCAATGTTTTTGAGTGAAAAGGGCGAGATTAGTTGGAGTGTTGTTGCTCCTGAGCGTTTTTTTCCTAAGAATCCGAACAAGATTTATGAGAGAGTTTGCACAAGAATCGTGAACGCGCTGAAAGATCTCGGAATTAAGAGTTGGCATAAGCCGGTTAATGATGTTGTTACTGATAAAGGCAAGATTTCAGGTGCGACTATCAAGAAAGAAGGCAATGTCGTATACATTGGCGGCACGTTATTGTGCTCTGTTGATGCTGAATTAATGAGAAAGCTTCTAAGACCTGAGCGTGATCATCTTAAGAGGCAGAAAGTGCCTGAGACTTTCAAGCAAGTGGCTTGTGTTTCAGAGTTGTGCAGTGCGAGTTTTAAGCAGGCAATCAAGGCACTCAAGGAAAATCTTCTTAAAGGGGTCGACTTCAGTGATAGTGAGTGGACAAAAAAGGAGTTGTCAATGGCAAAAGAATTGTCAAGAAAATACAAAAGCAAGGAGTGGTTGTTTCAAAAATGAAAGCGTACTTTATTCGCATTACTGAGCCTATGCAAATTCCTGCTGTTGTGTACGAGGCAAAGGCGCGGGCTGTTGAAGATTTGGCTTACGTGTTCTTGGACCATCAGGAGCGTCCTAATGTTGTTCGTGGCCGTTTTCAGCCGATGGAAGGCCGTTCTGGTATTGCTGAGGTCAAACGTCCTGATGGAGGTTTGTCTTGGTATCATCCACATACGCGTTGCATGATTCGGGCAATGCCGAATGATGATGGAATGAGTATTGCTGGCGCTCAGGAATCTTGGGGTAACGGAATGAAGGAGTGGATGGTGAGAAAGGGATACAAGGCATCTTCGGTTGTTTACAATAATTCTGATTTGTACATTGTGAACGGTTCAACAAGACATGTTATGGGGATGTCAGGAAAGACTGGCATTGAGAATGGTGCAACAGTTAAGCTTCAGCGTGCGTGCTGGTATGAGAAGAATCCTTTGAATGATATTGCTGATATGCTTAAAGCAGATGGCATTAGTCCGGATGCGTTCAAACAGCGATTGCAGATTGTGCAACCTGGTTTGTTTGAATCTATCGCTAACAAACTGCAGGCAGAGGAAGTGCTTGCTGAAGAGTTTATCTCGCAGGCCAGCATGGATCGCGCAGTTAAGCTGCAGTTGTGCACGAGTGGTAGTTATCGTGGCAGTTGCGTGATGGGTGTTAAGGAAAACATTTAATAATGCTCAGTTGAATAAAGACATTAAAAAAGAGGTTTTATGCAGAAGATTGTCGGTAAGTTCACTGTAAAGTACGTTCAGGTTGTTGACGAGAAGGGTAATGTTGATAAGAAGTTGGAGCCTAAGCTTTCTCCTCAACAGTTGAGGGATTTGTACAAATGGTTGGTTCTTGAGAGGGTTTTTGATAATACTGCTTTGGCTTTGCAGCGTGAGGGCAGGATTGGCACTTATGCTCAGAGTCTTGGAGAGGAAGCGGTTCATGTTGGCAGTGTTTTTGCTTGCAATGCTGAAGACTGGATTTTTCCCGACTATAGAGAGCATGCTGCGTACTTGATGCGTGGCGTGCCTGTTAAGCAATTGTTGACGCATTGGGGTGGCAGTGAGGATGGAATGAACCTGCCTGAGAAGTCTAATATCATGTCTGTTTGTATTCCTGTTGGGACGCAGACGTTGCATGGTGTTGGTTCTGCGTTGGCGATGAAGTTGAAAAAACAGAAGTCTGCTACTTTGAGTTTTGTTGGTGATGCTGGCACTAGCACTGGTGATTTTAATGAGAGTTTGAATTTTGCTGGCGCGTTTATGACTCCTTCTGTTATCGTGATTAGGAATAATCATTGGGGAATTAGTGTTCCACGTATTTGCCATGATGCTTCGTGGGGTGGTTGTCAGACTCGTGCTGAGACTTTGGCGCAGAAGGCTATTGGTTATGGTTTTGAGGGCGTTCAGGTTGATGGTAATGATGTTCTTGCTGTGTATTCTGTTATCAAGCAGGCAATGGATAAGGCGCGTGATGGTAAGGGTCCTACTTTGGTTGAATGCGTGACTTACAGGATTGCTCCACATACTACTGCTGATGATCCTACGAGGTATCAGGATCCGAAGGATCTCAAGGCTTGGCAGGAAAAGGAGCCGTTGAAGAGGTTCCAGATTTATTTGAAAAAGAAGAAGTTGTGGGATGAGAAGTTTGAGGCTGCAGTGCAGGCAGAAGCTAAGAGGACTGTTGATCAGGGCGTGGCCGAGTTTGAGAAGCATAAGCCGAAACCTACTGACATGTTTGATTTTGTTTATTCAAAATTGACTCCGAATCTTGAAGAGCAGAGGAAAGAATGGCAAAACTGAGTATTGTTGAGGCTGTGAAGGATGCTTTGGCTGTTGAGATGGAGAGGGATGAGCGGGTTGTAGTTATTGGTGAAGATGTTGGTGTTGATGGTGGTGTTTTCAGGGCGACTGATGGCTTGCAGAAGAAGTTCGGAAATCACAGGGTTATAGATACTCCTTTGGCAGAGTCTGCAATTGTTGGCGCGAGCATTGGTATGGCGTTGCAGGGTTTGAAGCCTGTTGCCGAGATTCAGTTTGATGGTTTTACTTATCCTGCGATGGACCAAATGTTTTCGCATGCTGCAAGGATTCGAAATAGAACGCGGGGCAGGTATACTTGTCCGATTGTTCTTCGTTTTCCTTATGGTGGCGGCATTCGCGCTTTGGAGCATCATAATGAGAGTCCTGAGACTTATTTCACGCATACTCCTGGTTTGAAGGTTGTGATTCCTAGCAATCCGTATGATACTAAAGGTTTGTTGATTGCTGCTATTCGTGATCCTGACCCTGTTGTTTTCATGGAGCCTAAGCGTATTTATCGTGCTATTCGTGATGAAGTGCCTGAAGGTCCGTATACTGTTGAGATTGGCAAGGCGAATATTGTGCGCGAGGGTGTTGATGTGACGCTGATAGCTTGGGGCGCGATGGTTCGCGAGTGCGTGAAGACTGCTGATGTTTTTGCGGCAAAGGGCGTTAAGGCCGAGGTTGTTGATGTGCGTACTTTGAATCCTTGTGATTGGGATACTCTTTTTGCGAGCGCGCAAAAGACTGGCAGGGTTGTTGTCGTGCACGAGGCTCCGCGTTCTCTTGGTTTTGGTGCTGAGATTGCAGCAAGAATTCAGGAAAAGTTATTGCTGTTCTTGAAAGCGCCTGTGCTGAGAGTTACTGGTTATGATACTCCTTTCCCGTATTTCAAATTGGAGGATGCTTACTTGCCTGGTCCTGAAAGGATTGGAAAAGCGATTGAAAAGGTGATGACTTTCTAAATGGCATACGATTTTAGGCTTCCGGATTTGGGAGAGGGGATTGTTGAGGGCGAGATAATCAAATGGCTTGTCAAAGAGGGCGATAAAGTTGAGGAGCATCAGCCGATTGTTGAGATCGAGACTGATAAGGCTGTCGTGCAAGTGCCGAGTCCTAAGAGTGGCACTTTGCTGAAGACTTTTGGCAATTCTGGCGAGAAAGTTCATGTTGGTGACGTGTTGTGTTCTATTGGCGAGGCTGGTGAAAAGCCTGCTCTTGTTACGAAAATTGTTTCTTCTGTTACGGCAAAAGCTGAGATTAAGCGTCGTCCTGCTGGTGCGGTTGGCGAGCTTGAGGAAGCGCCTGAAGAGGAAGAAAAACCCGCAGTGCCTATGCCCCCGAAAAAAGTTGCTGAGCCGATGGTTGCAGTCATGCCTGCTGTCAGAAAACTGGCTCAGGATATGGGTGTTGACATTTCTAAAGTGCAGGGTTCTGGTCCTGATGGCAGGATTACTGAGGATGACGTGCGTAGGGGTGCTGGAAAGGCTGAAAAGGAGGCTCCGAGAGCTCCTACTATTACTTTTGAGAAGTTTGGCAGGGTTTTAAGAATTCCTTTGAAGGGCATTAGGAAGACTATTGCTGAGAATATGACGCTGAGTTTGAGGACTGCTGCGCACGTGACTCATATGGATTATGCTGACGTTACTAAGCTTGCAGCGTATCGTGAAAAGGAAAAAGAGGAGGCTGAGAAGAAGGGTGTGAAGCTGACCTTCTTGCCTTTTGTTGTGAAGGCTTGTATTCTTGCGTTGAAAGAGTTCCCGTATGTGAATTCTAGTCTTGATGATGAAAAACAGGAGATTGTGATTAAGCAGTATTATCATATCGGCATGGCTGTTGATACTCCTGCTGGCTTGATGGTTCCGGTTATTCATAATGCGAATGAAAAGACTATTTTGGAGATTGCGAGAGATGTTTGGCGTCTTGCAGAGCTTGCCCGCACTCGAGAGATTCAGTTGAAGGACTTGCAGGGAAGTACTTTTACGATTACGAATATCGGCAGTTTGGGCGGAGAGTTCGCAACGCCTGTTATTAATTATCCTGAGTGTGCCATTCTTGCTTTGGGCAGGATTTCAGAAAAGCCATTAGTGATAGATGGCAAGATTGAGATTAGGAAAGTTTTGCCATTGTCGTTGTCTTTTGATCATCGGATTATTGACGGCGCGATGGCTGCGAAGTTTGTCGGAGAGGTTAAGCGTCATTTGGAGGATCCTGATGCTTTGCTGATGGGTTATTGAAATGAAGAAGATTGCGATAGTGTTGCTGTTGTTGGCTGGTTGTCTTGGTGGTTTTGATCTTTTTAAGTCTGAGGATATTGATTGCGGCGAGGATGTTCAGGCTCCGAGAGTGCCTGTTGATGTTGTGAGGGCTTATGCTCCTGCTATTTTGAAGAATTCTGTGAATAGTGCGCCGTTGCATAAGTGTGTTGACAAGCGTTATGTTGGCTTAGTTCCTCCTAAGTGCAATGGTGAGGGTTGGGGTTGTGCTGTTCTTGACCCGCAATTCTGGGGTTTTGCTGAGAAGGGCCAGCCTATTGAAGCTTTTGTGTTTGATGTTCCTGGCAGGGGTGTTGGATTGTGGTTTGAGGTTTCCAAACAGCCTGATAGGAAGGTTATCGTGTGCGAGCTTTTAGCTGTGAAAAAAGGCATGGAATCCGTGCAGGGTTTGTTCAGGGATTTCTGTTATTCTGATGCTGGAGAGTTCACTCAGGACGTTTCTTTCTGCGCCAAAATCGCAAATCCTGATGTCAAGATCGAGTGTGAAGCAAGGACGTTCAGTGATGTTAAAAAATGTGATTTGATTTCACAAAAATCAGCTAAGTACAAATGTATTACGGCAATTGCGCGCATTTTTGATGATTCCAGGCTTTGCGATAGGATTGATGATGCTTCAGAGCAGGGCAATTGTAAGTTGAGCATTGAGGGCTTGAAGTTGGCTTCAAAGGGCGCTGTCGTGTTGAGTTAGTTGATATAGAAATTGTTGAACTTGCCCGTGTATTCTTCCCAATCGTAGTCTACTTTGTCCACTTTTGCCAGTGGCGAGCCTTTTTCGCAGTGTATGATGAATTGTCTTAGCTGCATTTTGTCGCCTTCAGCTACAATTTCTACTGAGCTGTTCGTGTTTTTCACCCATCCTGTAATGCCCATGCCGTCTGCTGTTTTTTTGGCGTGGTCTCTGTAGAAGACGCCGTGCACTTTGCCGTGGACGATGATGTGGACGCGTGCGCGTTCTTTGAACAATTCTTCTATCTCTTTTTTCTTGAGTTCTTCTTCTTTTTGACCGTGCTCGAGCTGCCTGTCAACCATCCGTTTGATGCCTTCTATGTGCGTCATAAGTTTAATATTGGTCATCCTGCTTTTAAACATTGAGGTGATTTTTTTATTTATAATCTATTTTCATTCCTTTGCTTTTTAGTTCTGAGAATTGGTCTTTGAGCGTAAATGGTCTTCCGCTGGCTGTGAATGAGAGGTGTCTTTCAAACGTGTTCTGTAATCCGTCTGATAAGTCCTTTCCAATTCCAAGGAATGAGCAAATCGAGTATTTTAGTGTTTGTTTGTCTTTTTCATTCTTGAGGGTTGCAGTTATTGGCCCCATTTCAAGAACTAGTTCTGTTTCGAAATTGTTCTTTACAAAGAATTCATAGGTAGAAATCAGATTTTGCAGTGGTGTCCAGCGGAATTTCCATAGTTTTACTTTCAAATGGTCGTCTTGTTTGTATCTCAAGCCAAGAGTATCAAGTATGCCGGTTAACAGGCCCACATCAATCCAGTTTGCTTCTTTTGGAAGGGAGACATCCGTAATGCCCCATTCAAATGGCGCGTCTATTCTGATGCGTGCTGGTTCTTTGTATACCATCTCATCTAGGGACACATTCAATTTTTGCCTGGCATATAGTTTGTACCTTGTTGATGGAATGTATACTAGCACGTCGTGCAGTGCTCTGTCTGAGATATTGTGTTCTTTGTCGTATTCGAAAGTCACGCTGATATATTTTGGTTTTTTGCGGGTGAAAGATGCATACAAGTCAATTTCTTGAGGGTCTTCTGGGCGGAATGCGGTTGTTGAATCTATTACTACATGTTGAACTTCTGCCATTTTTCCTTTGGAAAAAGCGTGCGCGCCTTTCATGATTATGTCGTAAAACGTGTCTTCAGTGGTTAGTTCAAGCGGCGTTGTTTTAATGTTCATTACGAGTGGGAATAAACCATTATTAAAATGGCTTTCGTAAGGGTTAAATACGCTTTATTTGTCTATTCGTTTGAGAGAATTTGATTTGGAACGAATACGTTTTCTATTTGTTCTACTGTTTGGCACTGGACGAGTGATTGCCGTAAATTGCTTCCGCCAACAATTCCTTTGGTGAACTGGATTGCGTGGTTTTTTATCGCGTTGAATTGTATGTTGTGTTTTTTTGCGAGTTCCAGGTATTCGAAGAAGAGTTGGATGGGGTTTATTTTTTCATACGCGCCTGTCCTGAGATAATCTTCAATTTGTTTGAAAATATACGGGTTTCCGATGGCGCCTCGTGCTATCATTATTGCGTCCACTCCGCTTTCTTCCAGTTTTTCTTTGAATTGTTCTGGTGTGAACACGTCTCCGTTGCCGATGACTGGTATTGAGATGCTTTCTTTGACTTGTTTTATGATTTCCCAATTTGCAGTGCCTGTATAGCCTTGTTGTTGTGTTCTTCCGTGTATTGCGATGGCTGCTGCTCCTGCGTCTTCTGCTAGTTTTGCTATTTGTATTGCGTTGATGTTGTTGGCGTCTATTCCTATGCGGATTTTTACTGTTACTGGTTTGTTGATTGCCGTGGCGAGTTTGTTGAGGAAGCGTGCGATTTTTTCTGGTTGTTTGAGCATTTCGCTTCCTGCTCCTGTTTTGATTACTTTCCATGCCGGGCATCCGCAATTCACGTCTATAATGTCGAATTTTTCTTGGAGTTCTTGTGCTGCTTTTACGACGTCTTCTTCGCTGTGCCCGAATAATTGCACTGCTGCTGGTTTTTCAATTGGGTCTGTTTCTACCATTCGCCATGCGACTTTGTTTCCGCGGACTAATGATGTGCTGCTGACGAATTCTGTGTACGTGACTGCCGCTCCGTATTTCTTTGCTAGCGCTCTGAAAGCTACGTCTGTAACGCCTGACATTGGCGAAAGTACTGCTTTTCCTGCTAGTTTTGGGAACTTCATCGACGATATGAGAAATCTGCCTATTTAATTGGTTTTCGTTCTGTTTCGCGCAATTGTATCTTTTCCACCATTATTTCGTACAGGTCTGGCTCTATTTTAAGGATGTCTTTTAATGTCACAAGTCCGACAAACTTTCCGTTGTGCATTACTGGCAGATGTCTGATGTTGTAGTCTCTCATTATGCGCAATGCTTCAAAAATATCTTCATCAGGAGTAGTGGTTGTGAGGTTTGTTTCCATCACTTCCTTGACTTTCTTCAGTGCAGTATTTCCTGTCCCTGCAACACCTTTCCTCACAACATCCTGTTCTGTTAGAATGCCGATAATGCTGTCATTCTCTTTGACAAGAAGCGAGCCTACGTGTTCTTTTGCCATGATTTTGGCGGCATCTCTGAGTGTTTTGTTAGCGAGAATTGTGATCGGATTCATCGTCATGGCGTCCCCGACTGTGTACCCAGTTTTTATCCTGTACATAGTAGAAAATGAAGCGTTCTTTGTTAATAAATGTTGTGAACAACGCGTTAGGGGTAACCTTTTTATACGCATTGAGTCGAGTGGGTTGGATGGAAAAATCTATTCGCGATATCGTAATGGAAAGTTTGCCTTTTCTTCCTGAGAAGGAGCGTGCTCAAGTGATTAAGGTCAGGGAGAAGTATGTTTCTGTTATCGGCAATAAAGCTAACGAGTATGTTTATAGTATTGTCATGAGCGGTTTGTGTTGGGCTGAGCGTGAGGGCGGTGATAGCATGAAAGCTGTAGCCTCTTTAGCAAGGAAGATGGATGAGTTTTACATGGACAATGTTGATTCTGCGCGTATGAATCGGGAAAGAAAAGCAGACTTGGTGCTTAAGTTCATTCAAGATCGGTTGAATATGCAGCTTAGTCCAACTTATAGAAGTTTGTTTGATGAGCGTGATTATTTTGGTCTTAGAGAAATAGGGAATTAGACTATTTCAAAAGTTGTTGATTTCTGAATGCTACCTGCTGGATAAAGTCTTCTGCAGTGTCCTGTTTTGTCCGCGCACTTTATGTCGACTGTGAGAGTGTAAGTTCCTCTGTTTGTTAGCAATATGGTGATTAGCCATTTGTTGTTTTCAAATGAAGGTATTACTCCTGCGTCTTTTCCTTGGTGGTCTTCAATGATGAATGAGAGGTCGAATTGTTCTCCGTTCGTGATAGGCGTGCCGTCTCCTTCAAGGATTTCGATGTATTGGTGTGATCTTGTGGCTGCGCTGATTCTTTTCATCGTGTCTGGGAACGCGACTGTTATGGTGTCCCAGGTGAGGTTGGCTACTCGCGGCGCAGGAATTTGTGTTGGTTCTATTGTGATTGTCGCGTTTGTGATGTTGCTCGCGTTTAGTGTTGTAATTGGTTGTGTTGTTGTGACATTAACTGGTATTGGAGTTGCCGCTGGTGTTTGTTCTGGCAATTGTGCCACTGGCGTCTGAGCTGGCGGCTGGATGATTGGTTGTTGTACTGGCTGTGGAGCTGGTTCTTTTTGCAGTACTGCATAGAGTATTCCGATTAGAAGAATTATGATAATGATAGGGCCAGCGATTTTGTATATTTTCATCGCGTCATTGATTTCTTGGTCTACTTCTGGCTTCATAATACGTCGTCGTGCAGAACTATCTTATAAATTTAATGAAAAAAATAAATTAAATAAGCAATTCGTAGTCTTTTCCGAAGAATCTTTTGAGGCTTTCGAACAGTGGCTCTTTAAGGGTTATCTTGACCGGCACGAGTTTTGCTAGTGCGTGTTCGAATTCTTCTGGAGTGCATGGTCCTGTGTTGCCGAGGCTTCCGTCCGATTGTACTGGTGCTTTTTCCATGATTCTGTCTGGAGCGTCCATGTCTAGTACGATGAATGCCGTGTTGCCCAGTATTGTGATTTCGCCGTATTTTTGCCCGTGCTTCACTCTGATTTTTGCGCGTTCTAGCTCGTGCGCTTTTTTGCGGTGCAAGTGGTCTATGAGGAATCGCATGAATTCTCCATTGTCCTTTCTGACTTTCTCCACTTCAGTTTTACTGAGCTTTCCATTGTCATAGTCTGATTTGGCTTTTATCAGAGAGTGGAGTGTTCGCAAAAATTTTGCTGGTATTTTGTTGCTCGCGATGAGCTTTTCTTCAAAGATGTGCGCGATTTCTCCTTCTGCTGCTGTTTCTACGCCTTCTGCTTTGAGCACGTCTCGCAGTATTGTCTGCATCGTGTCGTATGTGCTTAGCATGCTTTCTTCTTCTTTGAGTTTTTCTATTTGCGTGAAGAGTCTTTTGAGGCGTTTGGTGTATTTTTCGCTGTCTTCCAATAGTTTGTCGATTTCTTTTCCAGTGACGTCTTTTCTGACGCCGTGTTCAATGTCTTTTCTTACTTGGATGACATTCTCTAGGATTTTCACGTATTCTTCTTCCAAGAGTCCTTCTTTTTTGACGAATACTTCTCGTAGTACGCCGCAGGTTTCTTTTGGTGCTGGCGGCGGGATGCCGTACAGCATTAGTGCTGCTTGTGTTGGCGTGTGTATTCCCCAGAAGAAGTCTTCCGTTCCTATATCTCGTAGTTTGAACTTGACTCTGTCGAGTGTTTGTTCTCCTGAGCTCATGAAGATGTCGATTGCTTCTGCTGATGGTTTTATTTTTCCCATTTTCAGGAGTTGTTTCCATGGCATGAAGATTCCTCTGTCGTAGAACGGTACTCCATCACGTAGGAACGTGAAGATTACCGGGTTGCTTTCTCTGATTGAGTCCCAGAAGTCTGTCAGGATGTAGATTTGGATGTTGATTTTGTTTCTTATTCCTGTGATTTCTCCTGCTTCAGCTCCCATTCCGATGATTATTGCTCTGAGTTTGTCGCGGAGTTCTGCTCTAGTCATTTTTTTGACGTCTGTGTCGTCTATGACTAGGAAGACGTCGATGTCTGAGTCTTTTGTTGCTCTTCCTTGGATGAGTGATCCTGCCATGACGTATGCGACAATGTATTTTTCGAATTTTTTCAGGACCATTGTCTTGTGGAGTTCTGCTATTCTGATGGCTCCGAGCATTCCTGTGTCGTAGATTGGCGCGCTCATGCCGATTAATTGCAATAAATCGTATTTTCCGTCGTAGCAGTTCTGCCAGAGTTCTGACAATAATAATGTCTGTGGGAAGATGTTCGGGTCTACTTCTTTTGCTGTTGCTTCCATGATGGCTGTGAGCTTGTCTCTGAGCTCTCCTTTAGTCATCTTTGTTGGCTCTGAGTCGTCCATTAGGATTAGCGTGTGGTACTTGTCCTTTTCTTCTTCGTACCTTTTTTGTTCTTCTGCGTAAATGTCTGGTGGCAGGTTTGGTGCTGGCGCTCGTGGCGGTGGCAGCAGTGCGATGCCTACGATGTACTTGTCGAACTTTTCTGTTGCTTTTTTCTGGAAAGTTGTCAGTTTTTCTTTTATGAGTTTTAGTTTTTCGTGTACTTCTGGAGGTAAATTTGTTGGAAGTTGCGGCTCTGCTGGTTCTTCTTTCTTTTCATACTTTTTATCTTCGTACTTTGGTGTCTCTTTGGTTTCTTTCTGTTCTGTTTTACTTGAGGAATGCTTTGCATTCTCAAGTTCCCGAGAATCTTTAGATTCTCGCGATTCTGTTTTCTTTTTAGCCATGTTAGTACCTCTAGGTTGTCGCTATTATGCTTGTCAGTCCGTGTGCTAGTGTTTTGAACACGTCGAATGAGCTTGCGCCTGTTTGTAATAAGTATTTGACGTAGTCGAACGCTACGTCGTGGAGTCCGTTGCGTGCCGGGTTTGGCATTATGTTTGGTTGTAATCCTCCGATGTTGTTTTCTCTTATTGTTTCTATCCATGCGAGTGAGAATGCGTGTGCTTTTGCTTCTTCGTCTTGTCCGTTTGGCAGTGTTGGTCCTAGTACGTGGCCTAGTTCGTGGCCTACTGTGAGCAATAAGCTGTCCAAGTGGTCTTGTTTGACGTAGATTTCTGATGTTCCTTTTCCGTATTTGTTGAAGCTGAATCCCATTATGCCTGGGCTCCATGCTCCTCCTGTGCTGTTGTGGATGTCTCTGAATGTTTGTTCGTCGCATACTGCTATTTTGATGCTGTCTTCTGGGAATTCTTGTCCTGTTATTTTTTCGAATGTCATTTCTATGACTTCTTTTACGTCTCCCATGTTTGATATTATTGGTGTTTGTGGTCTGTTTTCTACTAGAAAGTTTTCGTTTGATGAGAAGTGTGGTTTTTCTGGCATGGCGTATTGTGGTTTTGGGCCGTATCCGCCGGTTGAGTAGCTTGCGGATGATTGGGCGTAGCCTGGGCTGTGCGAGTATCCGCCTCCTGCTCCGTATCCTGCGTTTCCGCTGTAACCGCCCATGCCGTACATAATTATACTCCTCGTTTGATTTTGCTTTCGAGCGGTTGTTTGTCAGTTGCCTTTTTGGCTTCTGCTTCTAAGTCTACGCCTAGGTCTTTTAGTGCTTTTAGGTGTGCCTGCATTAGTTGTTCTACGACTTGCAGTATGCGCAGCATTTCTTGTCTTTCTTTTGCAAGAGTGGTGAGCGCTCCTTTGTGGAATCCGACTTGTTCTTCATTTGCCATTGTAGTCTCCGATGTGACGTACTTGTCACAATATGGTGTTATAAGATGTCCAGAAATTTAACCCTTTGTGACAAAAAAGTCATAGTTTTGAGCTACAAAGTTTTATATAGTAATAATAGTTAAAAGTCCTATATGAAAAAGAGTGTTGAAGTGATAGTCATATTTGCACTTCTGGCCATTATTCTGGGCTTGTCAAATGGTTACAGCACGTTAACTGGTTTGCAAGTGTTAGACCTTCCCGAACCTCCTCCGCCTCCTGGTATGACTTCTGATCAGAAGAACGTTACTCCACCGCCTAAGCTGGAGTTTGACATTCCGATTTCAACTAGTGATGCTAATAAACTTCTTAATGTCAGTATTCCTGGTGGCGATACTATTGCTGCTATAAATGCAAAGCTTGACGCGATTGAGCAGAAGTTGAAAGCTTTGGACTTGTTGCCAGAGTGGGAAGAGCGCTTGAACAAGATTGAAGCTCAGGCTGCTATTGCTGCTGAATCATCAGCGAGGCTTGACAGCCTGCAGAGCCAGATTGACGCGTTAAGGGTTGACGTTGATAATTTGAACAGCAGGCCGTATTTTGACGAGCCCATGTTCACTGGCCAGTTTTCCAATATTAGGACTTCAGTTACGAAGAATACGATTTTGAGCATCACACTTTCATTAATCGCGTTGGCTATTGTTATTGCCATGATTGTTGCGAATATTATCCAGCGCAAGAAAGAGTATGAATTTGATAAGAAGCTGGTCAGGCAATATTTGTTGAACTATCAGAAGTCTGGCTACAGGCTTGACACTTTGCGCATGCACTTGTTGGCTAGCGGTTGGACTGGCTGGTTTGTTGATGAAGTGTTGAAAGAAATGCCCAAGTAAGATTTATAAACAGCCATAATAGTATAAAGAAGAAAAAGAGGTTTGATATGAAGAAGTTCGCGCTTATTGCAGTGCTTATGCTTTTCTTGCTTTCAGCTTGTGAGGAAGAGCTTCCTCCTAGTCCTCCGCCTCCTGGTGGAGATTCAGGAGCCGGAAGAGCAATTGCTGGTATGGCTGGTGCTTTGCCGACTTGGGCTGCTGATGCGAAGAATGTCGCGATTACTCCTGCTCAGCCGTATTATGGTGATGGCGTTGTTGTTTCTGTTTCAAATTTTGATTATATTTACCAGAATGGTTATGTTTTCAATTCGCAGTCGCGTGTTTGGGAAAAGTTTGCCTTGCAGGGCGAGCTGGTTAAGGATTGGGTGAAGACTCAGGGTATCGGCAGTGTTACTATTGATCAAACAAAATTCAAGGAAGGCGATAATTATTTAGTAATTTATGCTTGCGCGAAGGTTGGCAGTGATTGGGATTGTAACAACAGGAAATGGATGCTTGTTATTTTCACAGTTATGGGTTCTGCGACTGGTGCTATTCCTGAGCTTGCGAATGTTGACCAGTTCGTGATTAACAGGGCTATTCCTCCTTTTGTCGTGATCGGCACGACTGCTGAGAAGGATAATTTTGCGGATATAAACGTCATAAGGTATGATGGGAAGTATCGTGAGCCGAATGGTTTGGTTGTTCTCGTTCACGTGTTTGATTTCAACAATCGTGATGAGGTTGACAAGACAATGTCCACTTTATTCAGAGATATCGTGATTAATGGTTGGAAAGAGCATAAGAACAACAATATTGCCGTGTTCCTTGATGAGACTGACCATCGTGTTGCAGTGTGGTCTAGCGGCAAGGAAATAATTTATGTTGAGTCTTTTGAAGCTGCTTCTGCCAATAAGGAGACTATTGAGGCTTACTTGTCAAAATACCCATCTGATTTGCAGAAACTAACATGAAATTTATTGCTATCAGCATCTTATGTTTGCTTTTTTTAGCTGCATGTGCGAAGGATGAGCTTCCTCCTGTTCCTCCGCCTCCTGGCGCTCAGACAATTGCCGGAAAAGCTGCTGCGGGTGTTGTTCAGCTCGCGCCGGGTTCAATTCCGAATTGGGCTCTTCCTC
Organism: uncultured Methanosarcinales archaeon; assembly: GCA_964617195.1. Lineage (GTDB taxonomy): Archaea > Nanobdellota > Nanobdellia > Woesearchaeales > ARS49 > CABMGU01. Next base: position 122,836 of record CAZTVK010000017.1, on the reverse strand, counting down.
TTGACAGCACAGAAGTGACTTTTACTGATAAAGAGATTACTGTGAAGGTGAAAAAGCCTTCAAGCGCGAAAGGAAAATTTTACGCGTATACGCGTTCTTATTTTTATGATAAGCCTCACAGGTCTTGGGTTGAGAACAGGGCTGTTTTGAAGGATAGTGGTAAGCTGGCGGATGTTTGGAATGAGGATTATGCTGTTTTCAAGGCTTTGCTGGATTCTCCGTTGTTTACTTCTGGCCAGAATTTTTTCGTCATTTTTTACTGTTACGAAATTATTGAGGGTGGAGAGCCTAAGCGTGACAGCAAGGGATACAAAGTTTGGGGAGACTGTAAAAAATATCATTTGGGCGCTTTTGAGACTGGTGGTAGTTATCCTGGTGTTTTGATTGAGAAGCAGATTGAGAATGAGTTTTACAAGGGTTCTGCGAAAGTTGAGACGCCACTTGGTCCTGCGTACACTGCAACTTATGAGGACCGGTACAACCTGGTAAAAACGACTGTTACTATCACGAATTTGAAGAGTGTTGATGATTTCAAGAAGTCAAAGGCGTTGGATGTTGCTGGTCTTGAGCCTTTGTGGACTAAGAATGGTAATGTGTGTGGTTTCCAGAAGTCTGATTCTGGCAAGACTTCTTACTGGTGGTTGAGCGGGTCTTATCTTGTTGAGGTTGTTACGTTCGCGAATACTATAGCTTCTGATAAGATTGGTAATTATGGGACTAAATACCAGTCTGATTGCCAGCTTTTGGACAAGTTGAAGACTATTGCAAAGGGTGGTGCGAACGTTTGCGGTAATGGCAAGGCTGAGACTGGCGAGCAGTGTGATTATGCTGATGATTCTGTTTGCCCTGGAGTTTGCAAGCCTGACTGTACTTGCGGCTGGATTGGTTCTCCTAACACTGGAGTTTGTGGTGATTATGTTGTTCAGAAGCCTAACGTGGTGAATATTATCGAGCAATGTGAGCCTCCTGGAAAGAGGGATTCTATTACTGGCCAATTATTGGCTTCGGCCTGTTTTGTGCGTGATAGTGCAGGCAAGATTACAGGGGTTGGAGCGTGTGATGAATTATGTCGGTGTAATCCTGATGTGAAAGTTTCCGTGCCTGCTTGCTATAATGGAAGGGCTGATCCTGGCGAGAAATGTGGAGATCCGGGAACTGGTTTGTGCAAGTCTAACGAGGTTTGCAAGGATTGTGTTTGCATTCCTATTCCTGAGAGTTGCGTGTATAATGGAAAAGCCGATTCATCAGAACAGTGCGATCCGACTGCTAATCCGACTGGTTGTTCAATGAGTCAGGTTTGTTCTCCAACGTGTGTTTGTGCTACCGCAATGGCGAGTTGTGGAAACAGCAAGATTGATCCTGGCGAGCAGTGCGAGTCCCATACTGCATGTTTGATTCTTGGTCTGGTTGGAAATTGCTTTGGTTGTAATTGCTGGTATTTCCTGGCTCCACCGCCAGGGCCCGGAGCTGGAGGTTGCAACAATGGCAAGGCAGATCCTGGCGAGCAATGCAACGATCCAGGAACAGCAGGCTGCAACCCGGCTAACGATTTTAATTGTGTTAACTGCATGTGCCAACAAAAAACATGCGCGCAGAAGGGTTTCTGCCAAGTTTTTAATAATGTAGGCTGCCCTGCTGGACAAACATGCACGGCAAATGGTCAGGCTGGTGCTGGAGGCGCTGCATGCGGAGTTTGCGTACCGAACCCGGTAGGGGGCGGAGCAACGACTACGACTACTGTGTCTTCTTCTACGACTACAACTGTTAGTGGTGCATCACCAAGCCCACCACCAAGTGCGTCTCCAAGCCCGAGTCCAGGAACATGCATTGGATCAGGCGGCAGCTGTACTATTGGTGGAACGCCATGCTGCAATGGTGCGTGCACACAATTTGGTTCTGTATTTAATTGCCTCGACGCCGGTCTAGGCATAAAAACTTAGTTCGACATAATTTTATTTTTTCCTGTTTTCTTCTATTATTGAACTTCATACGCAACTAGTAATTACTCTTAAGTAAATAAATATTTATATATGCGTGCTTTTATGCAAATACTATGGGCGAGTACATGTGGGGTGCTTTTGTTGTTATTGTCATTATAGCGTTCAGCATTGCTGGCGCTGCTACTGTCTTGAAAGTGATTGATGGCAGTAAGGAGTGTAAGTTGAACAGCGACTGTCAAGCCGACAATTATTGTGGCAGTGATTTCAAATGTCATATTTTTCCAAATATTGAGAATAATATTGTGAAGAATGATTGGACCACGCCTGCTGCTATTATCGGCCTTGCGATTGTTGTTTCTGCAATGATTTTGCGGAGAAAGCACGAGCAGCCCAGGCAATTTTACTGAAAGGAAGTAAGGTCTGCTTATTTTTTCTTTGGTTTTTCTTGCTTATGTGTTGCGCCTTCAAATAATGGTATTCCGTAGACTCCATCATAGCCTGGTTTCCATTTTGCTTTGCTTGCTTGTTCTATGGCGTTCGCTATTTTTTGGTCGACGTGTTTTGAGATTTCTTTGGCTTTTGCGGATAATACTGTCAGCTCGTTTCCGAAGGCTTCTGTGAGTTTGTAGTATTGTTCCCAGACTTTTTTGCTTGCGATTGGCGAACCTATTATGTGCGATATGATTTCTGAGAGCGGAATGAGATTTCTGTATGGTCTTGCGCTTGCTGGTTTTCCTTCTTTTCTGTCTGCCAGTTCTTCTACTCTGCTTGCTACTCCTATCGTCATTTGTTTTTTGCAGTTTGGGCAGATTTTTTTCATTGCTAGGCTTTCTTGCGGTGACAGGCAGGTTCCGCAGTCTCTGTGCCCGTCGTAGTGGTATTTTCCTTCTTCTGGGTAGAATTCTATTGTTTCGACGATTTTGTTCCCTTTGATTGCTTTGATTAGTTCTGCGTAGCTTAATTCTTTCATGTCAAAGACTGTTGCTTCTCTTCCTATTCTCCACGGGTATGCTGAGTGTGAGTCTGAGCTGCTGATGAGCGCGACATTGTCTAGCTGTGATAGTCTCCAGTTCATTCCTGGGTCGCTGCTTAGTCCTGTTTCTATTGCGTGGATGTGTTTTGTTTGGTCTTTGAAGCAGTCTTTGAGTGAGTTGAATCCTGACATGCTTCCGAAGACTGAGAACCATGGTGTCCACGCGTGTGCTGGGATTATTTCTATTTCTTGGCTTATTTTTTTGAGGTCTTCTACGAATTTGTCGCATGGTATGTTGAATATTGGTCTTCCGTCGTAGTCGAGTCTTCCTTTTTTGCTTAGGTATTCTACTATTTGGTCTGCTGTTTCAAAGTTTGGAGATAAAACTACGTTGTGCACTCTTCTTCCTTTGCCGTCTTGTGAGTAGATGAGTGAGAGTTCTGTTTGCAGGACAAATGGAAATCCTGTCTTTGTCATAAGCACTCCTTTTCCGTTGTCTGTCAGGTTTTGTTTGAGTTCTGGGAGCCATTTTGGGTGTTGGAAGTCTCCTGTGCCGAGCAGTGTTAGTCCTTTTAGCCTGGCGTATTTTTCCAAGTTCTGCAGTGTTATGTCTTTGGAACAGGCTCGTGAAAATCTGCTGTGAAGGTGCAAGTCTGCTATTACGTTCATGTTTCAGAGTTCATTCGTTATATTTTTATACCTTTATGTTTTTTAGACTATGATATGAAGTTGCAAAAGAGGGTTAGCGAGTTTGTTGGGTTTCAGGTCGTGGCGATGATTGCCAGGGCGTTCTATATTGCTGGTTTGACTGTTTTGATTCCGTTGTTGCCTATGGTGTTGTCTCCTCAGCAGGCGATTGGTGCTAAATACGCGTTTGGTACTGCTTTGGGTTTTATCGCGCTTGGTTTTTTGATCGTTTTTTGGTTTTCCGAGTCTAAGCGGTCTGCTTTGAAGGCTTTGGGCTTTATGACTTTGCTTCCTGGTTTGCTGGCGGTTGTTTTTTCTTTTATGGGTCCTCGGCGCATGGCTAGTTTTTTGAGTTCTTTTGGTGAGGCGTCGCCTTATTTGGAGAATTGGGCTGAGTCGTATGTTCCGAACGCGTGGCTGCTTGCCGGAATCTATATTGTTGTTGGCGTATTGTTTATTTGGATATCTGAGAAAGTGTGGAAGTAATTTCTTTTCGTAGTTTGTCTATTCCTGTTCCTTGTTTTGCGCTGACTTCTATTGAGTGTTTGAATGTTGCGCCAGTGTCGGATTTGTTTGATACGACTATTACTGGCTGTGAGAATAGGTGTTTTATTTCGCCGAGTAGGTTTCGCTGGTCTGGTACTGGGTACCCGCATTCTTCTGTTGGGTCTATGACGAATACGATGATTGTTGCCAAATGTTTGAGCGCGAGTATTGCCTGTTTTTCGATTGCGTTTCTTTTTTCTAGTGGCCTGTCGAGCAGTCCTGGTGTGTCGACGTATTGGTTTCCTTCTGCATCGTAGCCTAAATTCAATGTTTGTGTTGTGAATGGGTAGGTGGCTGTTTGCGGTTTGCTTCCTGTTAGTGCTGCGAGTAGTGTGCTTTTTCCGACGTTTGGCGCTCCTGCGATTACTATTGTGTTGACTTTTGTTTTTAGTGATGGGTATTTCTTCATTATTCTTCTGCATTCTTCCAGGTAAGTGAAGTTTTCTTTGATTTGCTTCATCACTGAGCTTGTTCTTCCTGAGAATGCTATTCTGAGCTTGTTGAAGTGTCCTAGTCTGGTTGTGAGTGAGAGTTCTTTTGTGTACTTGTGTAATAGGCCGGTTATTTGTTTTTGCGCCCAGTTGACTGCTCCGAGGCTTTGCTTAAGCATGGCGTAGTCGATTGTTGCTTTGACTAGTTCTTGGTAGAATGGCGCTAGTTGGTCGAATGATGGGAAGCTTCTGAGGATTGCGTTTAGGCTGTTAATGATCGTTTTTCCTACTGTCTCGACGCGTGCGATTTCGATTCTTTTGCTTCTTGTTGCTTTGTTCGGGCTCGTGGTGGCTTTTCGTGCTTCTCCGGCTGCCGTCATTCCGTTCTTGAACGCAGTATCTAGGTATTTTTGGTAGTTTTCTACTTTGCCTAGTCCTTGAAGGTTCATAACGCTCTTTTCTCGAGGAAGCTTTTTAAATGTTTGTAACATGTGAAAGAGCATGAAAGTGTTGTTTGTTTGCAATATGAATCAGTGTAGGAGCCCGACAGCTGAAGATTTATTCAGGAATAAGTTTGAAACGAAGTCTGCAGGCTTATATGGTGGCAAATTGGTCTCAAAAAATGCTCTTTCTTGGGCTGATACTATTGCAGTGATGGAACAGGAACAAAGAATTGAGCTCGTCAAGCGTTTTCCGAGCGAGTGCTTGCAGAAAAGGCTGATTTGTTTGAATATTCCTGATATTTTCCAGTATAATGAACCTGAACTGGTTGAGCTTTTGAAGAATAAAGAAGAAGAGTTATTGTAGCCATTCTTCAAACTGTCTTCTTGCCTCATTCTTTGATGCAAATATTTTTGTTTCGGCAACGGAGAGTTCAGGCAGTCTTCGAGTTACCTTGTACTTAATCTTCCCTTTTTCTGTGAATTCAATAATTGATACTTCCCATTTCATGGTAAATGGCCTGCAGCGCCTGCCTGAGCGAGCACCGGTGCAGGCGTTGCAAGCCAAAAAGCGTATTGTAGAACTTGTTAAAGGGTGTATCGTCGAGAAATCCGTAAAGGTTACGGGCACGGCCGGAAAGTTTACGGGTTTTTGAAGAATTTTCGTTAACTTTTCACTGTTCTGATTACTGCTCTGTTGCTTGTTGCGATTAGAGTGTTAGCGACGTACACGTCGTACCATGCGATGTAGTCTTTTGCTGCTTGGCCTCCGACGTATTCGTCGAATTGGTAGCCTCTGGCGAAGCTGACTTGGTTTCCTTGTTGGACTATTGGGACTATTTCGCATGATGGTGCTGCTGTTACTTTGTATAATTCTGAGCAGAGCACAACTTTGAGGTATGGTGTTACGTCTTCGAAGTATGGTCCGAAGCTTCCTGCGAATGTTTTTAGCTGGTCGTCTTTTATTGGTATGAAGTTGAGTCCTTCTTCGTATGTTGTTGATTCTGGGACTCTTATTTCGTTTACCCAGAAGGTTGTTTCTCTTGGATAGATTTTTTCTGCTGGGACTCCTGGCGATAGTGGTGGTGCTGGTTCTGGCGCTTTTTGTGTTGGTATTTCAGGCTGGATTACTGGTGCGCGCGGTGTTAGTTCTCTTTGCTCTGGTATTTCTTTTGGTGATGGTGTTGTTACGATTGTTGTTGGTTGTCTGACTGCGATGATTGCGAGTATGACTATTATTACGATTAGTAGTGTTGTTATTATGATTGTTTTAGTCATGTTTGAGCCATGTTGCGACTATCATGTGTATTCTTGCGAACGCTAGTGCTGGTATTGTGATGAACAGTATTATTGCCAGTGTTAGTAATGGCATTGTTTCTGCCCAGTTGTATGGAAGCGTTAGTACGATGAATGTGATGAGCGCGTTGACGATGAATGCTGGAAAGATCGTGCTGGCATGTTTTATTCCGTAGTCAAAGGTCTTTTTAAAGTTTTGTTGTGCCGGTATGAGGGCGAAGCTTATTTGTGAGAAGTAATAGATTGCTAGTAATGCTATCCACATTGTTATGCTGGCTCCTGTTGAGCTGATGATTGGGAGTATTGTTGCCGTGCTTCCTGTTGCTATGCTGTAGATTGAGAAGGCAGCTAAAGTTACAATAAACCAGAACAGGCTCATTAGCGAGAATTTTAGCGCGTGCGTTCCAAATGGTATTTTGGGAAGTATGCTTTTTTGCGAGAAATACCAGACTGGTGTTTTGAACACTAGCCATGCCGCGAACATGCTTATGAGGAAGAATAGTATTGACGTGATTAGTATTTTGTATTCTTGCATGAATTCTTGGTTTTCTAAGAGTATTGAGTCTAGTTGGTAGAGTTCTGTTTCTGGGAGTTTTTCTATTTCTGCTGACATTATTTCTCCTGCTCTTTGCACTGCTTGCGCGCTTGGCTCGAAGAATGTGAAGCTGATTTGCGTGAGCACGAACAGGAAGATGAACTCGAACAGCATCGCGAGTATCAAATATCTTTTGTTGTTCATGAACGCCTTCCAGGCGCGCGGGAGCGTTGTGGTGAGGATCATATTTGTACCGGTTTCACGCAGAGGCCGACTCTGGATATTAGCTCATTTTGTGAGACAGTTTCTCCGCTTGGATAAGAGGCAGACTGCTCGTACATTATGAAGTCTCCTCTAAATGTTCCTGTTTCGCACTCGTGTTCATAAAAGGAAGGCTCATCTCCACCGCCAGGTATCCAAGACTTCTTTACTCCCAAATAAGCAAAGTTTCCTAGAGCTTGAAGATTGCCGGTTCCTTCAATTGCTGATTTTTTCACGCAAATGTGTAAATAATAACTGCTAGTAAATGGGGCGCCATTAACACTGGCCCACGGAGTGCGGGTGCTTGTGAACCAGCCTTTGTGTGCATGAGTATTAGGACATGCTGTCACATCTCTGGATGTTGTAGGTTTCAGTTGAATGACGTCTTCTCCATATACCCGTCTAAGTTCTTCTGAGACGCATAGAGCCACCCATTCATCTGCTTTTTTCGGAGTTGCTGGCGATTCATCAGAATACGCCCAGTTATCATTTTTCTCTTTCCATATTCCTATCCCGACATATCTTGTGTTGTCTACAGCTCGATCAACACATCTCGGGCCACTGCCTGGTAACACGTCTCCCAAGAACACCGGTCTCGGGAGTGTTTTCCCTGCTGCGGGTGGTGCTGCTGCAGTTGTTTTCATGCAGCAACTTCGCCCTGCAGTTGTGCATTCATATGGTGGCCATTCTTCGCTTTCTTCACACATTTCTTTGCACGAGTATTCTTTGTCTTCTATCTTGCCGACTGGGCATTCGATGTTGAAATATTCACTTTTTTGGACATTTTTGCTTCCTGCCGTGTATTCAATGCTTACTTTGTCAGGGTCTTCAACTATGCTGGTGACTTCTACAAGCACATCGTTGAGTCCTGGAGTTTCTTTTAGCCCAACAATTGGTTTCTCTCCTAGTTTCATCTGTTTGCTTGTTATGTCTGCTAGTTTGACGAATGGTATTCTTGCTGCGAACGTCACGCTTTCGCCTTTCTTGAACTTGGCTTTACCAGTTTTGAGTTCTGTGAATGAAGTTTCTGTTCCTCTTTTATAGTAGAGTTTTGGCATTCCGGAACAGCACGTTCCGCTTGGGCACTGTGAATTTATCATTGGTTTCCAGAGGTCAACTGGACATGTGTCTAGGCAGTTTTCGGTTCCTAAGAATTCATCCTCAGGAGTGTCAAAGAAGTCGAAAGTTGATTTGTATCCCGGATCGCAAGTGGTGATGCTTGCTTCATTGTTTAATTTGTTTATCGCGCTTAGTTTTAATGACTGCACTGCCCTTATTACTTCTTGTGCTTCAGTTATTTTTCCTCTTATGAAATTTGGTGTTGGCTTTGGATTTCCAAGTAATTTCCCCTTTATTTCTTGCAGTCCAGAAATAATGTCTGGAATGCCTCCATCAGGTGTAACTATGTCGTAAACTTCATACGGTATTTCCACTTTTTCTGCGGTAAACTTGTCAAGTGTGCCTTGGAGTGCGTCTAGTGCAGAATTCTCTAACCTAATGATGTCGGATAATTGCTTTATGAGCCGCGCTTGTTCTCCAAATGGCTTCATTTGCTCGAGTACGCGTTCGTCTTCTGTTGCTCCTGTAGCACCGGAGCTTAGTGGAGCATGTTTTGTTATCTCTAAATTCTTTATATCTAATTTCTCTTGTATCTGGAGTAAATTGATTAATTTCTTTAGTTCGAGCAGTTTTTCAAATCCTGCTATCGTCTTCCTGCAGCAGGTTTGTCCTGCTGTTGGGCAGATTCTTGGCTTTTCGCCTTGTTGTGGCGTGTACGCGATTGATTTTTCTGGGCAGGTTGTCTGGCAGAAGAATGCCGTGTCGCCTGTGGTGACGCCTGCGCAGTTGTTGTCTTTTGGCAGCGTGTAACATTTTTGTGCTGCTGCTGTGAAGCATGGTCTGTCTGCAGGTTTCCATGGCGCTGCTGGTTTTGGCGCGATTTCATCAACGCAGAGGTAGTAGCCTCCGTCTGCCGGGTCTGTTTTTCCTGATGGGCATGGTGTTGCTGCTACTTTTACGATGGTTGGTATGAGTTTGATTAATTCTTCTTTTTTGGCTATTGCTTGATCATATACGACGAGGAATCTTTGAAGGCGCGTTCTAATTTCAGCGTCATTTAGCGGCGGCTGTCCTGTGATTTCTTTTTTCATCTCGTTTGATTGATAGATGATGTTTTTGTCGCCAAGTGAGCTTTCCATTTCTGTCTCGTTAAGCAATCTTATTCTGTCATGCAAGTCAGTGACTGGCATTTTCAATTGTTGAAGTTCTGGGATTGTCGTGTTTGAGAGTTTGATTACGTATGGTTGTAATGCTGATGCGTGTTTTAGCTCGTTTGATATTACCTTGTCGAAGAATCCGTTTATTTCTGAGATTCTTAAGTCTAGTTTTCTCTGGTCTGTGAGGAATCCGTTTATCATCAGTCTGTCGTTTTTCTCTTGTTCGCGCATTGCTTCTAGTTTTTGCAGCAGTCCTGAGATGACTTCTCCTGGTCCGAGTATTCCTTTGTTTTTGTCAACTAGCGCTTTGAAGTCAGAATCGTCATTGTTCGCGCAAACGATGCTTAATGGCACTTCCACTATTCCTTCTTGTCCTGTTAGCGGGTCTAGTGTTACTTGTTCTGTTGGTTGTCCGTACCTGTCTGAGTCGTAGGCGATGAATTTTATTTTGAATGGTTGTGCTCTGAGCCTGTCTGCTCCGTCGCAGGGCGAGCTTCCAGGGGTTTGTCCGAATCCAATGTAGACTTCGTATCTGTCTCTTTTGTCGACTTGCGGTCGTGCGTCTGTGATTTGTATGCTTATTGTCTTGCCTTCGTCTTGGCAGGTTATTGTGCTGAAGGCAGGAGGTAGTGCGCCGTTGCATACTGGTCTTTCGCTTTTTGCGAATCCGCTGGTTGTGTAGCTTGACGTGCTTCCTTTGTAGACTGAATATGCTGATGCGCCTGCTTCTGTTGATATTGAAAGCACGTATTGTCCTGTTGTTTGTACTCCTTGTTGTGTTATTCTGAGTGTGCTGCGTTCGATGACTGGTCTTGCTGCTATTCCTCCTGTTCCGCTGTACCATTCTACTACTTGTGCTTGTCCTGCTCCTGTTCCTGCTTGGAACCATTCTTTTTTCACGACTATTGGGTCTTGCGTGCTTGCAGGGCCTAGCGCTTTGGTGTAGTCTCCGTTTGTTGTGAGCAGGAATAGTCCTCTGTCTTTGTTGGTTTCAACTATTTGTCCTGCTGAGTTGAGGACTTCGTATTGGAGGTGTTTGGCTTGTTCTTCTCTTCCTGGATAGTCTTGTTGGATTTTGAGTTCTACGTTCAGGTAATCTTTCACGGCAAAGACTCCTTGCGGAATTTGGTTTGGATACGTGACTGTTAATCCTGGGAATCTTATGGCTCCTTCTGCTTCTCCGAATTGGCATCTGAAGCTTTGTCCGAGTAGGTCGAACCTGCAGAATGATGGCACTGAGCCTGGTCCTCCAGTCAGTCCAATAGAACAAGGATCTGTTTGTGATGTTGTAACTTTTGTTCCGTCTTTGTACGTGTATTTGAGGTAGGCTTTGTCGTATCGGATGTTTGATTCTTGGCTTCCTGCTGTCATTGTGTAAAATACTTCTTGGCTAATGATGTCGTTTTTCTTTATGCGTGTTGGGAGTTCTTGTGGAAGGATTACTACATCTCTTGGTGCTACGCAGTCGCATTTTCCGTTTTCGAATCCGTCTGATTCTTTGCAGTTGTAGCCTCCTGAGCAGACGAGGTGTAATTCTGTGTCTATGTTTGCTCCTGCTGCGATGAATGCTCCGAAGTGGTAGACCCAGGTTGTGAGTCCTGGTGGTCTTGTGCTTGGATTAAAGGCTACGAATCTTCTGTTGCACGGCATCAATAATGCTTGACTGTCTAGTGGGATTGTGTCGATTGATTGGTCGAATATTGTTCCTAGATCAAAGTTCCATGTTCCTGTGAATGCGAACATGCAGATGGAGTGTACAAGTTTTCTGTCGACGAATGCTGCTTTGTACATTCCCGTGTCGCCGTATCTTGCTTCTACTGAGCGTGACATTTCTGTTCCTGCGGAGGTTAGCGCGCCCATTATGTCTCCTCCTTCTGCTCTTGTTTGTCCTGCGCTGAATTTTTGTGTAAAGCATGCTAGGACTTCATACAATAAGTCGCAAACATATCTGCTGATGACTGCTTGGCAGACTCCTGCTTCGCCGTCTCCTGTTACTAGTATTGTGGTGACGCAATTTCTGACTTCTGCGAGGATTTTTCTCCAGAGCTTCAAATAGCCTATGATTGTTGGAAAGCAGAGGCATCGAATTGAATTAATCAATCCTTCATTTGGCTTTATGATGTATTCTTTGTCTGGTGTGCTGATGTGGGCCATGACTTGGCTGTAAACTGTTTTGCCGTTGGCTCCGCATCCGCTTGTGGAATACCCTGCACGTTCGCATAAATAATTAGTGAAGTCTCCGTAGAACTTTACGTCTAGCTGATTTTGGTTGTATTTTTGGATGTGCTCTGGTGAGAAATATTTATCTTGCATATCGTCGCTATTTTCAAGCTCTATTCCTTCGACTTTTGTGTTGACCTTGTGTCTTCTTTCTTCATTCTTGGTTTGTCCTGCTTTTTCGAATTCGATTGTTTCGTAGATGTATCCGAGCTTCAAATCATAATCTGTTGCTCCTTCGCGTGGTATCATCAGTAAATACATGTATTTGTCTTTTGTTGCGGCTAATTGCAGTTTGTCCTGCATTGTTCCGGTTTGATCTGGTCCGCCTTGGAATGGTACTACTCGTATGCTTTCTGGTGTTGGCTGGTTGTCTTTGGTGCAGAATCCTGAGAATAGGTTTAGCAAGTTTCCTGGTCCTGAGCATTTGGTTGGTCCTTGGTCTCCTGTGCCTGGGATTTCGTTGCTGTTTGCTTTTTGTTCTGCTAGGCAGGTGCTTTCTTTTATTTCGTCAAAGGTGTCTAGTCCTGAGCCGAGTGCTGATACTCCGCACGCTGAACTCCATTCTTGCATGTATTCGTACCCGCAACAGTCTGGTGTTGCCGGGTGCAGGCCTGCGCAGTTTACTCCTCCGTCTTCGCTTCCTTCTTTGTCAGATTTGTGTGTTATCCAGTTGTTGTAGATTTCTTCGATTTCTGCTTTGGTGAAGTATAATCGTGGCGGGATTCTATATGAAGTGCGTTGTTGTGCGGGTTGTGCTCCTGCTTGTCCGACTACTTGTGCTCCAACAATTGCTGCGGTTCCTATGTCTAACCCTCCGGCTGGAAGTTTTGGTGGTTCTTCTTGCGGTCCTCCTGTTGAGAATGGTTTTGACCTTCGTTGGTTTTGGTTTTGTAATTGTTGTGATGCAGCTTGTCTTTCTCTATCTTCAAGGTTTATTTGTCGTTTGACCAGCCAGGCTGAGCAGTCGCTGCCTGTGAATAGTTTTCCGTCAACTATGTATCCTTTGTCTGCTTGTTTGGCTGCTGTTGGCGCGTTGACTATTGTTGGTTTTTGCCTTCCTCGTGTTTTCAAATAAAACTGTAATGATGGTGCTGCTGGGCACATTACTCTGTCGCAGATTTGTTGGTAGGTTCTTTGGAATGATTTTCTTTTTCCTTTCCAGTCCTGGCAGGTTTTGCAGTTTTGCATTGCTTCGTCGCTGCCTGCGTATTCTTTTTCGCACATTCCGATTTCTGCTACTTTCGGATCAAACTTTCCTTCTCCGCCGAGCATTTGTTCGTATTTTTTGTACTCGCAATTGTATTTTTCAAGGAATATTGGCACTATGGACAGGAACGTGCTTGCCACGCAGGCGTAAAACAAGTACTTGCCTATTGTTTCAATGGGCTTGATTACTTTGTCGATTGTGTCTATGAACGTGGTTAGCAGGTCTCGTATTGTTCTGAGGAGTCCTGATGGGATGTAGCTTGGAGGGATTCTTTTGTCTATTGCTACTTCGATGTTTATGCATGTTCTTTGTACTCTGTTCGTGAGTTTTTTCTGTTCTATTGTTCCGGCTTTTTGGTCAGGGAGGTAGCCGAGTTGTTCTGTTTCTTCTTGGAATGGTATTTCGAGTTCTAGGAATAATCGCATGCATCCGAATCCTGGTGCGAGGCAGTCTCCTTCTCTGTGTTGGGAGATGCGTTCTTCGCGTGAATACATTGTGGCGTTTGCCGGTGCTTTTTCTTTGGGGTCTTTGTCTTTTTCAGTTAATGCCCATGGGTCTTCTATTGGTTGGAAGTTGATTTGGATGTAGCCTGCTCCTGTTGGTTTTTGGGCTCTTTGCGCTCTGACTGGCGGCGTGTATGTTGTGACTAGTCCGTTGTCGTATTCTTTTTGGAATTCTGGTGCGAGATTCAGCTTCTTGACGCGGATGTCTCGCGGGTTTATGACTGCTTTGTATCCTCCTCTGTATTCGTAGTTGAACGCTAGGCCTAGTTGTTGGATTCCTTCTATTAGCATGCGTGGATTCAGAATGTCTGGCATGGGTTCTGTCATTTGGACGTTTATCCACGTGCCTGACCCGCATAGCGCATATTCGACTTGTACTTCGTCTGATGTTGATTTCAGTCCTGCTGCGTCTATTGCTTCGAGTTTGACTTTGCTTTTCCAGCTGATTCCCGTGTCAAGACTGCTTCTTGTTTGTTCTGCTGTGTAATTGATTGTTCGTTCTAGTTTTACGTTGATTGTGAACGCGCCGTCTGCTTCTGTTGGTTCTGTTTTTTGTGGTTTGCCGTTTACGAATGCTGTTACGCTTCCTCTTTCCGAGATTTTTCCTTTGACTTTGACTTCTTGCGAGTATGTTGGCGAGAGTTGTTTCAGATTATTTTCAAGGAATTTTGGTGGTCCTGTGTCGTACAATACTCTTTCTTCTGCTATTGATTTGTATCCTGCTTTGTCTATTGCTGTGAAGGTGACGTAGTTTTCTCCTTCTTGCAATGGCACTTGAATATCTTTTTGTCCTTCAAATGAGAAGGTTTGTTTTGCTTTTTCGCATGAGAACAATTTTTCCGGGATTGTTTGTTCTGTGTTTTGTCCTGTGGGTGTTTGTACTGTGACGATGTCTGACTGGTCGCTTTCTATGCACTTGTCGTTTGCCGCGCTGACTTGGTATTGGTATTGTTTTCCTGCTCCTACTGTCGTGTCAGTATATTGTGTTGTTGCTGTTGTGGCTATTCTTTTGTTGTTTCGGTAGATTCCGTATTCTTTTGCTGGAGTCGCTGTTTTCCACGATATTTCGACTCTGTTTGCTTCAACTTTTCCTTCTTTCAAGTCTGTTGGGCGTAAAGGCTTGTCTCCTGTTGGTTTTGCCAGTTCTACTGTCAGGTTGACTGGTTCTGAGACTTTGACTTTTGCCGTGGCTGTTTGTGTTGTGACGACTGCTGGCAATGTGACATTAATCATTGGCGGCTGGTCGTCGATATCTATTTGGTAGTTGGCTTCTGCTGTTTCAGTGCCAAGTGTTGCTTTGAGTTGTATTGTGTTTGCTGCTTTGACTAATTGCACGTTTTTGAAGAAGAATTCTCCGTCGTCTATCTGGTCTTTTCTGACTTCGACGTTATTCACAATAACCGAGACTGTTGCTCCTGGTCTGGTGCTTCCTGGGATGTCGAGTTTTGTGCTTTTCGCGTATCTTGGTACTGTTGCTTGGATGTAGAATGATCCTGCGATGAAATTGTCAAGGCTTGTGCTTTTGCAGTTTCCTGCTGTATCACAGCTGGTTATTCTGTAATTGTATGGTGTTCCTGGTGTTGTTTGGAGTGTTAGCGAGTGTGCAGTTTCAGAGTCTGGTTTGCTCATTACTTGTTCTATTGCTGTTGTTGTGCCGAATTCTATTTTGCTGTTTGATGGTTCGTCAGTATTCCAAGTAACAACTGTTTGTGGTCCGTGTGTTAATTGTACGCTTGTTATTGCGGGCGGTGTTGTGTCTCCTCCTGTGTCTTGGAATGACATTGATTGTGCTTCTACAACAGGCAGCATGATGACTAGCCAGATGACGAAAAGTGCTGTTTGGGAGTATATTTTTTTCATGTGAATGTTGGCCTCAGCGCGTCTTGGTATGGTGTGCCGTCTGAGTATTTTCCTCTGTCATACAGGAATATGAACAGTCCTGCTTGTTGGTAGTCTTCAACTGGTAGTGGTCTGTACTCTACTACGTGGAGTACTGCGTTTGTCGCGCCTGCTATTTCATCATAATAGATGGTCATGTTTTCTGCGTGGTAGCCGCCTACTGGCGTGTTTCCTTTGAAAACTATTACGTCGATGTCGTAGTTTGCGTCGCCGTAGATGAACTCTACGTCATCTGTTGTCACGTTTTCTATTTCTGCGAGCGTGTATGCTCCTTTTTCTTGTGGTTTGACTGCGTCTAGGCTTGCAGGGTATGATTTGTATTGATCGTATTGTTCTGTGCCCCGTAAACTAATTGATACTGTTGCGTGCATTGTTTTTGTGAATTTGCTGTATGCTTGTTCTTCCAGCCATTTTTGTTTGGTTGCTTTTGTAGGGTTTTCTTTGTTGACTTCTTCGTAGTATGGGTGCATCATGATTGTGTATGAGAGTTTTTTGAGTTTGGTCATCATGATTTCAGCGTGTTCTTCTCTCACATATTCTCTTTTTGGTATGTATCCTGGTTTGCTTGCGAGGATTGCTGGGTTGCTGCAGCCTTGTGGTATGTACGTGTTTAGTCGTATCGCTCCTGAGCCGTCGCTGTAAGTTTTTCCTAGGAGGCATTCTTGGTTGACGCATTGCCATGTGACGTTTGTTCCTTCTAGTTCTTCTGCTACTGGGCTTCCTTCCACAAAGCCTACTGTTCGGACGTCTATTCTTTGTCCGCCGACTGTTTCGCAGATGTCTGTTCCTGTGTCTGGTATTACGAAGCGTTTTAGTCCGAAGAATGTTCTGCTTTCTTCGTTGTCTTCTATGATTACTGGGAATGCCATTTGGAAGTTGAATCCTTCTCCGTTGAATGCCGTGTCGTCTCTGACCGTCATCTTAACTGGGAATATCATGTCGTAGGCGAAGTGCCATTGGTTGATGCAGAGGAAACTCAAATATTTTCGTGCTCCTTTCATTTGCGTTGTGCTAAGTATTCCTCCTTTGTTTGGCTGTGCGTTGACGTATAATGGCCATTCTGGCTGGTATGTGAATGCTGCTTTGAGGTCTGATTTTTTCGCTCCGACGTCAAACATCATTCTGTTCATTTCGAAAGCGTCTGGAGGAGAATTTTCTGGCCAGTCTGGTTCTTTTTCTGCTTCTAAGTCTTTTCTGATGTCTTGTGCTGCTTCTTTCAAATCTTCATATGTCCCAATTGATGCTAAAGGCGGTGGATAATTTGTGTTTTCTACTCTGATGTATGGGAAGTTGTAGTAGAGCATTAGTTGTATTTCTCTTTTGACTTGTTCTAAATGCCATTTTTTTGGCCCGCAGCTGAATTCCATTCCTGAGACTGGTATTCTTGCGTTTGAGCTGATGAGGTCTATTGTTAAGTTTTCAAACCAGCCTTGTTTGTTTTCTTCGTCCATTGCTTTTGAGGCGAGTTCCCATGCTGGTTTGAACTTTACTTGGTAGTCTGTTACGAATTCGTTGAGTTCTGTTTGTCTTTCTTGTGTTTTGATGTCTAACTGCCATCTGACTTCGATGATTACTTCTGTGTCCGTAAAGCTGACTATTGGAAGTATGTCGCTTTTTGGCGTGATTTCAAATCTTTCATTGAATGCTTCGAAATTTCCTACGCAATCTGGCAAATTTTGTTTTACATAAAGCGCGAGTGCTCGTTGCATGTAGTCGAGTGTTGGTGTTCTGCCTTCTCCTTCGTGGTACCACATTACTGTTTTTGCGATTCCTAGTGGGTCTGAGGCTACGTACGCGTTTGGGTTTCTATCGATTATTGCTGGAATTTCTATGTATCCGCCTTGTGCTCCGAGGATTATTATGCCGTCTTTGCCGATTTGGTCTATGCACGTGTTTACATAATCATAGATTTGTTGGATGTCTTCTGGGACTGCGACTATTTTTTTGATTGGCGCGGTTGTTCTTTGTTGGTAGAAGTAGATGGCTACTGATAGGCTTAGCAGTAGGACTATTCCGATGATTATGAATATCGTAATCTGTGCTTTCCTACCCCTTTTACTCGAATGAGCAGAGCTCATCGAGTTCCCAAAAAGCACCTCTTTTTGTGATTTCATGTTACTTGAATTCTTTAATCACTTCGTACAAGTATGTTCTTGCCCACGCGATGAATATGATGATGAATAATATTGAGACTGCTTTTGCCCAGGCTGTGGTTTCTACGAGCCTGAATAGTTGGTATAGTATTACGTAGGTTACGAAGATGAGGATGTATGGGATTATGAAGCGGTGGACTTTTGATATTCCCCATGCTATTCCGTTGCCGATGCTTTGTCCGATGAGGTGTTTTTTTGTGTAAATCGTGTGGACTATTGGGCTGAAATAGTAGCCAAACAGCAGTAATACTACCATTGATTCTTTTACTCGCGGGTCGTTTTTCAGAGATATGTTGATTATTATGTACAATGGGAGCCAGATCGCCCACCATGCGATGTTTAGCAGGGTGAATTTTAGCAGGTATTTCTTGTTGGTTTTTTGGTTTGTGATTGTTGTCCAGATGATTGCGCGTGATATGCTGTAGATTATGCAGCTGAAGATTAAGAGCAATGCTCCTCCGATGAATAGGAATGTTACGAATTCTTTCAATGACGCTGTGCCTTGCGTTACGAGTTCTGGATTCATCATTTGCTCGCGGGTTAGTGCTGCGCCTTGTGATAATGCTATTTTGCTTTGGACTAAGTATTGGAAGAAGTATGCGCTGCCGAAGATGACTAGCCAGTAGAGTGCTTCGTAGAGTGCTGTGATGATTATTGTTTTCCATTTGGAAAAGTTTTCTATGTAGAGGTCGAACATTTTGTTGGCGTGTTTGGCTGGCGCGATGATTATTATTATTCCGGCTATTGCGACAGGGATTGCGCCTTGTCTTCCTATGAAGTAGACGAGCAGTGCGATGACTAGGAGGATTATGCCGATGATTCGTGGCTTTGTCATCCATTTCATACTTGTCCTCCTGGTGTTTGTCCTGTTGGTGCTTCTGCTGGTGGTGCTGCTGCGCCTGGTGGTGCTGCTCCTTCTGTTGCTGTTGTGCTTTCAGAGAATGGCACGCAGAGGCGGTTGGCGGTGTCTATGTCTCCTCCTGCAAATCCTCCTGATGGGCTTCCTGATGGGAGTCCTGGGTTGAATGTGAGGCAGATGTCGCTGTATTCTGTTGCGCTGAACTTGTAAATGTGGTCTCCTGCTGTGTCGCCTTTTGCTAGTGTTGGGTATTTTGGTCCTGGGAACCATTTGGCTTCTACTGCTGCTTTGCCGTAGCTTGAGTTGGCTTGGTCTGGGACGCGTATGAATGCTAGATTGTACGTGAGCGCGTCTTCTTCTAGGTTGTTTGTTACGCTGTATTGTACGTGGTATAGTCTTAGTTTGAGTCTGCCTAGTGTTTCTGGTTTGAAGGCTGGGTCTGTTAGGTTGACTAGCCTTCCTGCAATTACTGTTGCGTTGCCGAAGAGGTCGACTAGTTGTTGTCGCGTCATGCCTTCGATTTCTATTGGTGGCGTTCTTTCAGCGTTGAGTGATGCGCTTGTGACGTATTGTCCTCCTGGTCCTCTTCCTCCTACTACGTTTCCTGCTTCTAGTTCGTGTCGTTGTTCGCAGATTTTTGAGGCGAGGCATTGCGTGATTCCCATCGCGATGCAGAATTCCTGCTGAATTTCCGCTTTTCTTGCTCTGACTTGCGCGTCGTAATCGTCCAGTCCGATGGATGAGTATTGTCTGAGTCCTGAGTATTCGTTGAATGCTCTGAGGAATCTTCCTGCGCATCTTGCAGTGCCGAGGAGTGCGCACGCATCTCCGAATCCTGCTCCTCCTGCATTGACAAAGTTGACATTTGCTCTGTCTATGTTTGCTTCTTGTTCTTTTGTGAGTTTTGATTCGTCGGCGTATTTTGATTCTCCATCTTTGTCAATCGTATAGATTATATTGCCCTTGTCATCTTTTACTGTCACTGTTGATGGTCCGGTGGTTCCGGTTCTTTCGTAGTATTGGTTTGTGGTTGTTGTCGTTCCTGTTTTTTTACCTTCTGAGTCGTATTGTGTTGTTGTTTGTGAGTTTTGGTATGTGACTTTTTTGCCTTTTGATGTTGTTGTGGTGTCAGTTGTTGTTGTGACTGTCTGTCTTCTTTCGTTTTGCGGGACCCATCCTGTTTCTTCGCAAGATGCAAGAAGTCCTTGTCCGCAAACAGAGTATTGTTGGTCTACTGTTTTCGACCCGTCTGCGTTTATGGTGACGGTTGTTGTTGTTCTGTAATCTTCTATCGTGCCTTCTTCTGTTTTTGTTGAGGTGGAAGTAAATGACCCACCTGAATAAGTGTATTTTCCTGCGTATTTATCTGTGAATTTTTTTTGTTCTGGAGTGATTTCTGTTAGGCCAGAAACCTTTTGGTCAAAAGTAAGCACTGACCCTGTGGGCCAAGTTTTCCCTGTGCTATCAGTATAGCCGCCTTCAGCGGTAACAACATAGGAGTATTGTGTCTGTGGCTGCGCGCCTGATGTTCCTGCACCTGCTGGCTGTGTTCCTCCTTGCGGAACATTGCCGCCGATTGGCGCGACCCCGCTTGGTTTTGGCTTTTCTTGCGTGGTACCGCCAATTGTTCCTTGGGATCCTGCACTGCCAGTTGTTCCTTGGGCTGTTCCTTGGGATCCTGAATAGCCTGAATAGCCTGAATCTGCTCCTGGCAACGGTACATTTGCACAATCGCCTACACATTCGGTCTCAGATGGTTGTGCTGCTGGAGCCGGAGCTGGTGCAGGTGCTATTCCAGGAACTGCTACTGGTGCTTGCGCTGCCACAGGATCGGAACCATAGCCATATGGGAGGAATTCGCTATATTGTGAGCCATATTGATCTATTAGGACAGGCGCTCCTGTTCCACCAGATCCGTACATTTGCACTGGTTGGTTGTCGGAATATGCGACAACTTGTCCTGTATTTGGATTTAATGCTCTAAAGACTCCTGTTCCTGTATCCTGTGTCGTGTACAAGCCAGAACCTTTATCATAGGAATACACATAATTTCCTTTCATGTACGTATTTGTGATCGAATCGTGCATCATTCCATAAGGATTATGCGGCGCTTCAACAATTACACTAAATAAAACCACAACAACAAGCATAAAGAATATTCTTCTCATGCTGCTGCCTCTTCTTCCATTTCGTCTTCTATTTCTTCCATTCTGTTGCAGTATTCTGTTCCTGGTGGTTTGCCGAACTCGTTTTCTTTGTCTGTTACTTGTTTGTATGCTGCGATTGCTTCCATTACTACTGATGTTGTTTTCCATGTCGCGCAGAGTAAGTACATCCATGGGCTGTTTGGCGTGGGACAGGTTGTTTGGCAGATTCCTCCGATTGCTTGCGTGAAAAGTGCTACTGGGTCAGAAATCCATGTGACGACCATGTCGATTAGCTGGTCAAAGAAGTTGAGGAATGGTATTATTGCGAAGAGTTCTCCTACCCAGAACACGCAGGTGAGGTAGCCGTGCATTTCTTCGCAGAAGTCTATTGGGTATCCGTTCTTTTTGACTAGGTCGTACATGCAGACTGCTTTGAAGCAGTCGATTTGTCGTTTTTTGTCTAGATTGTAAATGATTCCGGGCAGGCAGAGGCATAACAGGCTCAGGATTAGTGAGTCTTTGACCGCTGGAAAAACTGAAATGCCTGATTCTTGTGCGAATTTGCCAAGGTCTGTGCCTGACAATTCTTTTACGTCTCCTGAGCACCATGGGAGTCCCAATCCGCTTGTTGCGCCTCCTCCAAGTATTCCTTCTAGTCCTTCTTTTCCTCCTGAGGCGCAGTTGATGACTGAGCAGAATGCGTCTAAGAATTTCATTATTCCGCCTGCTGTGTCGCCGTATATTTTGGACACGTTTTCTTCTATGTTACAGACGCTTGATGCTGCTTGGTCTACTCCTGGCGCTGCTGGTGCAGTTACTGTTCCTGCATAGAGTACTGATGCGAGTATTTTGAGTATGCCTGTTACCAGGAATAATGCTCCTATGATGTTTGTGATGAGTGTTTTTGCCCAGCAGACGAGTTCTGCGTAGTATATCCATTGTCTAAGTTCACTTATCCATTGTTCGTCTGCGAGTCCTTCTTTGAAAGCGCTTCTCAGTTTGTCATCGATGTTCGCGTTGAGTGTTCCGAGTGGTGAGTCGCCGAACATTACTGTCATGTTTACCGGCATTTCTTGTGATATCGGAGTAACGTAGTAGTGTGTGGCTCCGTCTGGTGCTTTGACTGCTCGTTTGGAATAGATTTGCATTGGGCAGTTGAAGGTTTTCGATATGCCGAAGTATTCGCGCGCTTCTAGTCTGAGGAATAAGTATGGGTGTGTGCTTCCTTCAATGTTGTTTATTACGTAAATGTCGTTGAGCGTTAATTCTACATCTCCTGTGCATTCGTCTGGTGATTCTGGTCCTACGATTGCGAGCGTGCTTATGTCTGTTCTAGGTGTTGTGAGGTCTACTCTGCATGCTGCTGATTGAGAGACGAGTTTTGCTGTGTCGCGGTAGATTATTTGCGGACTGCACGTGACTGTTGGAGGTGTTTTCCAGTATTTCGGATTGGTTTCGTTGTCTATGCCGTAGATTTCTAATGTCGTGTTCGTGCTTGCTTTGTTTCCCGCGTCGTCGAAGAATTCAAAGTTTAAGGTTGCTGTGAATGGTCCGCTTAGGTCTATGAGGGCTTCGAAGATGCAGTCTTTTGTTGAATTGTTAACATCTGTGCAGGATGTTGGTGTTGTTTTCGCATCGCCTCCTACTTCGTTGAAGTCTGCGAATGCTGTGAGGAATTCTCCTGAGCGGACTGTGTATTGGAGGTAGTCTCCTCTGACTGCTCCTCCTTTGTACTCGATGCCCATTTCGCCTGAGATTATTTTGTAATCAACAATTTCTGGTTTTTTGGGTCCTGTGTTGTCGTATATTATTTCGAATGCTTGGCTCGTGCCAATTTGGTTATCTAAATCGTCTGATGTGCTTTCGCTTAGCGTGATCGTGTACGTGCCTTCATCTGTTGTTGTTGGCGGGTTGATTAGCCAGGAGCATCTCCAGATTCCTCCGCTGAGTCTTGAGCATAGGTCTGCTTGGGTGAAGCTGTCCATTCCTAATCGGCTTAAGTCAAGGTATGCTTTTGCTGAAAGCATTCCTATTCCTGGGCTGCCAGTATTGTCTTTGTCGTCGAATTCTATGATAAGCATGGAGCCGTATCCGTACAACGGCATTCCTTCTCTTGTTGCTGCTGGCGCTCCTTCTTGTCCTGGTGTGGCTTCTGTTGTGCCTCCTGTGCTTGTTACGAGTCCTATGACTGTTGGTGGCGTGTCGTCTGCTTTTATCGTGCAGTCAAAGTCTTGTGTTTTCTCGTTAGCCAGGGTGTCTTTTGCTGTTATTGTGAGCTTGCATGGGCTGACTTCTGTTACTGGTATGTTTTGCCAGCTGTAAATGTCGCCCTCAATTACGTCAGGAAGTATTGGGTCTGGTAGGTTTGGATTTAATTGTGAGAATGTTCCGTATACTGTGCTCGGGTCTACTTGTCCGTCGTCTGTTATGAACGCGTTGATTTTTGCGAGTCTTTCTTCTCCTGAGCGTACGTGTGTTAGTACAAATCCTTGTTCGTCTAGGATTGAGACTTGTTTGATTTCTGGCGGTGCTTTGTCGATTCTGATTTCTGTGCATTTTGGTGCTGAGGCGAAGTTGAGGTGGTCTTTTGCTGCGATGCAGATTTGTTGCGCGCCTGGTTTGTCTATTGTCATTTGGAGGATGTTGTCTTTTGCGCATGTTCCGAGTTCTCCTGAGTCAGTTACTGATTTTGTTCCCGCGTTGATCGTTATGGATTTTATTCCTGAGCACTGGTCTGTTTGGCCGTGAGTTAGGCTGTAGTCTTCTGCGACGTATGAGATCGTGAGGTCTCCTGCTGATATTGGTGGCTCGACTGTGAATTCTTTGACTTCTGGCGCCAAATTATCCACTACAAGTGTGCGCGTTTCCGATCCCACTATATTGTCTGAGTCATCGCGTAGTTCAATGAGGAATGTTATCGGCTCGTATGCTTCGAATTCTGGTTCGAAGAATATGCATTTGTAATAGCCTGCTGCTTCTGCTGCGACGCATGAATCAAAGAATGCATAACTGTCTTCGATGTATATTCTGACTTGTTCTTTGTCTATGATTTCTTCGCCTGGGATTTTGACGAGGACTTCTATTGTGAACTGGTCTTCTACTTTGGCGTAACCTTTGACGTTGTCTTTTCCTTGGAATTTTTGTATGTTGAGTTCTTGCGCGAGGACTATTGGGATGCTTAGGATTAGGCAGATCATCATTAATGCTATTTTTTGCATTATTTTCATTTGAGCACCGGATAGATTCTTTCTGGGTTTGATGATGAGTACATCATTACTGTCTCTATTTGTTGGAGGTCTTCAATTATTCTTTTGTTCTGGGCTACTTTATCTATGCCTTGTACGTATTGTCTGAATTCGATTTCGTCTGCTGCTCTGAGCATTGTTGATGTGAATTGGTACTGTATTTCTGCTCCTCCGTACGGGTATGGTGATGACTCGTTGAATATCAACGGGTCTTTTGGAACAAAATAGCATTTCTTTTTGCTGCCGAATAGTTTTTTGATTCTGACGCATCTTTCGTCTGGAGGGAAGGTTACGTTTCCTCTGTAAAAGCTCATTATTTTGATGGAATAGTTGCCTGGGATGAGCGGAATCTCGTTCTTTCCATTGCCTTTTAGTTCAGTTACTGCTGTGAATGGCTCGTCGTACTGGCCTCCGTTGCGGATGAGCATTATTGTGGCGCTTTGCTCATCTGGTGGTCTGAGAGGCCCTCCTCCTTCTTCAAATGTCCAGGATGAATGTTTCTCCAATTTTGTGAATGCGTAATTTTTGATGCTGGCGTTCAGGATTCTGACTGGTTCTAGCATTATTTCTACGCGGAGTGGGTTTTCGCGCGCGGTGTCGAGTCTTTGCGTGTGGCTTGCGTAGCCTTGTTTCGTTACGCGCAACGCTCCTCCTATGCATCTTGGGAATTTTGAGGTTAGGTTTCCTTTTTCTGTAAAGCCTATGTTGCAGTTTTCTTCTCCGCACATGTAACTTATGCTGGCTCCGTTCATTCCTTTGAGGTCTTTGCCGCTTTTTACTAGTACTGTTACTGTTCCTGACGTCATTTGTGCTGGATCGCAGAAGAGGCTTGGCGGTTTTCCGGTTTTGGATATGGCCAGAGGAACTGTGTCTA
The DNA here is from genome assembly GCA_964617195.1 of uncultured Methanosarcinales archaeon. Lineage (GTDB taxonomy): Archaea > Nanobdellota > Nanobdellia > Woesearchaeales > ARS49 > CABMGU01. Next base: position 98,404 of record CAZTVK010000017.1, on the reverse strand, counting down.
TGAGTAATGCGTCGCTGTTTCGGAGGTTTTGTTCGATGAAGAATTTGAAGCTGTAGCCTTCATCGTTGAATGCTACTGGGTTTCTGATTTCTACTAGGACTGGGTAGCTGATGTCGTATGCGAATTCGTACCTGTTTATTGTGAATGGCAGGAACATGAAGTTGCTTGCGCTGTCTGCTTGGCAGAGTTGTCCGTTGCAGTTCAAATCAAAGTATGGTTCCCACCAGTCGAGGTAGCTGAATCGTGCTTCTAGTGAGTGGTGTGAGACGTTGATTGGTATCAGGAATTGTCTGTTGTAGAGTAGTTCGTAGTGTTCTTTGTCTCTGACGTTTGGAGGCGCTCTGATGTAGTTGTAGTTTTGTACGTTTGCTACTTGGATTACTGGTATGTATGCTGTTAGCAGGGTTTTGATTCTTTGGAGTATGTCGTTTTTTATCCAGAACATTCCTGGTTTTGGGGGTCCTACTTCGTATTTTCTTGTTGGGGGGATCATGCTGCTGTCCATGTTGCCGTATGTTGCTATGAGGTTTTTCGTGACTTGTTCTAGGAATCTTTGTTGTAGTTGGAAATTGGCGAGTTCTGTGGCTAGTTCGTATATTTCTCTCATGTTGAGGTCTATGTTTACGTAGTAGTCTTCCATTTCGTAGCTTTGTTCTGCGCAGACTGCTCTCAGCGAGTATTTTCCTGTGAAGAATATGTCTTCTTGTGCGATGTTTGTCGTAACTTTTGGCTCGCTTAGTTCTTGTACGTCGCATCCTCGTTGTTTGAATTCTTGGAAGTTTCCGAGGCAGTCAGAAAGTCCTTTTGTTATGTACGTGTCCAGTTGTGCTTCTATGTTTGTTCCCCCGTCGCCTCTGTATAGTCCTGGTCTTTCTGAGCTGAACTCGCATGCTCCTGGTCCGCATTTGTTTTTGCTTGACATGTGCCACCAGTAGGCTATGTTTGGTCCTGCTCCTGGTGAGAATTGTACTGCTTCTCCTTCTGTTGGTTGGAAGATGTTGTAGGATAATTGTGAAGTGTCTATGTAGCCACCATTGTCGCCTATTTTGCGCAGTCCGTCTGTTGCGAGTCTTCTGATGCACGAGTCTACTAGGTCTCTGAGCGGTTGTACTTCTTGGGGTATTTCTGCTACTCTTGGGCGTGCACCTTCGAATGGTCTTGTTATTTCTTTTCGTGTTAGATAGAGTACTGTGCCGATGATTAGAAGGATAATAAGTCCTATTATGATGAAAACAGTTATCTGCCCCTTTTTCATATATGAAACCCCTGTGATTGGTATATGAAACCCACCTTTTTTTCTATAGGGAAGTTTGGCAGTTGGGTATTTAAATGTTGCTGTAGGGCATATAGTATAGTGTTAGACTACTTAGAAGAGAATACTACTTGATTTCTATTGTTACTGGCACTCTTGTGACGTCTTGTAGGTCTGATGCGATGAATACTATGCCTTTCGAGCCTTGGACAGATGGTGTTATTGTGACTTTGCTGTTTTCTACGCTGACTTCTAGGCCGTCTGTTGATGTGCTTAAGTATGTTAGCTGGTCTTGTTCTGCGTCTGTGAAGTATCGTGATAGGTCTATTGTGGTTGTTTTGCCTTTTTCTGCTTTGAACGTGCGTGTTGTGCCTGTCCAGGAGGGCGGGGTGTTGCTTTTTCTTTCTACTGCGTAAGAGAGTTCTGTGATTGTCAGCTTGCTGTTTTGCTCTACTTGCGCGAACAGCTCAACTGTGTTTGATTGCGAGTTTATCTCGCATGTTTCTTCGCAGATGTCAATAAATTTTCCGTTTTCGCTGGCGCTTTTCTGGCTGTCGAATAGTAGTTCTAGTTTGTCTCCTTTTTTGTAGAAGAGTTTAACGTTTCCAATAAATTCTCCGCTTGCTGAGAGTGATAATGGCCTGTCTTGCAGTGTGGCTTGGTTTATTTTTGATTGTGTGAATGTGATGTCTACTTTGTCTCTCATTATGTTATCTAGTCCTGCCAGTCCGACGATGCTTGGGTTGATGACGACTAGGATGCTGAACGCGATTATGAGCGAGCCTGCTGCTATCAGGTGCCATGGCACTTTTACTCTTTCTCTTGTTTCATTGACTTTTTTGAATAGTTGTGTTACTTGGTCGTGGGCGAGTTCTTTGTGGAATCTTTCGAGCTGGCTTTTTTCGATTAAGTGGTAAGCATCTACGACTGCGAGGTATTTTTGTTTGGCATCTTTGAGATTCTCCTGATTAAGCAGTTGTTCTGTTTGAGAATGTAGTTCTACAAATTTTTTGATGAGTTCTTCGTCTGCCATCTTTTTAAGATTTACAGTTTGCATTGTATTTAAAGTCTTCGGAACTCTAAAAAAGATTTAGCTGGTGAGTTTGGTGCTCAGATAGAAGATTGCCTGTTCATATCCTAATGCGGCTCTGGTTTCTCGCATTTGTTGCTGTTTGTTTTTGCCCAGGACCATGTATGCGTGTGCTTCTTCAAGTTGTGCGCGCGTAAATGAAGTTTTTTCCACGATTTCGCGTATGGATCTGGGAGAGATTGCCGCGCCGATTGTGGCATAGTCTTTGAATGTCGCTAAAACTGTTTCTGAATCCGGAATTTCTTGTTCACATAATTCTACAAGCGTCAATGGTTTTATTTCAGAATTCATTTTGCTTACTCTTTCTTTTCTTCCGCTTTTACTGGGAATTGTAATGGCTCTTTGCCTTCTTTTGTGATTTTGAGGTTTACTTGAGAAATTTTAGGATGAATGGTGTTGCCGCAGACTGTTTTTCTGATTCTGATTCCTTTTGCTTTTTTCTTCAAGCCGATGCCTTCTACTGCGAGTATTTTTTTGCGTGCGAATCCTTCTACGTCTTTTCGCATTGGGAATCCGCAATAGTCGCTTCCTCCCGTAATTTGGAATTCGTAGCCTGCCAGTCCGATGTTGTCTCCTGCTATGGCATCGCCTATTTTCTTGCCTAGGAACAGCTTGGCTTCTGGTTCTTGTATGTCTTTTTGCACGCACTTTCCTTCCTTGGTGCCGATGACAACTTTGAAACTGACCATAACTCGTGAGTTCAGAAGGGGTGTTTATAAACGTTGCGGTGGGTGTAACTACGAGATAAGAGATAGCTTTCCAGTTATTTTGTCTATTTTTTCTACTTTGTCCGGTCCTATTCCAACGCATGTTGGAGTGCCTGGCGTTAAATGAGTATGTCCTGCGTCAGTTATGAGCGCGACAACCAGTCCTGCGTCTTCTGCTAGTTGTTTGTACTTGTACAATTCTTCTTTGTCCGCGACTCGCAAAACGACTTTTTTCATGCCTTGGTCTTGCCATTTCGCAATGTCGTCTTTGTGCGATTTCAAAACTGCTCCGACTGATGCGTGACTTGCTTGTGCTGACATTTTTCCTTTTGTCAGCTTCAAATCTTCGCGTACTAGAATTACTTGCTTGTAGTCTGTCATAAAAAAGAGAAAAAAATAACTGAATTTAAAAACTTACTCTGATCCTTGGTTGAATGGGAAGGTTTTTGCGCTGACCCAGCATACTGGCACGTCTTCGCCATTAATGCTTACTGCGGTCCAGTCAAATTTCTCCTGTCCAGTTGGGTTTCCGACAACTGTGATGAGGATGTTCTCCCTGATCAGGTCTTCGCTGTTTGGCACTTGCTGTTCAGCTCCTAGGCTGTTCGCGTAGCAGTACATGTCTCCGCCGAGTTTTCCAGTGTAATCTTGGTTTGGTCTTGCTTGTGCTGCGCTGTCTGGTGGGTAGAATCCTGTTGCTTGTGATCCTGCCTTGTTTGGTACTGCGTAGCAGTTGAATTGGTCGTGTGGGACTCCGATTTTTGATCCGACTGTCAGGTCTCTTTCACAACCGTATAAATCTTCAATTGATGCGAATCCTCCGTATGCGTATTTTCCGCTGATGATGAATGCAGGTGTTCTGCTTCCTCGTGTTGAGACTCCGCCTGGGTATGGTCGGTAAGCAGGATATGCTATTTGCGGTACTCCTGGAGCGTATGCTTCTGTTGGGTATGTGTTTGATATTCCTTCAGCGCCGTATTGCGGTCCGCTTCCGTATGAGTTTCCGATTGAAAGATCAAGTAGTGCTGCGCCTTGTGCTTGTTTGCTTGCGCGTGTGAATAATAGTACGAGTCCGATGACTGCGATGATGGCTACTACGCCGAGAATTACTAATGCTATGCCTGTTTGGCCCTTTTTCATATGTTCAGCCTCCTTTTTTGATGTATGATTAGAATATTGAGAATATGATATTTAAATGTTGTGTACGTATTGTATTAACTCCAAGTGGGGCCTTGGTATGGGTATGATATTCCTTGGTGTGGGAATGGGTTGTACGCTCCTGATGGAGGGTTGCAGATGATAGGCAGTTTTGCTTTTATTTCTTGGCTTACTGTGAGTGTTCCTTCTGCGAAGCACGCGATTGGTCTGTGCTGGAAGTAATTCCAATAAATTGATGGCACGCTTTCTGGAGGCACTGCGTAACATCTGTAATTTCCTTTGCCCCATAATTGTACTGCGTCTAGGAATCCGCCTTCTTCTATTGTGTGGTAGGGGCACCATGATTCTGCTGATTCAAGGTTTGGCGTGAATCCGAAGACGTTGTTCCAGTTTAATGGTCCGCTCCAGAGTATTTGTCCGCCGTAGACTGCTCCTGTTGGCGTTTTTTTGACGAGAAGTATTAATCCGATGAGTGCGATGATTGCGACTATTCCTAGAAGAACAAGTGCTATGCTTTGCTGTCCTCTTTTCATGCTATCTATTATCGCTTGATTAGATATAAATGTTTGTTTATTTTTTCTCGTGGATTTCTTTTAGAAGGTCTTTGGTGAATTGTTCTGTTTGGACTGGTCCGAAGACTTTGTTGTCTCGTGTTCTGACTTGCAGTGCGCTGCTTTGCTGTTCTTTTTCTCCGTAGACTAATATATAGTTGACTTGGTCGACTTGCGCGTTTCTGACTTTTTTGTTGATTGTTTCTGCTGATCCGTCGAGTGTTGCTCTGATGTGGTGGGCGCGTAATTCGTCGACTAGTTTTTGCGCGTCTGCATTGAATCTGTCTGCTATAGATAGTACTCTCACTTGCTCCGGTGACAGCCATAACGGGAATTTTCCTGCGTAGTGTTCTATCATTACTCCCATGAAGCGTTCAAGGCTGCCAAGTATTGCTCGGTGTACCATTACGCACGGGTGTTTCGTGTTGTCCTGCCCCTCATATTCTGCGCCCATGCGCAATGGCATTTGGAAATCGATTTGTATCGTCGCCAATTGCCAGTCCCTGCCGAGCGCGTCTTTGACGTCAATGTCTATTTTTGGCCCGTAGAAAGCTCCTTCTCCTGGCTTGACTTCGTATTGTATTGTGGCTTCCTTAAGTGAATCTTCAAGCGCTTTTTCGGCTTTTTCCCAGAGTTCTGGCGCTCCCATTGCTTTTTCCGGCTTGGTTGACAGTTTTGCTTTGAAGCTGAATTTGAAAACGTCTTCATAGAGGTATTTGACAAACTCCAATACTCCTTTTACTTCCTGTTTGATTTGGTCCGGCATGCAGAATATGTGCGCGTCGTCCTGCTGCAATCGTCTGACTCTCGTCATGCCTCCGAGTGTTCCCCTAACTTCATTTCGGTGCAATGCCGTGAATTCTGCAAACCTGATTGGCAGGTCTCTGTAACTTCTTGTTTTCGATTTGAACATTAGTATGTGCCCCGGGCAGTTCATTGGTTTTAATGAGAATTCTTCATCGTCTACGTCCATTAAGAACATGTTTTCCTTATAGTGTGCCCAGTGCCCTGATGCTTCCCATAACGATTTGTTGTACATTTGCGGGCTTTGCACTTCTTGATAGCCGCGCTTCCAGTATTCTTCGCGGATGAAATTCACGAGTTCGTTGAAAATGATTTGTCCTTTTGGAAACAGGAAAACTGACCCAGGACTCCACTCATGTGTCATGAATAAGTCTAACTGTGCGCCAATCTTGCGATGGTCTCTTTTCTCTACTTCCTGCATTAATGTTTCGTAGTCTTGCAGTTCTTTTGTTGAAGGGAAAGATATTCCGTACACTCTTGTCAGTTGCTTGTTTTCCTGGTCTCCTCTCCAGTGTGCTGCTGCTATTTTTGTGAGCTTGAATGCTTTCACGTAACCTGTTGTTGGAACATGCGGTCCTTCGCAAAGGTCAATGAAGTCTCCGTCTTTGTACGCGGTTAGTTTCCACCCTTTTTCTTGGAATTCTTTTGCGAGTTCTAGTTTGTAGGGGTTGTCTCCTTCGTGTTTTTTGACGTCTGCTAAAGTCCACTCGTGTCTTTCGAAGGGATAGTTTGAATTCACGATTTCTTGCATTTTTGTTTGTATTTTTGCGAAGTCGTCTGGCGTGATTTTAAAGTCGTCAAAGTCGTAGTAGAATCCTTCTTCGACTGGCGGTCCGATTGTTGGTTTTGCGTTTGGGTACAGGTGTTTGACTGCGTGTGCGAAGATGTGCGCTGTGCTGTGCCTTAGCGTGTCTTTTCCGCCTTTGCTTGCAAAGGTTAGAATTTTTATTTTTGAATCTTTTTCTATTGGCCGCATTAAGTCGCGTACTTCTCCATCTATCTCTACGGCAAGCGCGTCTTTTGCTAGTCTTTTGCCTATGGCTTCTGCTGCCTGCATTCCTGTGCTTTTGTCTGGCAGCTGCAGTACTTTTCCGTCCGGCAGTGTTAGCTTGAGCATACTATTTTGTGCGGGTAGTTTGTTTAAAAATGTTTTCGTATTAGGGCAAAGAATATATAGATGAATTATTTGTACGTTCTTGATAAACAGGTGACGTGATGCAGGAAGTGTTGGATGTTGTTGATGAGAATAATGAGATAGTTGGGTCTGCGCCTTATTCTGATGTTTATGCGAAGCGTTTGAATCATCGCATCGTGCACGTTATTATTTTCAATGAGAAGGGAGAGATTTTGTTGCAGATGCGCAGCGCGAAAAAAGAGTTTTGCCCGGGCCATTGGGTTACTTCTGCTGGTGGTCATGTGCAGAAAGGCGAGACTTACGAGCAGGCTGGAAAGAGAGAGATGAAGGAAGAGCTTGGGATTGATATTCCGCTGACTAAAATTCATGAGAGTCCGTATGATCATTATAAGATGCGCAAGTTTTTGGAAGTGTTCAGGGGGATTTCAGAGGGCCCGTTCAAAATTAATGAAGATGAAGTTTCTGGCTGCAGGTGGTTCAGTGTCGCTGATGTCCGCGACATGGTGAAGAAGAACCAAATGATTCACCCAGAATTGGCGCATGTTATTGAGAAATTGTATCCTTGATGCTAGAAATCTTTATCAACATGTCTGATTCTTGAAAAGTCATGAGTTATTTCACTAGATTGCATCAATTTGCTGGTGCGCTTGACACACCTGTTGAACGTGTCAGATTGGATGTGGTGGCTCCTCATCATTATGACATGCAGGCAGAAACAACTCCGAAGAAAGCTGCAGCTGTTCTGAAGGAATCCGGAGTTGACAAGAAAACTGCTGAATTATTTGAAGACCTCATAGCGCACGCAGTTGATCCTGTTACAATTCGTATTGTTACTAGAAAGAATTACGACGACCCTCGTCTGGCTTATTTCTGTGATAAGTAACCAAAATCTTTATAAACCACCCCTTGTGCCCATATTATATTCTGAGTGAACCGCAAGGTCATTCATGATAGACCGCGAGGTCACACTATGGGAATATATGATGTTGACGCAACACAGTTAGTTCATCGTGTTGCTGAGGAACTGAAAAAGGAACCGTTGGTTAAGCCTGCAGCTTGGGCGCCTTTCGTTAAGACTGGTATTAGCCGTGAGCGTGCGCCTGTCCAATTGGACTGGTGGTACATCCGTGCTGCTTCTATTTTGAGGAAATTGTTCATTCTTGGTCCTGTTGGCACGCAGAAGTTGCGCAATAAGTTCAGTGGAAGGAAGAATATGGGTATGGCTCCTGAGCACGTGTTCCCTGCAGCTGGAAATCACATTCGTAAAATTCTACAGCAATTGGAAAAGTCTGGTCTTGCAAAAACTGCAGTCAAAGGAGTGCATAAAGGAAGAATCATCACGCCAAGGGGCCAGCACTTATTGGAAGTTACTGCTAACCAAATCATGAAAGAGCAAGGCATCGTTCTGCCAGTCAGGCCTAAGGAGGCTCCGAAGGAAGTTTCAGCTGAAACTCCTGCTGATAAGACTGTTTTGAAAAAGCCGCGCGCTCCGAGAAAGAAGAAAGTTGAGGAAGTAAAAACTGAAAATGCCGAGCACCAAACATCCAGCTAGAAAGAAACGCCTAATCAAGCGAATGCGACAAACGCGTTGGGCGCCGTTTTGGACAGTTCCAAAAACGTATGGTAAAGGTAGACGTGTCCATCCTGGCAGGCATACTGCTATCAAAAGAAATTGGCGCAGGACGAAGTTGAAGGTTTAAAATGGTACTCGAAAGAACTTATACTATTCCATTGAGAAGGGGCTGGTTGAAAGCTGCCAGGTATCGTAGAGCTAAGAAGGCAGTTATTACTGCGAAGGAATTTTTGGCTAAGCATATGAAGAGCGAGGATGTGCGTCTTGGGACGACTGTGAATTTGGAGATTTGGAAGCACGGCATGAAGAATCCGCCTTCCAGAGTCAAAGTCAATGCTTCTAAGGATGATAAGGGTGTTGTGAGAGCTGAATTGTTCGGCGCTCCGATGCTTGAAGTGAAGAAAGAAGAGAAAAAGAAAGGCATTGTGAAAAAGATTGCTGAGAAAATAACTGGCACTCCTACAGAGACAAAAGTTGAAGCGAAACCTGCGCCAAAAACCGAATCTAAACCCGCTCCTAACAAACCAGTTGCAAAAGAAGCAGCGAAATAATGGGACTTCTTCCGTTTGAAAAAATAAAGCGCGAAATTCTTGTCAAGAGAGAGGCACAGACTGATTCTAAATCTGGCTGTAATCCTGATGAGAGAAAAATTCAGGATTTGATCGAGTATGGAGTGATTGATCTTAACAAGCCTAAAGGTCCGACTTCTCATATGGTTTCTGGTTACGTGCAGAAAATTTTGCATATTGAGAAGGCAGGGCATGGTGGCAGTCTTGATCCTGGAGTTACTGGTATTTTGCCTGTTGCTACAGACCGTGCAACCAGGATTGTTCAGGCGTTGTTGACTGCCGGTAAGGAATATGTTTGCATCATGCACTTGCACAAGCCTGTTGAGCAGGCTGAGTTGGAGAAGGCGTTGAAGGAGTTTGTTGGAAAAATCACTCAAATGCCTCCGGTAAAATCTTCAGTTGTCAGGAAGGAGCGTGAGAGGGAAGTGTATTATCTTGATATTTTAGAGATTGACGGGCAGGACGTATTGTTTAGGATGGGCTCGCAGGCTGGCACGTATGTGAGAAAATTGTGCCATGATGTCGGCAAGAGATTGAAGGTCGGCGCTCATATGGCTGAACTGATCAGAACTAAGGCAGGTCCTTTTACTGAGAAGAATTGGGTTTCTTTGCAGGATTTAGAGGACGCGTTTGCGTTTTGGAAGGAAGAAGGCAATGAGAAATTTTTGCGGCATTGTATTAGGCCTGTTGAGTTCGCTGTTCAGCACCTGCCTAAAATTTGGATTCAGGACAGCGCTGTTGATACTGTTTGTCATGGCGCGAGTTTGAACGTGCCTGGTATTGTTAAGTTGAATTCTGAGATTGATAAGGATGATATTGTTGCTGTTATGAGTTTGAAGGATGAATTGGTGGCGTTAGGAATTTCTGTTATGACGACAGAACAGGTTATGACTGAGAATAAGGGTTTGTGCGTGAAGATCGACAAAGTGTTCATGCTGCCTGGAACTTATCCGAAGCAGAAATGAATTGAGATCTAGCGATAATCTTCTTTATCAGTTCTAGGATGATTTGGGGAACGATACAGTGAATGTGTGTAATCGCGCAATAGATTCCATGCGCGGAGCGTTGCTTTCTGGTCTTTTGGATCTATCATAGGTGCATCAGTTAATGTTTCATCAATGCAAATTATAGAGTCTGGTTTCTGATATACTTTCATTGTGTCTTCACCCTATTCAGGCGTTCAGGCAGGTGTTATAAAAAGCTTTCCTTATTGTATCGACGAGCTTATGTCTAAGTACAAAGTAAATCTTTATAAACCAAATTCCACTTTCAATAATAAAAGAGGTGTTCGTGATGAAAAAATTGTTTCTTCTTAGCGTATTACTTTTAGTTCTTGCTGTCTCTGTTTCAGCAGCATTTAATACAGTGCCTGTCAACATTATGAAGACTACAGCGCCTGCTCAAGCGTCGGTTTCCGTGCGCACTGCTATGCCTCCCGCACAGGAAGATTGTCCGACGATGTGCAAGAAGCTTATTTCGCAGGGAATGGGCGTGTTTATCCGTTGCATGCATGATCGTTGCAAGGAAGATTGTGAGAGTTCTTGCAGAGAAATGTATGGCGGCCAGTCTCAAGATTGCATTGTGAAGTTTTGCATGCCTCAGGTGTCTGAACCTCCAAAAGAAACGTGCGAGCAGGGTTGTGGCAGAAAACTCGATGAGTGTTTGAAAACTACTGTCGGAATAAATGCTGAAAGCATAAGGGCCGCGTGCGCAAGATTGCACGATGAATGTATGCAGGAAAAGTGCGACAAACCTGAACAGCCACAGACTTGCGAACAGGGTTGTGATAAAGATTACAAAGTGTGCTTGGAAAAAACTGTAGGCTTGAACATGGAATCCGTAAGAGCTGCCTGCGAGAAATTCCGCAATGACTGCGTGCAGCAGAAATGCGAAAAACCTGAACAGCCACCGCAGACTTGCGAACAGGGTTGTGATAGAGAGTATGATATTTGCTTGAAAAAAACTGTAGGATTCAACGCGGAAGGCATAAAGACTGCATGCGATAGTAATCGAAAGAATTGCATCATGCAGTGTGCTCCAAAGCCTGTGAGCTGCGAAGGCAGGTGTGAGAAGATTATGGACGACTGCAAGGCGAACAACGTTGATCTTAAGTCGTGCCAATCGAAAATTGATGCGTGCAAGCGTCAATGCAAACAGCCAGAGTGTCCTGATTACAATTGTGAGATGTCGTGCGTGAAGGAATATCATGGTTGCACGGAAGGAGACTGTAAAGGCGTGTTTTCTCAATGCGTTGATGGCTGTTTTGGTTCTGAAGACCCGCAGGCAGCAGTCAGGTGCAGGAAGGAATGCAGGAATGAGAAACTGGAATGTCTTGATAACGGAGGCGATTTAGGATTTTGCGGTTGGAAAAACGGAATGTGTCAACAGGCTTGCCCTCCGTTGCCTCCTGATTGGGTGCCTCCGCCTCTGAGTTGTCAGGAAGAATGTCGCGAGAGTAATTTGCAATGCCGGGAAGAAGGTAGAGATCGGGGAGTTTGTTCGCTCTCGTATGGCGTGTGTTTGCATGATTGCCCAGAAAGCATAGAGCCTGGCGGACAAACTGTTGCACAGGCGCCTGAAGTTCCAGATGGTGGTGCTGCTCCGTCTTCAAAGAAGCTTTCTCCTAAAGATATGGCTGGTTTGAACCCACAGCCTGAGCCTCCATCCAAACAAGGCAAACCTCAAGATTGGGCTGGTTTGAATCCTCAACCAGAACCTCCAAGCATATGGAGAAGAATTGCAGGATGGTTTGGCGGCTAGATTTTTTATTTTTAAATTAGAAAAATTAAGCCTCCGCCTTCGGCGGGGTTTATTGGGTTAAAAAATTAAATGGTCTCAAGTCACGATATGGCCTGAAGGTGCGTTCGATATTATCGAACGAATTGAGTTGTATCAATAATTCTCTTGCATTTGCATCAATTGATGCTTCTAGATCTTTTGAGACGTATTCGACTTTCAATGGCGCAAGTCTGAGTCCGCCGCCGTATGCCCAGCAATCTACTTTACGGGTTTTTTCTCCGTTTTTACTGTGGGTGTAGTCGCTTTTATTTGTGCTCAATGGATCAATTTTCTGGTTGAACTCGATTTTTTCTCGCGCGTCTGCAAGGATGTCTTGTCTAATTTGCTGCATGCGTTCGTCTGTGAATGGTTTTGCGCTGTTCATTCGGTAGTTTCGCATCACTTTTCCGAAATCTAAGTCAAAAAGTGGCGCAATGTACTTTGTGATGAATTCGTTTTGCTGTTCATAGGATGGCAGTTTCATTTTAATCACGCTCCTCTGAAGCCCACATAGTGTGAGAGCTCTTTTTTCATACTTCTTGGTAATTGACTCATGTAGATTACGCGGGGTCTTTTTGACTTGCCGGCTGGAATCGAATCTGACATTTTTTGCAGCGCATATTTCAGGCATGCATCGAATGTTTCGCGTTCCTGTGCTTTAGCAGCAGAATGCGCAATTTCATCTTGTGCTGCATAAAGGTCTCTTACTTCAGCAGTGTTCGGACGATCAAAATAGTCGTCATTAACTGGCTCTTGAGCTGTTGGCTGTTCAGGAGCTCCGTCCCAAGCGTTCAATTCATCGTTTAATGAAAATCCTTTTGTTGACATTATTCTCTTGTAGCCAATTGTAGTGTTTAGTTTCATTTTGTTCACCTCTTGTTTGAATAGAGTGCGTTTCTGACTGCGTTGTATTGTGTAGAATTATTTTTTCGCTGGTATGCTTCAAATTGCTCTCTTGTAGAGCCGCGGACATTCAGCATTTCTTCTGGCGTCATTTCTGTGATTTCAAGTTTGCCTTCTATGGTAGTTGGCTGTTGTTTTTGTGCATAAGTGCAGCTTCCTAGTGCTAGTGCCGCTGCCGCAATGAGTGTTTTGTAGTTCATTTTAGTTCACCCCTTATACTGTTTTATTGAGATGCCCAACTATTTAAATCTTTCGTTTTATAGTCACTTAACAGTGACAACAGATTTAGCATTCCTCCTTTAATTGTTTTCCATATAGAAACAAAACGACCTTAATATTACACAAACTATTTAAATCAGTGTAGTAAAATGTATACTGAGTTAGATGCCAGTATCTTTAGGACCGATGAGTATAGGCAACCCTGAGGGGTTGTGGGCGTTGTTAGCTTTAGTTCCGCTTATTATTCTCTATCTTATAAGACCGAAGCCGAAGGTCATGCCGATTCCTAGCTTGATGTTTTTCTTGAAATCTTCAGGCGCGAGAAAACTTACAAGTTTCCTGAAACAGATCACTCATGACTGGTTGTTCTTAATCCAGTTATTATTACTGTTAGGCCTGGCGTTGACGTTTTCTGAGCCTTTCACGACTTATGATCATGACGTTACATCGTCTAATACTGTCATTGTTTTGGACGTCAGCGCGAGCATGCAGACAAGGGAAGGTAGCAGTACTAGGTTTGATCTCGCTGTTGCTCAGGCAAAGAAAGTTTTGGGCGCGAAAAACAGCATTATTCTTGCTAAAGATGCTCCGTTTATTGCAATGCAGGATGTTTCTGGTGAAGAGGCTTCTAAATTCTTGAATAGTTTGCAGCCGCGAGCAACTCCTACAAAGCTGGGAGAAGCCATTATTGTTGCTGGTGAAACTTTAGGAGAGGGCAGGGTTGTCGTCATAAGTGATTTCATTAATACTGGCGGTCAGGATCCTGACGTTGCCAAAGCGGTTTTGGAAACCAAGGGTTTGGTTGTTGATTTCATCAATGTTGCGGGCGCGGAGAAGAGTAATGTTGGAATTATTCAGTTAGACGCGGGGAATGAGGAAACTACTGTTTATGTGAAGAATTATGATGCTGTTCAGAAGACTGTTGCTTTGGCTGTTGGCAGCACGAGGGCTCAGTTGAATATTCCTTCGAGGGGTGTTGAAACTTATTCGTTCAACACTCCTTCTGGTGTGACAAAAATCGAGCTTGGCGTTCAGGATGATTTGGCTGTTGATAATGTTGCGTTGTTAAGCGCTCCTGCTGGTGGCAAAGCCAAGGTTTTGCTTGTTTCGAATAATGCGAGTATTTTTTTGAAGAACGCTCTTTTAGCTTCTGGCGAGTTGGATGTTGTGATGACCGAGCCTCCTGTTATTTCTGATGGTGATTATGATGTTATTATCGTCAATAATGTTGATATGGCTCAGGTTTTGCCTGGTACTTTTGAGGATATGTTGCAGAGTGCTGAGAATGGCGCGACTGTGATTGTTGCTGTGCAGGCTGATTCTCAGAATATTGATTACAAAGGGGTGCTTCCTGTCAAGCTTGATGGCAGGGGTGATGGCGGGTTTGTTAATGTTGAACAGTTGAACAGGTTTACAAAGAATGTTGATTTCGGAAAGGCTGATTACGCGATTAAAGCAGAGCCTGTTGGCGAGCAGACAGTCATTGCTACTGTCAGTGGTGTGCCTGTGATGACTATCAAGCAGACTAATTTTGGAAAATTAGTATACTATGGCATTCCTGAGGATGGCGAGTTCAAGTATTCTCCTCATTACCCGATTTTTTGGACTGAGCTGATGAAATTCGTTACAGAACAGCAGGATGTCAGGAATCTCAATCTTAAGACTGGAGAGACTCTGATGTTGAATGAGGAGCAGATGGTGAAGACTCCTACCCGAAACATCAGGCGTGCTGCTTTGGTGCTTGACGAGGCTGGTGTTTACGAGTTGGAAGATAGGATTTTGGCTGTTAATTTGATTGATGATGATGAATCAAATATTAATCAGGACAAAAAGGTTGGTACTAAGAGTGTTGATTATGAGTTGAAGCCTGTTAAGGAGAAGCGTGAGTTCCATTGGGAAGTTTGGTTGTTGGCTCTGGCTGTTTTCTTGCTCCTCTTCGAAGTGTTTTTCGTGAAATACAGGGGTGACTTATGAGCGTCACTGATATTTTGAGGTGGGCTTACGCGAACATGGAGTATCCTTGGGTGTTGTTGCTGATTATTCCTCTGGTTCCGATTTTGTTCTGGTTGTTGAAGAAGGATTTCATCGTTATGAAAGAGGATCCTGATGTTAAATTGCAGAAGCGTCGTGTGAGGCGTTTGATGATTTTCACGAGAACAATTTTGTTCATTTTGGTTCTTATCGCGCTTGCTTCTCCGTATGTCCAGCGCGAGAAGCTTATCGAGGGAGATCCGTTTATCCAATTGTTAGTTGACAACAGCACGTCTATGGCTGTTTTCGAGGATGTTTCACAGCAATTGGCTGCGCGTCTTGAGAAGAAATTAAACACTGAAGTGAAAATTGTCGGAACTGGCACTGTGTCAAATATTGGTGATGCCGTATTGAATAATCTCGAGCCTCATGGCAGCATCTTGCTGTTATCCGACGGTAATGCGAATAGCGGTTCAAGTCTTGGTGATGTAGCGTTGTTCGCCAGCAAGTTGAACGCTTCCATTAATGCCATTAAATTGAATCCCGTCAGGAGCGATGCTAGCGTGCAGGTGTTTGGTCCTTCTAAGACTTTGGAGAATGCTGAGAATTCTTTTGTCGTGCTTGTCAATAAGGTTGGTGATGTTAAGTCTGTTCGTTTGAAAGTTATGCTTGATGATGAAGTGATTTATGATCAAGTCACAAGCGACAAGGCTTACCAGTTTACTAAGCAGTTGCCGAAGGGTACGCATAGGATTACTGCCAGTGTTGATAGTTCTGACTTTTTCCCGAATAACAATGTGTTCTATAAGACTGTTAAGGTTGTTCCTCAGCCGAAAGTGTTATTCTTGTCAGAAAAGGCAAGCCCTATGGAGACTTTGTTGAAGCAGTTGTATGTTGTTGATGTTGCTACGAGTCTGCCTCAGAACTTGCAGGATTATTATTCTGTTGTCGTGAATGATATCAAGGCTGATGATATTGATCCTGTGTCTGATGTTTTGAACGATTTTGTTGCTGATGGGAATGGTATGGTTGTGTTTGGCGGTGAGAATTCTTTCGAAAAGGGCGGGTACAGGAACTCAGTGTTTGAGACATTATTGCCAGTTATGGTTGGTACTCCTGAGAAGAAGGAAGGCGATGTGTTGATTGCCATCTTGATTGATATTTCTGGTTCTCAGGGTACTCCGTTTGGTAGGTTTGAGAGCACTGCTGACTTTTCGAAGTCCGCTACTATTGACATAATGCGTAATCTTAAGATTGACACGAGGGTTGCGATTTTGGCGTTTAACACGCAGGCGTATTTGTTGAGCGAGCCGAGCCCCGTGTTTGCGAAGAAGGATGTTGAGGATTTGGTTTCGCGTATTAAGTGGGGTGGTGGAACAAATATTGGCGCTGGCTTGTTGAAATCTATTAGTGTTCTCAGCCAGTTTACTGGTAGCAAGAATATTGTTTTGATGAGTGATGGAAAAACTCAATCTCAGGCGAGTGCTTACGAGGCTGCTAAGTATGCTGCGAATGCTGGAATTAAGATTTATACTGTTGGTGTTGGTCCGACGACTGATGAAGCTATTATGATGGATATTGCTGAGATTAGCAATGGTATTTATTTCAGGGCTACTGAGGAAACAAGGCTCAAAATTTTGTTTGGTCCTGTTGATGAGCAGGAAGCGCAGTCTGGTCAGATGGAATTGGTCGTTTTGAATAAGAATCATTTCATTACTGAAAATTTTGAGCCTAACGCGACTTTGTACGGGTTTAATCAGGTTTCTCCTAAGGGCGCTGGCAGGTTGTTGGCAACAACGTCCACAGGAGAACCGGTATTGACTATCTGGCGTCTTGGTCTTGGCAGGGTTGGCGCGTTTTCTGTTGATGATGGCAGCAAGTGGGCTGGTTCTATGCTTGGCAGGGGAAATTCAAGGTTGATCGCGCGTACTATGAACTGGGCTATTGGTGATCCTGAGAGGAAGAGCGCGTCTTTTATTGATGCTAAGGATACGAGGATTAATGAGCCTGCTGAGATTACTGTCAGGAGCAGTGTTCCTCCTGATGCGGCAAATGTGGTGTTCTATAAGATTGATGAGGATACTTACACTGGCAATATCGTTCCTACTAGTGTTGGATTCCAACAAGTTGCTGGCGCTGTTTTCGCTGTGAATTATGAGACTGAGTTTGAGAATTTGGGCTTGAATCCTGAGCTTGAAAAGATTGTTGGCTCTACTGGCGGAAGGGTTTTTGACGCTAATGATATTGATAGTATTGTTGAGCACGCGAAGACTAAGGCAAAGCGTACTATCAATGCAAGGGATTATGTGCGCTGGCCTTTTGTGCTTCTGGCAATCATCATTTTTATCGTCGAAATATTTATAAGGCGTATTGTGCGGAGGGAGTAAGTAAAAATGGGCTTTATTACAAAGAATGCGAACGTTATTCTTCTGTTTTTGATTCTGGTAAGTGCGACTGCTTTGGTTGGCGCTACTGTTTTTTTCCAGATGAATTTTGAGCGGATTAATACTGAGTATAATCAGAAGGTTCAGCAGTTGACTGTTGTTTCTACTGAGCTTCAGACCCAGCAGTCTTTGTTGAACAAGATTAAGAGCGAGTTGAGTTTGAAGACTGAGCGCGAGGAGCAGTTGGGTGAGAAGTTCACTGAAGTTAAGGAGAATAAAGAGCAATTGGAGACTCAGAAGCAGCAGTTGGAGCGGTCGAAAGAGCAGCTTGAGGGGGAGCTTGAGAATACTGAGAGTTCTTTGAGAAGCACGCAGTCTGAGTTGGATGCGAAAGCTGATGCGTTGGAGATTGTGACTGATGATAATAAGAAGCTTAGCTCTCAGTTGAATGTTTGCGATGACCAGAAGGATAGAGCTGAGGATGATTTGAATGATTGTGAGGCTAAGGTAGCTACTTGTACATGCCCGTAAAACCTATAGTTCAGGCGCTGAAAGAGGCGAGGAAGGCGATTTTGCAGATCGTTCTTTTCAATAGCGCGCTTGATACTCTTGTTGTTTACATTCTTTTGTTGTTGGGCTGTACTCTTCTTACTTTGCCTGCTTGGTATGCGCTTGTTCCTGCCGCTATTTACGCGGTTGTTCACACGTATGGCAATGTCAAAGATGTGAGTTTTTCTAATATTGAGGAAAAGTTTCCTTCTTTGCATGAGCAGTTGATTACTGTTGCTGATAATACTAAGGAGCAAAATGAGATTATTGATGCGTTGAATCAGGAGGTTTTGCAGAAGATGCGTGAGATCCGTACTTCTTCATTCCTTAATTTTGGGAAGCTTATTCGTGAATTGTCTGTGATGGCTGTCGTGTCTTTTATCATCATCGGCACTTCTGCTTTTAATGTGGAGTTTCTTGATTTCAAGCAGACTGTTAAGGAATTGCGCGAGTTTAAGCCTTTTCAGGAGTATGATATTAATCAGGAATTATTGGAGTATGAGGAGAGCCAGAATTTGAGCGAGATTTTGGGTGATAAGAGTGTTACTGAGCTTGGCCAGCAGCAGCTTGATTTGGAGCTTAATCCTCTTATGAGTGATGTTGACATCGGCAATGTGAAGCCTCCTGAGGATAGGAAATTCAGGGATGTTCCGCCTCCTGAAATCAAGGCTACTACTGACGTGAGCTTCGAGGAGCAGATTCCGAAGCAGTATCAGCGAATAGTCAAGACATACTTTAAAGAGATAACAAAATCATAAAGATTAAATACCAAAAAGCAAGAGGTGTTATATATGAAAATTGAGGATGCGAAAAAGACGTTTGATTATGTTTTCAGCGAGCTGAACAAGGTTATCGTTGGCCAGAACGAGGTTTTGAAGCAGTTGAGCGTTGCTCTGCTAGCAGACTCTCATGCGTTGTTGGAGGGTTATCCTGGTGTCGCAAAAACTTTGGCTATCAAGACTTTGTCTCAGCTGATGGATTTGAAGTTCTCGCGTATTCAGAACACTCCTGACCTTATGCCGTCGGATATCACTGGCACTTATATTATTGAGGAAACAAGCGCTGGAAAGCGTAATTTCAAGTTCCAGCCAGGCCCTATTTTTGCGAACATGGTTCTTGCTGATGAAATCAACCGTGCAACGCCTAAAACTCAGTCTGCTTTGCTTGAGGCTATGCAGGAGCATCAGGTTACTGTTGGTAATTCGACTTTCAAGCTGGAAGAGCCGTTTTTCGTTCTTGCCACGCAGAACCCGATCGAGCAGGAAGGTACTTATCCTTTGCCTGAAGCTCAGTCTGACCGTTTCTTGCTGAAGATTCGTGTTGATTATCCGACTTTTGATGAGGAGATGGAGATTGTCAACAGGTTTGCTGAAGAGTCGAAGAAGGTTGCTTTGAAGCCTGTTTTGAACAAGGACAGTTTGGTGTACTTGCAGCACATGACGAGGATGATTCCTATTGCGAATGACATCAAGAGGTATGCGGTTCAATTGGTGACTTCTACCCGTCAGAATAAGAAGTTGATCGAGTATGGTGCTTCGCCGAGAGCGAGTATTGGTTTGATTCTTGCTTCTAAGGCGCGCGCGTTGATCGAAGGTCGTAAGTACGTCAGTAAGGATGACATTAACAAGATGGCGTTTCCTGTCATGCGTCACAGGATTGTGCTTAGCTTTGAGGCTGAGCGCCAGGGAATGCATGAGGACGATGTTATTAAGACACTGTTGAAATGATGAGAATTGAAAATTCTCGGCAGCTGGAAAACTGGAGGTCCAAATGATTGACACAGAGTTTCTGCACCAGTTGGACCGTTTTAGCTTGATTATTAACAAGCGTATTACTTCTAACTATATTGGCGAGCGTTTCTCGCAGGCTACTGGCAGGGGCTTGATTTTCAAGGACCATACGATTTATGCTCCTGGCGAGGATTTCCGTTCTATTGACTGGCGAGTTTTTGGCAGGACTGACAAATTGTACATCAAGAGGTATGAAGAGGAACGTAATCTTGTCGTTCACGTTGTTCTGGACTTTTCTGCTAGTATGAACTTTGGAACTGTTATGACAAAGGCAGAGTACGCCAGCATGATTGGTATTGGTTTTGCTTATCTTGCGATGAAGAATAATGAGCGTTTTGTTTTGTCAACATTTTCTGATTCTTTGGAGTTTTTCAAGCCGAAGAGAGGCCGTGCGCAGTTAGCTTCCATGGTTGAATTTTTGAATACGAAAAAGCCTAAGGGGTTGACCAAGCTTGACCAGAGTTTGGCTGGCTACAAGAAACTGATTAATACAAAGTCTTATGTTGTTATCGTGAGTGATTTCTTGTACCCTATTGAGGATATTCGCGGTGCTTTGTCTCATTTCAAGAATCATAAGGTTGTCATGATTCAGGTTTTGGATAAGTTGGAACGACATTTGGATATTGAGGGTGATTTCAAATTGCGTGATCTTGAGACGAATGAGGTTTTGAGGACTTACATTAATCCTTTTGCGCGCAGGCAGTATTCTGGCATGCTGGACGAGCATATTGAGAAGATTCAGCAGGTTTGCAATGAGTCTGGCGCTAAATTCTTTTCTGCGAATACTGGTATGAGTGTGTTTGACGTGTTTTTCGAGCTTCTTGGCAGGAAGCGGTAACGCATGAAAGCAAAAGTTGTTCTCATTACAGGTTCAAGCGAAGGTATTGGCAGGGAGACTGCTTTTAAGTTTGCGGGTGAAGGTTGCGCGCTTGTAATTACGTACAATAACCACAAGAAAGAAGGCGAACAGACCGCGAAGAAATGTCTCGAGTTGGGAGCTTCTGAAGTTTTGCTGGTGCCATTGGACGTTTCTGACGATAAGAGCATTAAGAATTGTGTGAAGGCAGTCGTCAAAAAGTTCAAGCATATTTCTATTTTAGTGAACAATGCTGGTGTTCTCAGGTTTGCATTGTTCAAAGATCAGTCTTTTGATGATATTGAGCAGCAGGTAAATGTTAATTTAATCGGCTTGATGAAAATGACACGCGAGGCTTTGCCGTTTGTGAAAGATATGATTATCAATATTTCCAGCGGCGCTGGAAAGACCGCGTATGAAACACTTGTGCCCTATTGTGCGACGAAGTTTGGCGTGCGCGGGTTTACTCAAGGACTAGCACAAGAATTAAAAATTCCAGTGTACGTTGTCAATCCTGGCATGACTGCTACTAGAATGACGAATTTTAAGGGAGTTCCGCCTGAGAAAGTTGCTAAAGTTGTTTTTAACACGGCGCTCGGCAAATATAAAGTAAAGTCTGGCGGCGACATTGACGTTTGGGAGCATATCTAATGGGCTTGCTGAACAGATTTTTCAAATCGCAGGAAGATGTTGCGAAAGACATTGTTCTGAAAGATGAAGATTTTCTGCGCATTTGGAAGGAGTATCACCAGACTTTTTCTGAGAAGGAAAAACTGATTAACGCAATAACAACAGATAATTACCAGCAGCTGCTTCCTCGTCTTCAAACTTTGCTTGATTTAGAATTGTCCGACATTGAAGGAGAGGAAAAGATAGAGGTACATCTTATTGGCGACTTGCAGTCGATTGAACACGACAAACGTATTCTAAGAGTGCAAAACTTGCATAATCGCTTGGCCTACGCTGAGACAAAATATAAATATATTTACAAGCTATTGAATGAATTGCATAACGCGCTCACATCACAGTTGCACATTGTTACACAACCGCCACCAGGAACCTACCCGACAGTGTTAATTTCTTATTTGAAATCTCACTTTGCAATTGAAAAGGAAGTGCTTAAGCAGATTGAGTCGCGTGAAACGTTCCATGAGTTGTTCTTAACGTTAGTCAAAGGCGAACACATCGTCGGCAGAATGGACGCGAAGGAAAAGCAGCTCCTGAAAAGAATGGAACTTGTAATGCAGGGCGTGCTTTCTAATATGCGCAAAAAAGGTAATGTGTACCAATGGGCTGACAAGGTTTTCAAAGGAGTTCAGAATCAAATTGGGGAGTATATTGCGCGCCACGAAGAAGATGAGGTGGGAAATAACCCTGATGTTGACTTCGAGTACGTTAACCATTCTGAGTTTATTGATTTTGTCCGGCAGTGCGCTGTTGAATTGGATGAAAAACCTTCAGAACAGATGATAAATGTTTTCGTGCATACGTTCAGAGAATGGTATAACAACCGTTAAAACGGGTTTACTTCCAGCGCTTTTCTCATGTTTATTGGTCCGCAGTTCATGCAGATGAAGAATGGTCCCCATTTGCCGATTTTCATGTCGAGATAGCTGCCACAGGCGCATTTTAAGTTTTGTAATGATGATTCTTTGTGTTTTGTGCAGACCGGCACTTTTTGTGTGCTTGTCGTGGTTGCCTGCTCTCCGCAGAAGGGGCATTTCGCTATTTGGCTTTGTCCGTATCGCTTGGGGATTCGCATTTCGTCATCTCTTTCACTGTTTTTTTGAACGCTTCTATCTGTTTGTCTGATAGTTTTCCGAATTTTAGATAGTTTGACTTGATTGAGCGTAAAAAGCCGTTTTGTTTGTAGCATTCTTCTGGGATTTTAAACAGTTTTTTCATTTTTGGGTCTTTTATTTCTCCTGAAAGTTCTTTTTTCTGGCAGTCATAGCAGATTGGGAATTGGTTTCTGCCTGTGATCAAAACCATGTTGTTCTTGCACATGGCGCATCTTTGTTTGTATTGAATCATGATATGAAGACAAAAAGACAGGTATTTAAAGGTTGCCAGCCTGTTTATTCTTATGAAGTGCTCTGAAGAGGAGTGGCGTGCTAAATTGACGCCTGAGCAGTATGAAGTTCTGCGTAAGAAGGGCACTGAAAAAGCTGGTTCTGGCAAGTG
This sequence comes from uncultured Methanosarcinales archaeon, assembly GCA_964617195.1. Classification (GTDB taxonomy): domain Archaea; phylum Nanobdellota; class Nanobdellia; order Woesearchaeales; family ARS49; genus CABMGU01. Next base: position 75,931 of record CAZTVK010000017.1, on the reverse strand, counting down.
GCTGGAGAACAAGAAGACCGGCATGTATGTTTGCGCTGCTTGTGGCAATGAATTATTCCCTTCTAATTCTAAGTTTGAGTCTGGCACTGGCTGGCCGAGCTTTAGTGATGTCGCGAAGAGCGAGAGTGTTGAGTTGAAAGAGGATAAAAGCCATGGAATGAACCGCATAGAAGTCATTTGCAGGAAATGCGGCGGGCATTTGGGGCACGTTTTTGATGATGGCCCAACGCAGACTGGAAAAAGGTATTGCATTAACTCTTTAGCGTTAGATTTCAAAGAAAGGAGGTGAACTATGGTTTCGGCAAAAGTTATAATGGCTATGACCAGTATTATTTTTGGTATTCTGGTTATCGCATTCCCTGGAATGCTGCGCTGGATTATCGGATTGTACTTTATCCTGAGCGGCTTGATGTTGTGGCTGCTGGCATAAAATTTATATACTGCAGTATATGAATCGAGAGTATGGAATCTGTTAGAAGTCACTCTTAAATTGTCTTCTTCCTAGTTCTTTCTCTATGGCTGATAAACTAAAAAAAGGACATGAAAACGTGCTTCGCGAAAGCGAAGAGCCGAAAGGTTTGCCTATTCAGGGCTATGACTTCAACCAGGGCGTCAATTACGATAAGATCATCGATTCTTTTGCTTCGACTGGTTTTCAGGCAACGCATCTTGCTAAAGCCATTGAATTAATCAAACATATGCGGAAGGACAAGTGCACGATCTATCTTGGTTACACCAGCAACATGGTTACGTCTGGTTTGCGTGACATTTTCAGGTATCTTGCTGAGCACAAATTGGTTGACATTATCGTGACAACTGCTGGTGGTGTTGAAGAAGACATCATAAAATGCATTGAGCCGTTTATTTTGGGTGATTTTGAGGCTCCGGGAGCAGAATTGCGGGAAAGAGGCATCAATAGGACTGGAAATATTTTTGTTCCTAATAGCAGGTATTGCCGTTTTGAAGACTGGCTGAATCCTTTGCTGGATAAGATGGCTGGTGAGCAGAGAAAAACTGGCCATATCATAAATCCGAGCGAGTTTGTTGACAGATTGGGCAAAGAAATCAACAATAAAGAATCTATTTATTACTGGTGCCATAAGAATAACATTCCTGTTTTCTGTCCTGCGTTGACTGATGGCAGCATTGGCGACATGATTTACTTCTTCAAATTTAAGAATCCTGATTTTGCTATCGACATCGTGCAGGATATGAAGAAATTAAATGATTTAACATTTGACGCGAAGAAGACCGGCGTCATAATTCTAGGCAGTGGTGTTGTCAAGCATCACATTCTTAATACAAATATGATGAGAAACGGCTCTGACTACGCTGTTTACATTAATAACGCGCAGGAGTTTGACGGCTCTGACTCTGGCGCGAGGCCTGATGAGGCAGTGAGCTGGGGCAAGATTTTGCCTAAGGCAAGGTCTGTTAAGGTGTTTGGCGACGTAACTATTTTATTCCCGTTGATTGTTGCTAAAGCTTTTGCAAAATGATCGAACACGTGATTCTTGTGGATGAGAAAGACAACCAGATCGGCATAGGTGAAAAGCTGGAAACGCACCGCCTTGCAAAACTGCACCGCGCATTCTCGGTTCTTATTTACAATACAAAAGGCGAAATGATGCTGCAGTTGCGCGCGAAAACAAAGTATCATGGTGGTGGCTTGTGGACTAATGCGTGCTGCGGTCATCCGAGGCCTGGTGAGGATTTGATGGCTGCTATGAAACGTCGTCTGGGTGATGAGATGGGTTTTGAGTGTGAGTTGACAAAGATGTTTGATTATGTTTACATGGTTCCGCTTGACAAGGGCATGAATGAGCATGAGTTTTTGCACGTGTACAGAGGCGTTTTTGATGGCGTTCCTAATTTGAATCGTGATGAGGCTGAGGGTTGGAAGTGGATTTCTATGAGTGATTTGAGAGAAGATGTGAAGAAGAATCCTCAGGATTATACGCCGTGGTTTAGATTATCAATGGAAAAAATAAAGTAGTTAGTTAGGGGGAACCGAACTTTTTGTCGGAGCTGCTCAGCGCAACAATTGCTTCCAAGTCAGTATTGAAAACATTCTGTCCAAGCAGCGGGATTAAAAAGCTGACAAATGCAAGTCCGGCAAATGCTGTTCCATAGCGTTCTTTTGGTTCCACGGTAGCACTGAGCGGATCTGCAATCCTTAACTCATATTTCTCCGAAAGCTTGAAGCCTACTGCGTTTGGTTTTTCATGCAAATCTTTAAGGCATTTCTTGAGATTATCTACAGCTTCATCAGCAGTTCCGTAACCATTATACTCACAAACAAGTCCTCCTTCATGTGATGCGCGTCGGCGTCCCTTTGGATGCAAAAAGCCATACACAACCGCTGCTGTCGCACTTTTGTGACCTTGTTTCTGCACTTCTGGATCCAGCAAGTCTATGTGCGCTGCTGCTTGAATAACTTTAAGTTCTGAACCGTGTGGCACTCTTTGGACGCCTTCTTCAATAGGTATTTCGTTTGCAATTTTTGGAAGTATGCTTGTATAAACGACAAGGTTTCCAAGCTCTACGCGCGCTTTGCGCATCGCATCATGGTAACTCCCTGCATGAATCTGATGCGGACTTTCGCCAGTGCCTGTCGTTCGATAATATTCCATCGGAATAGTATTACCGACAACAAATCCCTTGTATCCTTTCGGAACATCTACCACTAAAACATCACCGTTAATGCAGAAAGGTACGTCTGCGAAGAAAGAACGCCAGAATGAAACATGTTTCTTTTATTCTCAGACCTTTTTTATAACTTGTTTTAAAAAAAGACCAGCCGAACGCATTCGGCGCTGCCTTTTTCATAAAATAATAAAAGAATTAATGCAGAGGTTGCTTATAAATATTGCGTATGTACATTACAACTTTTCCGCCCTGACTATCGTATTTATCTCGTCTTCAGTCACGGAGCATCCGTTGAGCTTAACGCCCCAGAGTGTGCTTTCGAGGAGTTCTCTGCGCGCGTTTGGTATGCCAACGACAAACTTATCTAGCAATCCCAGTTCATATGCAACAGTCACCAGTTCTATGCTTCTGATTATGGTGATGTGTCGCACAGTTTCCTCAAAGTCGTGCAGCGCTTTCTCGTTTAACTTTAATTGCATGTGGAGTCTTTTTTCCATCAAGGTTTGCAACCCTCGCGGGTTTTCAAGCAGTGTTCTTGTGATGCGTTCGTCAATGGCTATTGCGTCTGCTTTGTAGAGAAGTGCTGCTGCGAGTGTTTCCATTTCTCCTATTTGGACTATTTTGATGTTTTGCCCGTGCGCTGATAGTATGGAGTTTGCCAAGTTCAGGAGTTCTTGTGCTTTTTTTGTTACAGCGTCATCTTTTATGACGGCTAAAATATTTTTCTCTATCAGGCTTTGTACTTGTAATGCTTCGAATTTGAAGCGTAGTGTTTCAAGGGGTCTGTCTACGAGTTCTCTTTTTACTCCCATTGTGAGTGCGAAGTTTCCGCTGGATTTTTTCTTTAGTTCTTCTAGAATCCAGAGAAGATTGGTTGTTGTCAGGCTGATTATCGGCCCTGAGTCAAATAATATGGTTTTCATGGTTGGAACAGCTCTCTTGCTCGTCTTAGTCTTTCTGTGACTTTCATTCCATCATGTGGAATGTCCACGACAGTTTTTCCGATATAGTTCTGCAATTCCCATTGCGATAGTCCTAACAATTCTGCTGTTCGGGCTATGGAGATTCCGTGTTCGTAAAGTTTGCTTGCTTTTTTGATTCGTGCTTGTTGTATGACTTCTTGGATGTAGAGTTTTAGCTGGGCATCATATTGTCCTATTTCGCGTAGAAGGTTCTTGATTACCGCGCGATATGCGTTGTCGTCGTCTTGTTTGAGCGCTTCTTGTGCTTTTTGGAGTGATGGCACGACTGCAGGACAGGCTTGTTTCCTATCCAGACAGCGCGTTATGATTTTTGACAGCGCGTAAACAAATACTGCTATTGTCAAGGGATCGTCTTCTTGGAAAACGCTTGCGTCGTGGATTGTGTGGTTGCTCAGCTCTGCAAGTGCTGAATAGTCTTCTTTTTTGAGCGCTTCAATGACTTTCTGTAATACTGCAAGGATGTCTTCTTTGATTATTGGACGCATATCCTCGATTACAGCACAACTCTATATAAGAGAATTTAACCACTTCTAAGGAGTAAAAATAGAAAGGTTTAAAAGGAATGGTTATTCAGTTCAGTGTATGAGTGAAGAACGAATATTGCTACCTTTTAGCGGAAAAGAGACATTTACCATAGACGCAAAGTGCCGTTTGGTAATTCCGTCAAAAATAAAGAATAGACTCATGCAGCGCAATGAAAAGATAAATGACATCTGGTTTGTGCCTTCTACTCGTAATGAAAATCCCTATATCTCCTGTTATGACTTTGCAGGTCTTCCGAAGAAGATGAACGTTGACGGAGCCTTCGTGCAGTACGCGACTCCTGACACTCAGTGGAGAATTTTGCTTCCTCTTTTTGAAAGAACTTATGCAAGACTTATAGGTGAAGTCGTTGTTGCGGCTTCTCCTGACATGTCTCATTTTGAGATTTGGAAAAAGGAATATTTTAATCAGTCATACGGAAAGAATAATCAGACGTCAGTCGACGGTAAACAGCTCTGAATCGTGTCCTACGTCAAACAACTCTAGTCTTGCTCCTGCGTCGAGCCAGCCGTGGGCGTAATTCAAAGCAGCGAATGCAGTTACCATATCACCTTTATCTTTGAAATGCTGCGCATCTTCATAGTATCGCCGTGCCATATCAAACACTTCTTCTGCTTGTTTTTTGTGCGCTGCCACTATTTTGACTTTTTTCAAAGCACGAGAAGTAACGTCGAAATATTTCGCGAGTTTTTCGTCGGTAATAATATTCATAAAAAATAAAAATTATGCCGCTTTCGCTGCAACGCGTTTTGGGATTGGTCGTCTGACCGTGATCGGTAACACTCCTTTTTCAAATTCGCGTTTTGCGATTTCGATTGGGTTGTAGCCGACTGCTTCCAAATCTTTCTCAGTCATTTTTACCAAGAATGGCGCTCCCATGCTTATTTGGAGTGCTCTGCTTCCTATCATTCGCGCGATTTCGTATTTTGTGTATTTTTCCATTGTCCACCACCTATCATAATGACTTGCGCAGTTCTGGCGCAAGTTTTTGTGCGATTTCGATCATCTTGTTCACGTCTTCAGGGCTGAGAGGAGTTGCGCCGCCTTTTTGTAAAGCGCACACTATATTTTTCTCAGTAACCGCTACAGTCAGTCTTGCTTCGATTGCTTGTTCTTCGTCCGTTAACGCATCCACAAAGAATTGGTCGCCGACTTTGATTACTGTGACTTCAACCGGCTCTTTGCTTAATGGCAGTCCCTGTTTGGTTTTTTCCGCGTCGTAATCTACATCGTTGTTTTCGTCGAGTTTTGGCATTTTCGTGTCCTTTAGTGCTGCCAATGCTGCAAGGCAGGCTGCGTCTTGCAGTCCTCCTTCGTCGTTGATCGTGCAGATGTCAATGCTTACACTCCACACTTTTTCTCCTGGTGAGATGACGAGTTTTTTCACGTCTATTGATTTGCTTTCTCTGATTGCTCGGTCAACGACTCGTGCGATCTCTGTTCCCTGTTCACCTGGAGGTCCTGATTCAAATGCAGGGCTGCTTAATGGCAATAGTTCTGCGTTTACCATTAGGTTTCCTTGGTCTGGCGTGTCTGGGTATGGCTTTCCTGTTTCCAGTTTGACTCCTGCCATTACTTCAGTGCCGCCAATTTTTACTATGGCTGAGCCTTCTGCGCTTGCTGATATTCCGTACTTTACTGTTATTGGTCTGTATTCGAGTGGTTTTCTTCCGTCGAATCTTACGCCTTTTGTCATTGCGCGCAATACGTGTGCTTTTAGTTCTTGGTTCATTTTGACACCTTCTTGAAGCGTTCTTTGAGCGCTGCTTTCTGTACTTCGTAGATTTTCTTGCAGGCTTCTCTTGCTTTGGTAACGCATTCGTTGATTTGCTCCTTAGTCACTTCTCCGTCCATTTGCATGAGGGTTACTTTGCCTGAGTTTGGCAATATCGCAATTGGCAGGTCTGCTCCGTCTTCGTGCGAGTCCTCAAGGTAGTTCAGGTCTACGACGATTTTATCTTCAACTCTTCCTGTTGCTACTGCGCAGACCATATCTTTCATTTCCAGTCCTGCGTCTGCGAGCGCCATTGCTGCTGCGCAGATTGCCGCGCATCTTGTTCCAGCGTCTGTTTGTGGTAACTCGACAAAAACGTCAACGACTGCGTTCGGATAGTCTTTCAAATCAAGCACTGGCAGTAAAGCGTTTTGTATGACCATGCTGATTTCTTTGCTTCTTCTGCCTCCTCCTGGGCGTACTCGTTCGCCGTGTCCTGAGAAGGGCATCATGTTGTAGCTTACTCGCAGTATGCCGGTTTCCGGGTTTTGCATGAATTTTGGATGCAAGTCTCGTGGTCCGTACACTGCGCAGTATGCTGTCGTTTTTCCGATTTTGAACATTGCTGAGCCGTCTGCGCGAGGGATTATTCCTACTTTTGCGCTCATTGGTCGTAATTCGTCCATTCCTCGACCGTCGAATCTTTTCGTGTAGCTCATTGTGATCCTCCGAAGTGGTGCGGGTGTTGTGGCGCTTCTTCAGCTGGCGCTTCTGCCGGTGCTGCTATCGGATTGACTTTCACGCCTGTTTCTTTTTCAAGCCAGACAGCCATTCTGTCAGTCAAGCCACCAAGGTGCGCTTCTTCTTCGACTTTCTTGATCGCTTTAACGGCAATGACTTCTCCTTCTGGTTCGCCGTTAAGCCATATCCAGCCGTTTTGTCCGACGATGATGTCGCAGCCTGTTGCTTGTTTTATCATGCCGACCATGCTGCCGTCTTTGCCGATTATGCGCGGAACTTTTTGCGAGTTGACTTCAACAATTCGTCCGCCTCGCAGTTTTCTCAATCCTGGTCCTTTCATGGACGCGTCGATGAGTTTTTGGCTCGTGACGTTTACGATCTGACAGACTACGTAGTCTCCAAGTCCGTAATATTGTGTTAAATCAGCTCCGCGTTGTATAAATTCTGATGTCGCGTCTTTTAATGTCATGACTGCTGAGTATGGGGAATTTATTTCCAGTCTCCAGCCAGTCATTAAGACGTCGAATACGCGTGCGACGATTCTGTCTTTGAGCTTTGGAATGTATTTTCCTGATAGCGGGATTAGCTTGATTACTTTTCCCTCTACTGATACCATTCCTAGTCTTTGAGCTAGTATTCTATCGTTGTCTCGGTAGGTTCCTTTTCCTGGGAGGAAGCTCATGCCTGTGGCGATGGTCTCTCCTGGAACCACTATTTCTTTGTCTTGTGCTAGTATTTCTTCTTTCATGTTGTTTCACCTTTGGTAGTAACGTGTAATGTTTGCGCATGGCCGTGGGTCATGCTGTTTAGTTTGTCGTAAAATTCTGTTTCCAGTCCGCCTGGGATTTCTATTTTTCCGTTCCAGCTGCCGTCGCTTTCCCAGTGTTCTTTGATTATTTTGCCGAACATTTTGATGACTGCGTGCGCTTTTGGCGCGTATTGTGCTGGGATTACTACATCTAATTCTTTTATTACGAGTTTGATCGGTAATATCGGACGTAATTGTTTTAGGATTTCAGGAACTTGCATTTCTGCTGCTTTGTACTCGTCTATTCTTACTTTTGCTTCTTCGATTGCCGCTTCTATTCTGTTTAGAGGATGAGGGGCGTTTGTTCTTGGGTCTACTCCTTGTTTGTGGACGATGTCGATTATTCTTTTCCTTTTTTGTTCGAGCAGTTGTTTTCTGTATTCCTGCGTGACTTTGATTTCTCCTTTCAGTAGTATTTGTTTCGCAACCTCTAGTGGGTCTGCTGTTCCGAACACTGCCGTCATTCTTTGTTCTGATGCGAGAAGTCCTTTTTTCGCGTCGGAGTAAACTTTAGGATAAGCTACTGCTTCGCTTACGTTTGTTTCCGGATGGTGTCTGAAGTACATAGCCTTGTCCGGATTTACCACGATTTCAAACACGTCAGTTCCTTTCTTGATGCGTGCAATATTGAGTGTTTCACTCATATCTCCCCCTATACTTTCTTCTTTGCTTCCTTGAGAAGTCGTTCAAGCTTGTCTTTTTTGACTTTGACGAATTTCTTCTCTGCAGTTGTTATGTATGCTGCGTCAACTCGGTCTACGTTGAAGCTTTTGTCTAATACTTTGTTGAGCGCTTCTACTGCTAGCTTGAGTCCTTCTTCGATTGTGAGCTTTTCGCTGTATTCTCGGTTCAGGATTTCTTCTATTTCTGTTTCTCCTTCGCCGATTACTGTTGCTCTGAATTGGAAGTAGATTCCTGTCGGGTCTGTTTCGAATAGTTTTGGACCGTCGTTGTCTATGCCTGCGAGGATGATTGAGACGCCGAATGGTCTGAGTCCTCCTGACTGGGTGCATATTTGTTTTAGTGCGCAGATGTCCTTAACCACGCTTACAGTGTCTATTGACGAGTCGTATGTGACTCTGTGCTGTTGCGCTTTTACTTGTGCGCGTTCTATCAAGACGCGTGCGTCTGATAAGATGCCTGATGCTGTTGATGCGATGTGTTCGTCTATTTGGAATATTTTTTCAACGCTTTCTGGAATTACGAGCTTGTCTACTATTCTTTTGTCTGCTACGAGTAATACTCCGTCTGAGCAGACCATTCCGATTGCTGTGCTTCCTTGTCTTACTGTTTTTTTTGCGTACTCGACCTGCAGTAATCTGCCGTCAGGTGAAAACATCGTTATTGCTCTGTCGTATCCCATTAATTGGTGCGGCATTGGTTGTCCGCCCATATCATCATCTCTTTTAACCATAAGTTCAGCCTCCTATGTATTTTTTCTCTGCTTTTGCCAGTATTCCTGACGCTCCTATTGAGCGCACGATGACTGGCTGTTCTTCGATTTCTTTTATTAGCGTTAAGCTTGCTTTGAGTTCGTCCATGTTTCTGTGTCCTATTCTTATTAGGCCTTTTTGTTTTGCCTGGTTGTATTTCTCTGGGAAAATCCAGATTCCCATTCTTGCAGCCCCCTTAGTGCCTGCGTATGAGAGTGTTGAAGCCCAGATTGCCTTTGATACCTCTGAAAAAGCCTTTATTTTGCTTTTTGAGATGATTTCGAACGCTAAATACCGTTTCTTTTCCTTTAATGTCGGTAATAATGGCTTAAGCCCTTTCATCTGTTCCTTCACCCTCCAACGGGATTATTAGGTGAGAAAAACCAATAATGTTTCGTTTTCTCTCTTTCTCACACAATTATTTTCCAAGAAGGGGTGATTTATAAATATTTCTAGAATAAAAGAAATAAAATTAAAGAAATAAAAAATTTGTGCTTACATTGATTTGCACATTGAGCAGGACTTAAACTTGCAGCCCTTGCTTATCATTACGAGGATTAGTCCTCCGAAGTACCACAGAAATACATTTGACATTGGCGCCATTCCGCTCCATTGCTTCATGATTCCTCCGATAACCATCCAGAATCCAGCTGCTGCGAATGCTGCTGCTAATAATCCTAGCATGATGCATTTTGGTCCGCATCCTTCCATCATATCTTTTCTTGCCATTGAATCACCTCGAATATAGTATTTTATCTTGTTTAGTCTCATAGCACTATTAAGGTTTGGGTATAGGAAGTAGTACTTACGGGCCTTTCTTGCGACATTTGTGAGCTGAGAGAAGAGTAAATACCATGTTTGCAACGTAAACATCTATTAGAATGCTTCTCGAAGCGAACAAGGAGCAATTTGATTAAACTTTCTGAAAGTTTACGGGCCGTGTGGGATTTGAACCCACGACCACTCGATTAAGAGTCGAGTGCTCTTCCGCTGAGCTAACGGCCCATATGCACGATGAATTTTTAGTTGCTTTAAAAAGCATTCGTCTAGAAGACGATTTTCTTGATTTCAGCTATGTTTTCGAAATCTTTGTCTGTTGTAACGAGGGTTAGTCTGTGTTCAAGAGCGTGACTTGCTATGAATAGGTCAGATAGCGATTTTTCCTTGCGGTACTTGCATTTGAGATGCGAAAGCCACATTGCCGTTTCATTTGTCGTCTGCAATACAGGAAACCTCCAGATAAACGCTATTGCCTCTGCTTTTTTTTCTTCAGGATGGTTCTCAATACCAGTTAGAAATTCAACATATGTGATGAACGAAATACAAGCTGGATTAGGATGGCTTTTTGAAAGTTCTTGAAGTCTTTGTTTGATGTGTGGCACATTATTTTCTAGATCTATCAGTACGGATGTGTCGATAAGAAGTGTCATATGCGCCACCCGTATTCCTTTCTCATTTCCTCCACGCGTTTTTTGATTTCGGCATGTTCTTTAGGGGTGAAAATTGGTTTGTGCGCAAATATTTCTTCCCAGAAGTGTTTTGTATGGCTTTTGTATTCTTCGATAAGGAGTTTAAACATTGTTGCGGCCTTTACTTTGTTTCTGGCGCTGATGCCTTTGAATTCTGCCCAAGTGTCTTCGTCTATGCCTTTTATGGTTTTTACTTCGCTCATAAAAGTAATAAAGTAATACTAGTATAAAAGTATTACCTTCTAAAGTACGACATTAAAATCATAACATTAATATACTAGAAAGTATGACAAAAAGAGCATATGATTGGTGAGTTAGAAAAACTGGTTGAATCCAAAATCAAGCCTTTGCTAGAGGAAGCCATGCAGAAGAGCCTCGGCATTACTGTTGCTGAACTCGAGACAGACATTTCTGACAGGCTGAAACGAAGCACTTTGCTGGAGTTTGAAGTTGATACTAAGCTGAAGTTCAAGGATGCGAAGAAGAAATTCAAGCGCGAGTATGTAGCGAGGTTATTGCAGTTGAATTTTGGCAATGTTGCTGAAGTTGCGAAGATTGCTTTTGTTGACAGAAGATCTATTCACCGCATAGTCGCTGATATGAAAATAGAGGTGCAGAAGTTCAGGGACGTTTTGCAAAAGGGCACTTATGTCAAGCAGTTGGCAGTGCAGGATATTATTCAGGAGTCTTTAGAACAGTATAAGAGTGCTCTTAACCCGAGAAAATATGAGGCTTTGTACAAGGAAGCTCCGAGTTTGTCAAAAAATATAATTAAAGAAATTCCGGAAACTCCGAAGACGCTGAAAGAGGCAGAGCAGGAGTTTGAGAAGCGTTATTTCTCGAAGGCTTTGCAGGATAATAGTGGAAATATCTCAAAGACTGCCAGAAAGATCGGGTTAAGATTCGAGACTTTGCATAGGAAGTTGAAGAGTTTGGGTATGTCAAGAACTTCTGGTTCTTGAGCACACTCGGAAATCTGAGGATTTCCGATGTTTCTGCGAAAAATATTGAATAAAAAAAATAATTAATTGAAACTTCCTGCTCCGAAGATTGGTGGTCTGTTCAGGTCTTCCACAGACACGATTATTTCGAGCTTTGCTTCGTTTCCTGCAGAATCGCGTGCAGAGATCGTGACTTTGTAGTTTCCTGCATCATCATAGGTTGTTGCTCTTGTGTTGCTGTTCATCCATCCTGAGTACGTTACCCTTACTTCGTCTCCGTCTGGGTCTGTTATTGTTGGGTTCAGGTTTGCACTATCGCCTTCTTTGACAAACACTGGGCTTGCAAGAGTTATAACAGGTGGTCTGTTGACTGCTTCAACAGTTAGTGCAAATACTTGTTCTGATGTTGTTGTGCCGTCGCTTGCCACAACAAGAATTTCATATTCTCCTGCGTCTCCTATTTCTGATTTCCAGCTTCCGCTTTCGTTTAGCGGGAAGTCATAGGTGAAGGTTACTGTGTCTCCATCTGGGTCTTTGACGCTTGGAATTATGGTGACTTTCTCTCCTTCTTTGATTGTCTGCGCTGGTATTTCTGCTAGTTCTGGCGCCCTGTTCGCGTTTTCAACTTTGATTGTTACTGCTTTTGCCGTGAATGATTTTCCGTCTGTGACTGTTATTACAACTTGGTGGGTTCCTTGTTCGCCATAGCTGATTGTTTTTGTGTCGCTGTCCATCCAGCCTGAATATGTTATGTTCAGAACGTCTCCTTCTGGGTCTATGATTTCAGGATTGAGCACAAGTGTTTCTCCTTCTGATACTGTGATTGCATCTTCAAGTGTGATGACTGGTGGCTTGTTCCTTGAAAGAACTAATATGAGAACTTTCTGTGAGACTTCGTTTGTGCCGTCTGATGCAGTTATTGTCACTAGGTGCTCGCCTTCATCTCCTGCTTTTGTCTGCCATGTTCCTTTTGCGCTTAATGGTTCTGTGAATGTGTATGTGATTGGGTCGCCGTCTGGGTCTACTGCTTTCAAACTGGGGAAGCTGACGAGTTCTCCTTCAACGACTTCTTTTCTTGGAACGTCGATGAGGTTCACTTCAGGCTCTTCGATTGTCGCGTTTTGTTCTGGTTGTTCTACTTCAACAGTTTCGTTTGTGCTTGTTTCGTTTGCAGGAACTTCAACAGTCTTGTTCTCAGGTGTTGTCTGGTTTTTTGCTGGCATTACTGGAGCGCATGCTATAAGGATTATTGCTAGAAGTGCGATAATGGCGTATTTGTTCATTGTATTCCCCCGGTTTTTAGTTGATTGAGTTTGTTACTATTCTTGGATACTCAAATCGTATTTAAAGTTTTACGTGCTGAAAAATATAGTCTTGTGTTGAGAGTTTGTTTTATCCCCTTCTTGAGACGATTTCAAGATAACAGAGAAAAATTGCTGTAATGAGTGCGTGAATTGCTATGGCAATTCCATAATTCATGAAGAATGATGCTGGATAAAACTGTATGAGCGTGCTGTCGGGTGGGAATTGCCAGTTTCCTTGCGGGAAAAGTATTTGGTGGAATTGGGTGAAGAAGCTGTCAAATGGTACGAAGAACATCAGTGCAAGAATTATCATCAAGAGTATTGTTCCTTTTTGTATTATTGGCTTCCAATTATTTCGAGCGCATAATATCAGTACTGCTGCTAAGACTGCCAATACATAATAGGTGCTATGAAGTAGTTTTCCAACATCAATCAAGTGCGCTTTCTCTTGCATTGTGAAAATAACAGGCATTTCTGCGTTGTTGTCGAAATAATTGAGCAGTTGTTTTGTTGGATGTAGAGCATCTGGGTTTTTTAGAAGCAGGAATGTGAATTCTGGATCTGTTCTGAGTATGAGCAGGCTGAATAGGAGGCAGAAGATTGGGAAGATGATGATTCCGAGCTTTTCTTTCATCGTATTTTTGCGCCGTCGGGCTGGTCTACAATGACTGGTCCTTTGTGTGTCTTGAGTGGTTTGTCGTTGTAGACTGCTTGTTTGTTTTTTGTGGTGAGTTTTATCTGTTGGAATTGTTCTATTGTTATTTGTTCTTTTTTTGGCGTGATGCCTTCCACGATTACTTGGTCTCCGGCGTGTGCTTCTGGCGCTTCCAGGACTTTTACTATTCCGTCTTTTTCTGCTGCTAGCATCATTCCGTTGCTTTGTATTCCTCGGATGTTTGCCGGCTGTAGATTGCTGACAAAAATAATATGTTTTCCGATTAATTGTTCCGGCTTATAGTACGGTCGCATTCCTGCTACGAGTTGTCTTTCTTCATCTGTTCCAACGTCTAGCGTTAAGATGTATAATTTGTCGGCGTTGGGATGATTGTCTACTTTTTTTACGTGCGCAACGCGCAGATTGAGCATTGAGAATATGTCTTCTTTGGCGATTTCCATTTTTTTGAAGAGTATTTCCGGTTGTGAGATTACTCCTTTTGTGTTTTTCTTGAATTTGGCGTCTTTGAGTTTGCCGATTGGTTGTCCGATTTGTGCTGCTATTTTTTCTGCGCTGGAAGGAATGATTGGCCAGACAAGGATTGAAATGATGCGCAGGTGTTCAACGAGAGTGTATAATATTGTGGCGAGTCTTTCCGCGTCGTTTGTTTGTTTCCAGGGTTCTGTGTCGTTTACGTACTTGTTGCACTTTCCAACATAATTCCAGATTTGTTCTACTACGTGGTGCCATTTGTAATTGTTGACAAGGTCGTTGAGTTTTGCCAGATCCGGTATTGCTTGTTCGAGTTCTTTTTCTCTGTCTGTTATTCTGCCGAGGATTGGGATGTTTCCTTGGAAGCTTTTGTGGACTAGGACTGAGGCTCGCTGTAAGAGATTGCCTAGTGAGTCTGCTAAATCAGAGTTGTTTCTTTGCACGAGTGTTTGTTCTGAGAAATCTCCGTCTTCTCCTGCTGGTACTTCGCGTAAGAGTACGTAGCGTAATGGGTCCGTACCATACGTGTCCACTATATGCACGGGGTCGACGACGTTTCCCAAACTTTTTGACATTTTTTGCCCGTTGACTGTGAGCCAGCCGTGGCAGTAGATTGTTTTTGGGAGTGGTATTTCTGCGGCAAATAATATTGCTGGCCAGATTACTGTGTGGAACCATGCTATGTCTTTGCCGATTAAATGGCATTTTGCCGGCCAGTATTTTTTGTATTTTGTTGTTGGGTACGCTACACCTGAAAGATAGTTCAGTAAAGCGTCAAACCAGACGTAGATGACGTGGTTTTTGTCTTGTGGTACTTGTATTCCCCATTTGAATGTTGTTCTGCTGACGCTTAAGTCGCGTAATGGGTCTTTGAGCCTGCTTAGTATTTCGTTGCGTCGTGATTCTGGTTGGATAAAGTCTGGATGTTGTTCTATGTGCTGTACTATTTTTTGTTGGAATTCTGATAGTTTGAAGAAGTAGCTTTCTTCGCTGAGTTTTTCAACAGCTTTTTGGTGCACTGGGCAGAGTCCGTCTGGCACGTCTTTTTCTGTGTAGAATGCTTCGCATCCCGTGCAGTAGAGTCCTGAGTAAGTTCCTTTTGTGATTAGTCCTTTGTCGAATACTTTGGTGAAGATTTCTGTTGCTGTTTTGACGTGTTTTTTGTCTGTTGTTCTTATGAACTGGTCTATTTTGGCGTTTAGTTTTTCGCAGAGTTTTTTGAAGTGCTCAGACATCTCATCTACAAATTGTTTTGGCGTTTTGCCTGCTTCTTTGGCTGTTTTCTCTATTTTTTGCCCGTGCTCATCTGTTCCGGTTAAGAAATAGACATCTTCGCCATTCAGCTCGTGCCATCTTGCTAGAAAGTCAGCTACTATTTTCTCGTACGCATGCCCGATGTGCGGTTTTGCGTTCGGGTAGTCGATTGCAGTAGATATATAGTAGGTCTGTTTTGGCATGAGAGAAAGCGGTAAAAGGGATTTTATAAAGCTTCACTTGTTGGGTCCTTCATACCCGCACTCTAGGCAGATTAAGACTGCGTTCTCTTCAGCTGTGTCAATATGTACTGATTTGCATTTTGGGCATCTGAGCTTGGTTGCCGGGTCTCCTAAGTGAACCATCCTCATTAAGCAGCATACCTCCTATATCAATTTTACTGCAATATGGAAAATAATCACTCCCACTCACATAACAGTCGCCACTATCAAGTGACTACAAAACGAAAGATTTATATACTTCCAAGAAACTACTACCTCCAGGTGACTACAAAATGAGGAAATTGTTAATAATTTACACGATATTGGCATTTTGCTTAAGTACAGTTTCTGCTCTGCAAATCTCAACCCCTACGTTGAGCGGAGAAAGAAACGCGAACATCAGCACATCGATAACTGTGACGAACGACGGTTCAACTGTCGTTTCTAACTTGCAGTTTGCGTCGACTGCTGACTCAAGATACAGTATTAGGTTTGATAACATTCCGAGCTCTATAGCTCCGGGTTCTTCAGCTGTGGTCACGGTGAAGGGTTTTATTCCAAGAGATTTTGATTCTGGCAAAAAAAGCATCGGGACCATAACGGTATCAGCCGGTAGCGTCAGCTCAAATAATTCGAATTCGAGCAATCCCTTCACCTCTCATACTCTTACTCCTCAGAACCAGACTCCTCAGCAGGTCGTTATTCCTGTTGGGATGAGCGCTACAAGCGATTGTGGCACTAACACTGAAGCTCCGACCACGCCTATTATAGGTCAGTGGCACGCTGGCAGTTGTGACTGGGTTTCTGAAATAGAAATCAAGCAGCCTTTTGTTGGCAGTTCTGATGCCGGTTGGGTTCGTTTGCACTCAGATAAACTTACTGATTATTGGATAAGCACTATTGCTGTTGATTGCAACGGCCAGGCACAAAGTCCTCCGAACAATTGGTTGTTTGGTGGAAAGATTCATTCAGGTCCTGGTGTTTGTGATGGACAGATTGAGCTTCCTAGCGCAGACTCTGGATGGGTCGGCTTTTACACTAATCCTTCTGCTGACGGCAAGTTGATTCTTGTTGTCGCTGAAGACAAGTGCGGCGGTGTTTCTCAGAACGTTCCTTCAACAGGTGTTGTTTTGGGTAAAGTCAGCACTGGTCCAAATCAATGTAATGGTGTTTCAGAAGCGGTTTCATACAATAATGTTTCTTTAGATGCAGGCGCGATGTACGTTGTGTACTTGCCTTTTGACACTACTCCTCAGAACGGCTTGCCTGTCGGAGTATTTGAGAGTTTGTCAAACACCAGTCTTTCTGGCTGGGCTTACGATTCAGATGCTCCGTCTATTTCAGTTGACGTCTTTGTTGACGGTTCTTTCTGGAAGACTTTGGATGCTAACCTACCTAGACAGGATTTGGTTAGTTCTAACAAGACTCCTAACGCAAATCATGGATTTTCATATTCGTTTACATCGGCAGACCTTGCAGCGTTGAACGTGTCGAAGAATCACACTTTCCACGTGTACGCGATTAACTCCCCCCAAGGCGATAATCCGTTGCTCAACGGCAGTCCAAAGCTGTTGGCTGCCTTTGTAAATTATACTCCAAGTATTAACACTACGAACACGACTAACAGTACTAACACCACAAATAGTACGAATGGCGGCAACAATGGCACTCCTGCTACCACGACTGCTTCAGCTACTTTGTACATGGAAGCAAAAGACCGTTTGATAATTGATCGTGTCAAAATTTCTTGTGATACTCTTGAGAGCGTTAATGAAGGCTCGACTATAGATAATGTTTCGCCCGGCCAGACTTGCCAGTTGACTATCAGGATCAAGAACGCGTTTACAGATAATACTCAGATTGAGGATGTTGAAGTTGAGGCAGAGCCTGAAGGCAGTGATGTTGATGGCGAAACTGACGATATTTCAAGCATTGATGCTGGAGATACTGGAGAGGTTACTTTGGAGCTTCAGGTTGATGAAGATGCTGATGATGGCAAGGTTGACGTTAAGATTACTGCTAATGGCGTGGATGAGAATGGCGCTCAGCACAGTGATGTGTTTAATTTCATTCTTGATATTGAGCGTTTGAAGCACGATTTACCTATTACGAAAATTACAGTGAACCCTTCGCAGGCAAAGCCTTGTGAGACTTCGCGTGTTGACGTTACTGTCTACGTTGAGAACAAAGGTCAGCGTGATGAAGATCAGGTAGCTGTTGAATTGTCAGTTCCTGGTTTGAGTTTTGTCAAGAAAATTTCGGATCTTTCAATTGATCAGGATGAAGAGGAAAGGGTTACTTTCAGTGTTCCTATATCTTCAAATTCGCCTTCTGGCAGTTTCAGGGCTACTGCTAAGAGTTTCTTTGAGAATGCTGGCGAAAGCCAAAGCAAGACTGCGGATGTTGTTATTGTTAAATGCCAGGACCAGGATGACGTTGTTGTTGTTCCTCCTTCGCAGAGTAATCAGAATTTCCAATCCAGCCCTGTGAGTGATCCTGTTGTTGTTCCTCCGCCTCGTGTGGACGACATGGTTTTTGTTCCTCCTTCAAACAGCAACAGTCAGAATGGCACGTCATTCTTTGACAGCGCCTTGTTCACTGGAATCCTTGTGATGGCAAACTTATTGGCTTTGACTGTTTTGGGCGTAATGTCTTACGGTTATTTCAAGAAACCGAAAGACCCTATGGCAGAGCAGTTTGAAGATGATAAGTCAATGACTGACATCAAGAACGATTATTACTAATCTTCATCTGGCACTTTTTCGTCTTTCTTGCCTGTTTCTTTCATTTTTTTCGTGATTGGTATTTTTCCTTTGCACTTGTCGCATTGGAATACTAGCGCTTTGGCGCCCTCAAAAGATTTTCTTTTGAATGGTATTTGTGTTTCGCCTTTATTAGAACAATGCAAGCACGTGTAAGCGATGCTTGCCGTCAGTGTATCTTCGTATTCCACTTTTTCAACTGTGTAATTGCAGCTTGGACAGATGTATTCTTTTGCTCGGATTTTGACTTTGCCTTTCTCAACTGGCTTGCCCATTAATGCTTTTCCGCATTTTGGGCATTTTTCTTTGAAAACCCAGCACATGACAAATCCTGTTCCTACTGCTCTGCGTGTGAAATAGATGCATTCGTCCGTTGATTCTGGTTGTCTTAGTGCCATGTAATGCCTTTTCGTAGATTAATTTTTAAATCTTACTAGTATAGACGAGAGAATGGGTGGTTATTATGATGAGATCGCTCCTGGCTATCAGGAATTGCATGGTGAGGAGCAGAGGAATAAGGCTTTGCTGGTGTTGAGGAATTTAGAAGTCATGCCTTCTGACTTATTGTTGGATGTTGGCTGCGGAACTGCAAAATATCTGTCATTATTCTCTTGCAAAAAGATAGGCATTGATCCTGCTTCTGAACTGCTTAAGCAGGCGGATGTTCCTGTCGTGCAGGGCGTTGCTGAGAAATTGCCTTTTTCCGCTAATTCTTTTGACATTGTTCTTTCTTTGACTGCAATTCATAATTTTGACGACTCAAAGCTGGCTTTGAATGAGATTCTCAGGGTTGCCAGGCGCGATATTGTCATTTCTGTTTTAAGGAAGTCTTTGAAGTTCACAGAGATTGAGAAAGCCATTAATGAGCTTCTTCCAGTTAGGAAGCGAATTGAGGAAACGTTCGACGTGCTATTCTTCTGTCGCAAAACCTTTAAATAAGCCTGAATGACATACTGGGTATGCAGGTTCCGGATTTCATAAAAGAGGTTATCTGGTCTTTTTTCCCGCCAAGATACCGTCAGCTTGCTGACAAGCCGTTCAGAAAGAGCCTTGGTTACATGAGCAAGGTATTGTTGTTTGCTTTCATTCTTGCAGGAATTTTGTTTATTCCAAAAGTTTTCATGTTGAAGGGCACGGTTGAGAGTGAGCTTTCAAAGTTTGAGATATTCACTGTATCCAGCGATATTAAACAGTCTGATAAGATCACAATTCCAAGGCATAATCCGTGGGTTGTTGTTGATTTGAACAATAATCTGACTTTGACCAAGGAAATCATTGTTATTGACAAAGATACTATAAAATACCGTTTCTTGGGCATTAAGAGCATTCCGCATGAGCAATTGAAGGATGTTTCTGGCAATCGTACTGGTGTGAGTCGTTTCTTTGCCGCGATTTTGTTGTTGATGCTGCCCGGTATTGCTTTGCTTCTTTACATCAGGACTTGGCTTAAGTATTTCTTCCTGATTATTGTTGCCGGCACTGTGCTTTTCATCGTCACTGAATTGTCCAAGTTTAGATTGCAGTGGAAGCAGATGCTCAACATCGCGTCTCATGCTTTGACTGCCGTTATTTTTATCGAGGTGGTTTCTGCTGCGATTAGTACTGCTTACTTGATTCCTGTTTTGCGTTTCTTGGGCGTGAGCATTTACGCGATTACTACTGCTATTTTCATATTCATGCTTGTTGTCGGGATTGTTGGTTATAATATTGAAGACCGTCGCAGACGCAGATGATTAAGGCAGTGTTGTTTGATATGGATGGTGTGTTGTCTGATTCTGAGCCTCATCATATTCGCGCGTTTAAGGAATTTTTCAGTAAAAAAGGGATTATCTTAACTAAAAATGATACCAGTGATATTTTTGGCAAGCTTGATGAGGATATCATTCGTGATTTGTGCAAGAAAAAAGGCGTTAAGTGCGATGTGAAGAAGTGGTATTGGGAGAAGCGTAAGCTTGTTGTTTATTATCTCAAGAATTTGCGTATTCCTTCTTTTCCTGACGCGATTGCTTTGGTTAAACGCGTTTCGAAAAAATACAGGGTTGGAGTTGGCACTTCTTCAAGTCATGAGGAGCTTGATATCGTGCTGAAGAGGCTTGGAATAAAAAAGTATTTCAATATTATTTTGGGGCGTGAGGACGTTCGTTTTCATAAGCCTCATCCTGAGATATATTTGAAGCTTGCGAGGAAGCTGAAAGTGAAGCCGAGTGAGTGTGTTGTTATTGAAGACAGTATTTATGGTGTTGAGGCTGCGAAGCGTGCTGGTATGAAGTGCATTGCTGTTTTGAACAGTTTTCCTGCTTCAAAACTGAAAAAGGCCGACTTGATCGTCAAGAGTTTGAATGATAAACGGGTGAAGGCGTTATTATGCTGATTTTCAATCCTCGTCAAACTGTTCTTATTACCTGCCGTGGTCAGTACGAAGTTGCTGGCAAGACTGAAGAGAAGGATGATATTGTGCCTTGCAATTGGCACAGCCCATCGTCTTCTCACCCTCCCTTATATTCAATTTTTCTTGAGAAAAACTTGATGGCAGTTTCTATTATCCGTAACAGCGGCTGTTTTGTTGTTAACTTTATTCCATACTCAATGGTTGACGTAGTAAAATCTGCAATGCGCAATTCTGGTGAATTCTTGGAGAAGTGTGAGGCGCTTGGCGTGCACGAGGCAGGATGCGACAAGCTTGTTGACAGTTTCAGGTTGAAGGAAGCGTTAGGCTGGCTGGAGTGCGAAGTTATAGAGGAAAAAGAGGTTGGCGACCATATCTTGTTCATCGGCAAAGTGTTGTTCAGCCATTTAGACCATGATGACAAGCGTCCGTTTCATTTAGATGGAGACAATTTTACGACGACGCGCTAGAAATGTTTAAATACTCACAATTAATGTCATACTAAAAGTTTGTTCAAAGGGGTGCTTTCATGGTTCGCAAAGGTTCATCTGCAATTGTTCTTATAGCAATCCTGGTGGTTGCGGCTGTTGGGATAGTTTCAATGTTTTCAGAGTTACCTTCAGGGCCTACTGGAAGAGTTTCGGAACCCGAGGCATATTTTGTTCAATGCCATGCGAATCATGGCACCTGTAAGGAAGATGCTTGTGGTCCTGACCAAACAGAAATAGGCAAAAACTTGTGCAAAGCAAACTTTGCTCCTTACTGTTGTATGAGTAATGATCGTTGTCCAGGAAGCATAGGTTGCTTTAATGACGCTGATTGTGGTGGTGATACTGCGGTGTGGTGCTCAGATAACTGTTGTAAATCAAGACGTACACTTATCTGCCATAAATATCCTGCTACAGACCCGAACACTGGAGCTCCTTTGGGGGGTTATGCTCTCATGCAAGTTATTATAGCAGAAAAAATTGTAGGCCCTAATCCTCCTAAGACGTTTGGAGGCCATAATATTCATACTGGAGACATTATTCCTGCACCGGAGGCATGCAAATATAAAGAACCTCCATTTCTTGACAATAGCTGTTGCACGGAAACTACAACAACCACAACTACGACAACAACATCAACTGTTATGGCGACAACCACATCAACAGCAACTCCTACAACAACATCAACTGTCATGGCAACAACCACATCAACAGCAACTCCTACAACAACATCAACTGTTATGGCGTCAACAACATCAACTACTAATCCATAACCGACGCCTTAGTGCAAAATAATAGAAGAGAAAGAGGTTGGCGATCACATCCTGTTCATCGGCAAAGTGTTGTTCAGTCATCTTGATCATGATGACAAGCGTCCGTTTCATTTAGACGGAGACAATTTTACGACGACGCGTTGAGTTCTTCAAATTTCTTTTTCATTTCTTCTGCTTTTTTCTTCATTCGTTCAGGCAAGTCAGCATTTATCTCATAAGAAACAGCATTTGCGGTTATCTTGACTTCCGCGACCCATGGATCACTGCCTGCTCTAAATATATACGCGCCAGTTCTGGCAATTTCCTTCTCCACTTCTTCAAAGTTAGGCGCTTTCCAGTGGGATGTGTGCACGATTCGGAGAATGTTGAATATTTTGTCGATTATTTTCTGTTGCATCTTGACACGAACTCTAGAACTTCTTCTACGCGATCATCAACACTTGTTGTTCTTAGGTGGCATACTTTCTTTTCAGGGATTCCGAGCCCGTATAAAGCTCTTGGAATGTTCTCGTCCACTTTTTTTTGAAGTCTTTCATCTGCTGGCCTTGTTTCATCGCCTTTTAGTGGAAATACGCCTGTTGGGAAATGGATAAAGCCAGTGATAAGTGATGCATAGTGTTTTGCGATTTTTTTAATTAGGTTTCCTAATTCATAATCTGCTGGTCTATCTCTCAAGGTCAAGAAGTAAGCATAACCGTCAACTGCTGAACGGTCTGTGATAACAATATCTTCTGGTCTCAACAATGTGTTCTGTTTTGGGTCGATAACTGCCCAGGAATTCAAGTTCATTAGTTCGAACTGGCCGGCGCCTATTTCTTTTGTGAGCTCCCTTGCATTTTTGTATCCCAGTATTGGCATTATATAGCGTACTGATGACGAGAAATATTTGTAATCAGGTCTTTTTCTTTTTAGTTCTTCAAATACTGTTGATTTTCCAGTTCCATGTGAGCCGATTAGTGAGATTGTCGTCATGTTTCGTCGGGATTTGGTGTCTCTTTATTTACTTTGCTAACATAATCTTAATATACTATTCCTGTTGCACTATATAATACATGGATGAAAAGACAAAAGAGCGTGTTCATGCGATTGCGAAGTCTTTGAAGGAATTGCATCTTGCTGCAAGTATGGATGAGGCTTTGAAGCGCGCTAGAGAGATAGTGGCGAGCGCGCAGGAGAATGGCAAGCCTATTAGAACTTTAATGAACGAGATCAAGGAAGAAGCAGGAGAGCAAAGCAAGGAAGCAGGGGATATAGAGAAGTCTTCAGCAAAATCAAGAAAAGAACTTGACAAGGAATCTCGTGCAGAGCAGAGGGATGCTAAGCATTCAATCTCGTCTGCTAAAAAGTCAAAGGCTGGTGCGAAATCAGCAAGAGAAGAGGTCAATTACGATATCAAAGTGCACAAGCTGGAAAAGAGCGATGTGAAAGAGGCTACAAGGGAAGTTGACGAATTGAAGTGTGCGACAGAAGATGTCGACTATATAATTAAGGAAGCTGAGAAGATTCAGAAGCGGAAAAAGAAATAATTACTACTCTGTAATGCTAACAAAACCGAAATGTTTAAATAGGAGCCGTTCTTCTATCGTCTTATAGCAACACATACGGGGTGGAGTTACTATGAAAAAACTAGCAATATTCGTTATTTTGATTGCGCTCTTCGCGATAGGCGCAAGTGCAATTTCGGTCGGAAGTCCGAAACTCGGCAGTGAAAACCAGGATCGTGTTAAAAACGTTGCAACAACGTTCACGGTTACTAACAATAACACAGTCGCAATGACTGGCGTCACATTCTCATTTGGTGGCGGAGCTGAAAATACGAAATACGTATTGTCAGTTTTAGGTCCATCAAGCATTGGCGCAAGTACAAGCGCACAGTACACTTTGAATGGTACAGTTCCACTCGACCACCCAGGTGTTGATCCTGCTTCTTTGGAAGAAAAGGAAGTTAAGATTGGAACAGTAACTGTAACAGGTACTGTTGGCAGTTCTACTGATTCAGCCAGTTCTGATGTTACTATGCAAGCTGTTAACCAGCTCAAGATAAAGAAAGCCCGCATCGAGTGCGACACGAAGAGCCAGAGTTTAGACGATGGCGACCGTGTCAAGAACTTGAAGCCAGGCGATGACTGTACTCTTGAAATCGAAGTCGAAAACGAATTTGACGACAATGACAACAACAATCAGAAGATTGGCGACATCGCATTTGACAACATCGACACAACTGTCGATTCAAGCGATGGCGACATTGACATTAACGAAGATGACGACCTTGAAGACTTAGATGCGAATGATGAAGATGCTATCACTGTTGACGTCGAAATTGACGACGAAGCAGATGACGGAACTGTAACCATTGACATCAAAGTCACAGGTAAGGACGAAAACGGCGCTTTGCACGGTGAAGCAATGGACGTTCGCTTGGAAATAGAGCGTTTGAGCCACGACCTTCAAATCAGGCGCATGGAAGCTTCTCCAGCGGCTGTTTCAAACTGCGATGCGACTCGTTCAAAACTTACTGTTAACATATTGAACCAGGGTAAGCGTGACGAGGATGATGTTGTTGTTGAAGCAACCATTGCAGACTTGCAGTTCTCTCAGAAGATTGAGAACATCGAGCTTGACAAGGATGACAGCACCTCTGTTGCGTTTGACATTCCTGTTCCAAAGGGCGCAAAGGAAGGCATTGTGCGCGTTGATGTTAAAACTTACTTTGACAGTGTTGCTCCAAGCAATTCTGGCAGTGTTGAGTTGAACATCAATGATTGTTCAGAAGATGCAGACGAGCCTGTACAGCCTGTTATGAGTGATAAGAAGCAGACAACCGCTGTTGTAGCGCAGACTGCTCCTGTTATTCCTCAGGGCCAAGCGCAGGCTGCTCCTAAGAAGCAGTCAAGCTTCTCGGACAGCAAGGCTTATGTTGCAGTGCTTGTCGTGTTGAGCATTTTGATTGCCGCAGCGATTGTTGCTTTGGTAGTCGTGATGGCTCGCAAGAAGCGCGTCGATTAATTTTTTTTTAATATTTTTCTTCTATTTTCTTAATTTTTTCCGGATCGTCGGAAATGCAAAGCATTTCCGAGCGCCATCGGAAATCCGAAGGATTTCCGAGGTTTTCTTAAAATTTCGTTAACTTTACGGCTCAGTCCGTAAGCTTTACGGGTTTTCCAGCGCAGCATCCTTTAAGGAGTTCTTCTTGTGAAAGATTTGGTGATAAACATGAAGTATCTCATAACCATGCTGTTGCTCGCACAGCTTGTTCAGGCGGGCGTTGTTATCAATCAGGTCTTGTATGACCCTGTTGGGACTGAAAGCGGCGGGGAGGCTGTAGAACTCAAAAATTCTGGCAGTTCTGCTGTTGACATTTCCGGATGGATTTTGTCAACTGAAAGTTCTGATGCTGATGCTACAATTCCTGATAATACTGTCTTGCAGCCTGGTGCTGTATTTCTTATTGCCGATGAAGGCTGGGATGATTTAAAGGATGATTCAAGTTGGAAGTCTGCTGATTATGAGGAGAAAATCACTGTGGGCAATTCTGATAGTGGCATAGCGCTAATCTCTGGTGGCAGCGTTGTTGATGCTGTTGGCTGGGGTGATGAGGCGAATATCGAGAATAACATGTACGAAGGCTCGCCTGCTGCGCCTGTGTCTTCTGGAAGGGCTTTGCTGAGAACTCAGGATACTGATGATAACAGCGAGGATTTTGTTGAGGCTGCGGCTGATTTCCAGCCGGGCATTCCTGTTCCTTTGACCGCTAATGTCACGATTTCTTTGCCCTCTATTGAGATTTCGCCTTTCCTGGACCTTAATCCAGAGGCTACGTTAACAATCAGGAATAATGGCGCTGACTCGGTTGACATCAAGCTAGTGTTTAATGACTTTCATTACAAGAATCACACCATTCCTAAGAGTGCTGTTGAGATTGATGATTCTGAGTTTACTGTTGATGCTGGTGAGAAGTATGAGGCAAAGATTCGCTTAGAAGTTCCTGTGGGCACAATCTCGGGTACTTACACGTCCACTCTTCGTGTAATTATATCTTGATTTACTTTCTGTTTCTGAAAGTAATCAGGCAGGATTTTTTGATCCAGCAGCTTGGACACTGTTCATGTGTTTCGTATTTCTTGCCAAAGCAAGGGTCCTGCACCATCTTTAACATTTTTGTTTCCATAAAGCCTCAACCACAGAATAATAGTAGTTAATGGTGGGAGAGTATTTAAACCTTTCTGATTTTATATAAAATATATAATTACTTTTGTTCTACGACTTTCTGCATGACTTTGACGAAATCTTCTGCTTGTGTTTTGTAATTGTCGAATTCTTTGCCTAAAACAAGCTGTATTTCTCGGTGTATTATCTTTTTTTGCAGTTTGTAGAACATGTCCATCATGCTGGAGTACTTGCTGGATACGTATCCTGGTTTGACCAGTTTTTTTTCTATTAATTCAGCGATATGTCCTGGTGTTGGTGGTACTTCTCCGACTTTCATCAAAGCAGCGTGTGCTGAGTCTACAACTGCCCAATATAAATCAAGTGTTGCTTGAAGGATGTGCCAGTCTGCGTTGTGTATGGTTGCTGGTGCTCTGGCGAAGTATGTCCAGATGCTTTCTTTTGTCGGCCTTATTCTTCCTTGGAAAAGTAGTTGTTGTACTGGTTCGAAGAATCCTGCGTCGTATAAAGGCACTCCGTCGCGCAGCATATTTATCGCTATGGGGTCTCCGTTTCTTGTGTAGTCCCAGAAGCTGGTCATTTTCAGGGTGGTTATGTGGAGTCTTTTGCTGGTTTTTGATGCTACGTTCTCCGTAATCACGCGGTATGCTTGTATTACTTCATTGCTCATTATGAGCGTAAGGTCGTTTATTATTACAAGAATGTCTATGTCTCTTTCTCCGTAGAGTGGTTTTTCTTCTCGCGCTGTGCTTCCGAAGAGAATTACTGCTTTTACGAAGTCTGCGAGTTCTTTGTGCATTTCTTCGGCAAACCGTTTAGCGAAGTCGTAATCCGTGCTTTGATATTTAGGCACGTTTGGATGCTCTTTTCTGTGGACTTTAAACTGCATATTCCGTCATTCTTTTCTGACGATTTTAAATATTCGCAACTCCTTGTCAATGAAAACACTAGCCGTGGCTGAACTAAATTGCGCTCTCGTCGAATGGCTGTTTTTTGTTCCCACATCTTGTGGTCTTGATATACGAAAATTTTAATAAGCAGTTGCGTAATGTGATGTGTGAAATGATTCTATGTGGGGAAAAAACATTAGAGGCGATTATCCGGACTGAGGACGAAATCAAAATGGCGATTGAGTCTTTGTTGGATACTCCTGTTGGAAATGCTGAAGAGTTTGAAACTATCTCGCCTGTCATTGAACAGCAGCACGATCCTGAGTCATACGAAAGTACCTCTTATACAATTGATACAGGATACGGCAGTGCGTCGTATGATACTGGTAAGAATTACTATGAGCTGATTATGGGCGATGGCGAGGACAATACCATCGGTGCTTCCATGACAGCCATTTACAGTGAGCATCATCATGAATTGTTGCAGGACGTGCACGAAATTGCTTCAAAGACTCGCCAAAGCGATGAATCCAAGAATGCTTTTATTGAACCGCATGTTGATTTTAATGCGCGAGAAAAGAAGGATAGTGTGAAGCTTTTGTCTGTTGCCGTCTGGCAATCCATGTATGACGGGAAATTGATTTACAACTGAGTTAAAAAAAGTGGTTGAGTTTATTTCAGAAGGGGTAGAGAAGAATCTGGAGGAACCTCCTCCCGATGCTGAAACGCAGGAAGTTAAGGTAGTCCAAGAAAGCTTGGAACTTCTTGTTGAGGCTCATACAGATGAGCTTCAGCAGGCTTTTGCGCAGGATTATGTTGCTGAATCTGGTTCTCCTCAGGGCGATTATCATCAGCCTGAGGATGTGAAGATTGGAGAAGCACCTAGTATTAATCAGCAGATAAAGCCTTTAGTTTATGATGAGAATGATATTCCGGTTGTTGTCGATATTTTTGAGTTGTATGGTAAGAAGGGTCCTGCTGATGATAAGTGGTGGATGAAAAAGTGGTTACTCTAGTGGTACTTCGCTCCAGAGTTTGAACTCGTTGCTTGGCGCGTAGCCTCCGAACATGAACATTGGTGAATAGGTTTTTCCGAAATAGTTTTGTTGGACTTGTCCCCAGCGTAATGGTGGTCCTGAGAAGTATCCTGATCCTACTGCTGCTCCGGCGTGTTGCCAGGTTTTCATTCTGATTCTGCCTTCACCGAACTTCTCTTCTTCGTGTCCTTCTGATACTACGAAACCTGAGAATCCTTTTTCTTTGAAGATTTTGGCTGTCTCCATTACTGGGAAGATACCTTCTCCTGGTGGGAGGTGTCCGTGTGCTGCTGATTGGCTGTCTACCAGTTGGATTCCTCCTACTACTCCTGCTTCTGCTATTTTTTTGACTGCTGGCAGGTAGAAATCTTTTTTGAAGCGTTCTATGCGTTGTTCTTCTGTTTCTGTTATTCTTCCTGTTTTCTCATCTGTGAGAGGCTTGAAGTGTGCGAGCCACATTCCCATGTGGCTGGTGTCGAATAGTCCTTTGATGTGTTTGTCTGCGAGTTCTTGGGCTTTTTGTGGAGTGACATTCGGGTCACGGTAGGGATTTTGCACCCATTTTTTTCCTGCTACTGGGTCTGGAACGTCTATCATGGGGTTTGTGAGAAGTTTGATCATTTCGTCGCGTGATTTTTTGATAAGGGTTATGAATTCTTCCGGGTGGCTGCCGTAATAGCCAGGCCAGCCGATTTCTGGTCCTACATACAATGGCTTGGTAACTGTGCCTCTTTCTCTTCCGATTTCGTATTCTTGCATGGCGGCTATTCCTGCTTCTGCGTATGTTCTCGTGCTTCTGCCTAGCGCGTAGTCTTCCATTGGCTTTAGGTTTCTGACTCGCTCTTTCAGTTCTTCTACTTGTTGTTGTTGGCCGTGTGCAGTGTTCACGTAGTCTTGGTATCTCGCGTCAATCTTCTTTATGTCTTCTTCTACTTCTTGGCGTTTTTCTGGAGTGTCGAGCCTTTCTCCTCTTTGCCCATTCGGAAGCACTCTGTATCCCTCTTCGAGACCTTGCTGCAGTCTTTTTTTGTGATCCAATGCTTCACTAGCGTGTCCTGAGTATGTTGTTTTCCAACCCATTAGAGAGTTGATTTGTCCTTGCAGTTGGACTCGTATGTAGACTTCTTCTGGCGTGATTGCCGGCTTTCCTTCATCCACTCTCTGCTTAACATCATTTTTTTCTTTGTCGTTTAGTTGTTCGCTTGTGAATGGGTCTACTCCTTTGCGGAGTTTGCCGTCTGCGTAGTTTGCCCATTCTTTGAAGTCTTTCCATTCGAATGCCTCAAGTGGAAGTACGTTTTTTTCAAGTTCTTCTTGACTGGGTTTTCTTTGCGTGAAGTCTTTGTTCCATGGTACGTGTTGTTTTTCGTCTTTTCTGAACTGTATTGTTCTTCCTGTTCTTTGGTCTACTAGCCATCCTATTTTTTGTTCTCCTTCCTGCATGAATTTTTGTTTTGCTTCATCTTTTGGCTGCCATGTGGCTTCATTGACGCTTCTTGGAAATTCCCAGGAGACAAGGTCTACTCCGCCTCCTCTGCCGACGTCTGCCGCAAACTTTATGGCGTCCTTAACTTCATCTAGGTGCATTTTTCTTTTTTCGTCTGAGAATACTAATTGTTGGTAGTCGAATCCTGATAGGTTGTTGAGCGAGGTTGGCATTTCTATTCCTGCGATGTTAACGCCGCTTGCCAATGCGACTTCTTTGAGTGTTTCTCTGACTTCTTTGCCGTATGCTTTTGGTCTTCCGCCGATGGCGCTTTCCGGTGGTGTCATCATGACGAGTTGTAATGTTCCGGCTCCTCCTCTGATTGCTGCTTGTGTTGTCTGGATGATGTTTTTGAACCTGCCAGATGGGTCGTGTTCTGGAACAGTTTCTCCAAGCTGAGAAATAGGGAAAATAGACTCTTCCGCTGCGATTGGCTGCGGGGCTTCTGTTATGGACTGGTGGTATTCCCTGTCCATTGGCCCGTAATATGCTGTTCTGAACTCAACCATACAGTATACATTTCTGGCTACTGGAGTATTTAAAGGTTTATGTCAAAAACGTCACAACGTTTTTGAGCATGCTCGGAAATTTAGAAAATTTCCGACATGTATTATGGTCACAAAGAATCATCCTGGCGTTCTTTTGTATGTTCCTGCGCCGCCCTTGTATACGGTTTCCGCCATTTTTTCTGCTGCAGTCATCACATTTTGGTTTTGATTGTAGCCTTCTTCTTTTTTGATTTCAAGTCCTTTGCGAATAGCGTATATCGCTTCTCTTTGCTGCGCCGTTTCAACGCCGGTTTCTTTTTGCTGTTGATAAATAATTTTTCCTTCGTTATATAAATCGGCAGCTTTCATATGCGCCACGCGATGGAGTAATTCCGGTGAACGCGGCGGCGCGGTTGCCAAAAGTTTCTCAAGTTCTGTTCGCTCTTCTCGTGTCAGCTTTCTTTCTTCTAATTGTTCTTCCAGCGCGTCTATTTTTTCTGGCTTTTTCCGTGACGCGGTTTTTGCTTCAGGAATTGCTACCTGTTCAAGCAATCTTGCTTCTTCGTCTGCTAGTGCTAGAAAGTGTTCTGCTTTTTTGATGTCGTCTTGGCGTTCTCCTATCTCTTTCTTGAGGTTGTCTATTAGTTTCTGTAATTCTCTTGCTCTTCTTTCCGGAGGCAGGTCTTTGAATATGTTGAAGTCTATGCCCATGGTATCGTCGAGAGAATATGTCTATATAAATTCTACCACGCAAGTAAGCCGTGTGCTTTTTTGAAGATGTTGTAGTGTATCCAGCACATTCTGCGTGCTGCGCTGATGTCTGGTTCTTCTTTTTCTGCTTGTCCTTTTTTCTTTGGAAGTTCTGGCACAAATGCGCCGAAGACTTCCATCATTCCTTTGCCAAGCGAGGTGAATGGTTCCATTATTCCTTTTAGTTCAACTTTTTCTTTTTCTGGAGTTTTTTCTTCTTTTATTTTTTCTGCTTCTTCTATGTATTTGAAAAAGTCTGTTCCAAGGGTTTCCATGGCTGATTTTAGTGAATTGTCTACTGATGCGAGGATTTCCAAGTCTTCTCTGCTGCGCATTGCGATATAATTCTTGATTTTTTTGTCGTCCCATGCGTAGCTTCTCCAGGTTATTCTTGTGCTTCCCACGTGGATGGGTCCGCGGTGGTAGCCTGCATCTCCTTGGTATTGCATGCTTGGCTTGGTGTGGTATTCGAATGTCAACAGAACGCACGCATAGTTTTGTTTGCTGCCTGGTGGTCTGTGTCTTGCCAGGAGTTCTATTTCTATTAGGCTGCTTTCGAATGCCGCGATAAGTCTTGGGTTTTTCAGCAGGTCTTCTTGTCCTGAGAGCCGTTCTATGTGCTTAATATATGGTTTGACCCAGTGAATGTACAGTTTGATGACGTGGTAGTGCTGTCTTAGATAATCAAGTGTGAACATTCTTCGTGCTAGCATTTCTTTGTATGTTTCATTTTTCCAAGCAACATACTGCACCAGTTTTCTTCTTAGGAGGTTGCGCAGGGGCATGTTGAACTCTGCTGCTTGCTCGTCAACTAGTTTGTCTACTTCTTTGACTTCTTGCGGGTGGATTCTGAAGAATAAGTCTGGCAGTGCTGTGAACTGCAGTTGTTGTGCCATGACGAACAGGTTGCTTCCTGTTCTTTGTCCTTGAACAACGCCGTCGACAAGGTCCACCCACATTCCTTTGAGTGCGTTTTCAGCTCCCATTTGCGGGCCCGTCTCTTTGCCTGATTCGTTTTTGAGTGGTTTACCTTCTTTGTCAATTCCGATTGCTCCTCGATAGACTTCCAGTCTTTCGTCTATCCATCTTAGTTCTCTGACTAGTTGGAATAGGTCTTTGATCATTTTTCCTATGGTGGCGAGATATTGTGAGACTTTGTCTTGTGCAAGTCCTAGTCTTTGTCCTGCTGCTCCGTAGAAGCTGCTGTGTTCTGCTGCTTGGAAGATGTCTGATATTTTGTCGATGACTGGAAAACCGATGTCTCCTAGGAAGTTTACGCACCAGAAATAGTAAGGTTCTATGCTTTGATGGATGGTCTCTATTCCCATGTAATATCTGCTTATGCTTTTAGGAAAATCCGTCATGACTAGTTGGTCTTTGGCTACTTCCACCCATTCATGTTCTGAGATGCTTTGGAGTGCGCCATCGAATTCTTTCACTAGGTCTTTGTTTTTTGCTCCGAGTTCTTTTCTCGTGTCACTGATAAATTTGAGCTTGTCTTCTGGCTTATCATCTTTTTTTCCTATGACTATTCTTCTGCCGCCTACTGTTACAATAGCATTTCCATCTTTGTCTCTAGGAGCATCACCTTTTAGAAATCCAAATGCTACGAAGCGTTCACTCTCTTTTGTCATTGTATGGCTATTATGAAAAATGCTTATTTAAGTCTTTCTAGAACTGCAATGAAGCCCACCGCGTGTATTATCTTAGCGCGCGCTCGTTCTGCGAGTTCTTTGACCAGTTTTTTCTTGTCATCTGTAATCGCGCTGGGCAAAAACCTGACTTTTATGACTTTTTTCTTTTTTAGCTGCATTATTACTTGCTTTACCAAATTGTCTGTTATTCCTGCTTTGCCGATTCTTATGCTGGCGCTTATTGCGTGGTGGTTTATTTTGTTTGGCATGTTCCTGCTGGCAGTACGCGCAGCACCTCATCAATGTCTACTGTTAGTTTTCTGGCTATTTTTTTGGCGCAGTCGCTTGGCTTGTCGTTTCCTTGGTTTACCAGGAGATATTCTTTGCAGTGCGCTTTGACTGCTGATTCTGCTCCGCACATCACTCGCCCGTCTGTTAGTTTTCCTACTGCGACTCCCATTTTGCCTTGGTAGAATGTTCTTTTGCCGCGTATCATGAATGCTCCTTTTGGCATGTATTCTCCTGATGGTGCTTGTTTGCTTACTTGTTCTGGTTTTACTGAGAATACTTCTGTTGCGCTGACTCCTAGTTTCCATGCGCGCGAAAAGCTGGCTGTCGCGTCCGCAACTTCTTGCATTGTGATATCGCTCGGCTTCTTTCCTTCAGTTTTTACTACAAAGAATGGGCTTGCCGGCGCTTCTGTGTGCATCAGGATGTCATCTTTATCTGTGTGTTTCTTGACGACTACTTCGTTTGAGGTCGCGTCTCTTCCGCCTATGCACAAGAATCCTTCTGAGCTTGTGAACCATCTGAATTTTTCATACCATTCTTTTGGCGCGGTTCTTTTAACTTCTACTTTTTTCTCTTCTACCAGCTGTTTTTTCTCCAATGTGTCTAAGTCTCTTTTGAATTTCGCGACTATTTTTCTTGCTGTTTCTGCTTTTTTGCGCGCTTTTTTGGCTCCTTCAAAGTATTCATTAGCAGATTGTTCCAGTTTCTTCTTGAGATTGAGTGTTATTTGCATAAATAATCAACAGCAGAGCGGGTATTTAAATAGGTATCCGAAAGAGTGGATTAAATGTTGTTGGAAAAGGTAAGAGTTTTTCAGTAGTCTGATATGCTGAACTTGACACCATTTTCTCTTAAGAATTCTAATATTAATTTAATATGAACGCCCATTCCGACATTTAAGAATTGGTTTTCTTCTATTTCTGTTCCGTTCTTGTTGATTTTTGGGCTGAATCCTAGTGGGAAATGGCTGGTGCGACTCTGCATGGCCCAGATTGTGCCGTTCTTATCAAAGATTGGACCGCCGCTCTGACCTCTTAGACCTGGTGATGAAGTTTCTAGAAATCTTATCTCTTGCTTTCCATCATTTGATTTGCCCGTTACTACATCTCTTGTGTAAATTCCTTCGAGTGGAAAGAAAGGAAGTGGAACAGAGCCGGGTGCTAGTTCAAATGTGTTCTTGGCATTATTGAAAGAGGCTTTAATCTCGTGGAATGGAAATCCTAGCTTGCAGAGGCTTGTGCCTATATCGAGACGGGCAGGATTTTTAAAAACAGGATAGGCCTTGATTGTTTTTGGGTCAAATGGTTCAAGTCGTCCTATTGCTAAATCTCCTTCTTGAAATAGCTTTATGTCTTTTATTTGAACGCCGTCATTTCCCCACCAGAATGAATGATTTGTTACCCATTTAGGATTGATTTTTTTCTGATCAGAAATTTCTTTGGCGTGCTGGTGATATGCTAGTAATGATTCGAAAATGTGTGCTGCTGTTATTATCCATCCTTCTTCATTTATGACGATAAAAGCGCCGCATCCGCATTCAACGGTTTTATCGAAGAATCTTGTGGAAATTATAACTGGTCGTGTAAAGCAACTGGCTAGTTTAAATGCATCTGCAAACATTTTTCCACCCTTTGTATGTTTAGAAGCTGTTTTAATTAAGCTTTTCTATTCTCATCTAACTGTTACCGACTTTGCTAGGTTTCTTGGCTTGTCTGGATCGCATTTTCTTTCCAGCGCGAGATAGTATGATAGTAATTGTATTGGCAATAGAGCAAGCAGTGGTGTTGCTTCATCTAAATCTGGTATTTGTATGTGAAAGTCGTATGCTGGGCTTGGCTTGCTGTCTACTCCTATGACAAATGCTCCTCTTGCTTTGACTTCCATAGCGTTGGAAGTTGTGAGCGCTCGCGTTTCGTTATCCGCAAACACGATTACCGGCATTCTTTCTTCAATAAGTGCTATGCTGCCGTGTTTTAGTTCTCCTGCTGGCATTCCTTCTGCGTGGATGTAGCTGACTTCTTTTATTTTCAGGGCTGCTTCGCGTGCTGTTTGTGATAGTGCTCCTCTTCCTATTGTGAACATGCTTTGCGTGTTCGCTATTTGTTTGGCCAGTTCTGGCATTGTTTGCTGGCTTTGTTTGAGCACGTGCAATGACGTGTCGGCTGCTTCTGCGAGTATTCCAGGATCTTTTCCGGCGAGTGTGTAAGCAATCAGGTATAGTATGGCTAATGTTGACGTGCAGGTTTTGGTAGCCAACACACATAATTCTGGTCCGCTATTCATTGGAATTATCACATCTGAAATTCGCGCGAGTGTTGAGCTTGGAACATTTACAATCGCGATGACGATTGCTTCTTTTTGTTTGGCTGCTTTGACTGCATCTATGACGTCTGCTGTTTCTCCGCTCTGGGAGACGGCGATGATTGCTGTTTTTTTGTTGAGGAAAGGCAGTTGTTGTGAGAATTCTGATGCTAATACGGGAATTACTTGTTTTCCTGTTTTTGTGAACTGGTAGGACGCTGTGGCACAAGTGTTATAGCTCGTGCCACAGCCTACCAGAAACACGGTTGAGGCGTTTTGAAGTAGTAATGCTGTTTGTTTGATTAGTTCTGCTGGCTGGTTGAGTGCTTTTCGTATTGTCAGTGGTTGTTCGTTGATTTCTTTGATCATAAAGTGCGCATAGTTTCCTTTTTTAGCGATTTCAATGTCCCAGTGTGCTGTGCTTGGTTGTCTGTTGACTTGTTTTCCTTTGTTGTATACTTCAAGTTTATTCGTAATTGAGCCATAGTCTCCGTCCTCCAGGTGCATTATTGTTTTGGTGTGGGGCAGGAAGCTTGGAATGTCTGAGCTTACGAAATATTCATTTTGTCCAAGTCCGATTACCATTGGGCTTCCTTGCCGTGCGAATAGTATTCCTTCTTCTTTTGCGTGTGTTGCTATGATTGCGTAACTTCCTTCCAATCTGCTGATCGTGTCCTGGAAGGCTTGCGGGAAAGTTTTGCCTTGCTTTAGCGAGTAGTCGATTAATTGGGGTATTACTTCTGTGTCTGTTTGGCTGGCAAAGACATAGCCATGTTTCTCAAGTTCTTTTTTTAGTTCAACGTAATTTTCTATGATTCCGTTGTGGACTACTGCCACTGTCTTGTCTTTGTTGGCGTGCGGGTGAGCGTTTGCTTCCGTTACTCCTCCGTGAGTTGCCCATCTTGTGTGTCCGACCACTTTATTTGAAGTTATTTGCATTGCTGAAGTTTTTGTTATGTCTCCGACTCCTTTCTGAATTATGATTTCGTTTGCAGTGTGCACTGCCATTCCCCAACTGTCGTATCCGCGGTAGGAGAGTGCTTTCAGCCCTTCGTGTACTATTGGGGTTCCATTGCGTGGTCCGGTATAGCCTAGAATTCCGCACATAGTGTCAACCCGCTATGTTCTCCTGATATAGTTCGCTGTCGTCGTATATGTCTTCCATTAGAAGGTAAACGAAAAACTTATATATAAGTCTTATTAAAGAATTAATAATAGTATTATAAAAATATTCATAATGATAGTAATCGATGATAAAAAACAGGGTGTTGTAAGTCTGCCGGCAAAGCCTATTTCTGACAGGCAGTTGAAGGCAGCTGGCTCTGCATTAGCCCAGCGTATATTGAGAGAACTCGCTTCTGCTCCTACTTACCCTAGAGAACTTGCTAAGCGTTTGAAGGTGCACGAGCAGAAAATCTATTATCATATCCGTAAATTAGAGAAGGCTAATTTAGTGGAGGTTATCAAGAGGCAGGACGTTCACGGCACGATGGCCAATGTTTACGCTCCAACTGCTCCAGCGTTTGTTTTTTCTCTCAAAGAGTTTGCTGAAGCGCATAAAGTTCCTGGAATCAGATCACGGCCTGACGAATTTCTTTCGCCGATTATTGAAAACAATGAATTTAATGGTGTTGTTATTGTTGGCAGTCCTGATCCTCATGGTCCTGAGATGACGAGGTCTAGGGATGGCTACTATGGAATTGATCTCGCGTTGTTTCTAGGCACTTTTCTCACTCGTTTGGAGGAGTTGAGTGTTCGTTTGGACACAGAAGTGCGTTCTGAGGACTTGCAGAAGAATCTTATTTTGATTGGAGGTCCGGTTGTTAATGTTATTACGCAGAAAGTTAATGACAGTTTGAAAATAAAGTTTGACAAGGACGCTAATTGGGCTATCAAAAGTTCTATTTCAGGAAAAACTTATCATGCTGATGAGTGCGGTATTATTGTTAAGGCAAAAAATCCGTTCAATCCGAAAAAATGGGTTTTGGTTGTTGCTGGAAAGCGTTATGCTGGCACGAGAGCTGTGACTTTGGCATTTATCAAGTATTTCAGCGAGTTGGCAAAAGGTAATTCGATAAATTCTGACATTCCAGCGCGTGTTGTTGAGGGTTTGGACAAAGATGCCGATGGTATTGTGGATGATGTGCGTTTTGTCGAGTGATTCAGGTTAATGAATCGACCCATCGTTTGCATGCGATTCCTTTTTTGAGAGCCATTTGTGTGTATGCCTCATTGGTTTTTTGCCCGATTAATTCTAGGCCTTTTTCAGCGCGTATTGCTGCTGCGTAATCATGGGGTGATCTTGAATTTGTCATGCTGCGGAAAGTTCTGAGTGCGAGAAGATAATGCTCGCTGGCTGCTTTTTTATCGTCAAACTTCCGCTGTACTGTTCCGAGATGCGAATGTGCTGTTATCGAGTGTTGTTCATATTCGATTGCTTTCAGAAAGTCGTTCATTGAATCTTCGTATCTGCCTAGGCCGAGAAGGGTGAATCCGCGGATGTTTCTGAAAACAATCGTGTCCTTTACTATGAAGCTGCCGCTTTCTGTTATTTTGACGATTTTTTCAAGGTTAGCTGCTGCGTAAATGAATATTCCGAGTTCGTTTAGTGCCTGGGCGCGTGCCATGTATGCTCTCCAAGAATTTTCAGGCTTTTCATCTTTTTTTATGTTATGTGAGAATATCTGAACTGCCTTTTGAAGATAGTTAAACCCGTTTTTCCCATAGGCGCGTTCAATACACGTATATCCCTCTGTAAACGAGTTGTTTCCACCCATGGCAGGCTTCCGAACTGCGTGATTTTTAATTCTTTCCACAGGTGAATTACTAGTTACTTGGTTGTGAGTAGAAAACCTTTTTAATTCGCAGGTTTTCTTCGTGTTATGCATAAAGAGGTGCACGTGAAGAGTTGGCAGTTTAGAGACTTTCTTGAGCCATTGTTATGCCTGCCGTACGGTTTCTGGGGAATTTATTTGTACGAGAATGGGTTTGACTGGATTGTCGCATCTTTGGGAGTTGTCTTGTTCATCATTATTCCGGCATTCATCATTGTTTTGTGGGATAAGCTATGAAGTGGGTGATTATCGCGTTGTTGTTGTCAGTGGTTGCTGCTGCGGAATGTATTGAGCCGACTGATGGCATGAGTATAACAGAAAGCACCCTGTTCTGTTCCAGCACATATGATTTGCTTAGTGGCATTACTATTGCGGTTAATGACATTACGGTTGATTGCGGCACTGCTGTTTTAAGAGGTATTGTTGGTCAGAGCGAATTTGGAGTACGCATTGAAAATGTTGACAATGTGACATTGAAAAATTGCAATATTCTGACATTCACACAAGGACTATACTTGAAAAACGTGACCAACTCATTAATCGAGAAGAATGGTTTTCTGAAGAACAGGATTGGCGTGCGCATGCTGGATTCTTTTGAGAATATTTTGCGTGATAATAATGATAAGAGCCATCAGGTTGCTGTTTCTGCTATTAACAGCAAATTCAATGTCGTCATGCTTGGGAATAAGGAGATTGAGCGTTCTTTCTGCGAGGTTAATGCGTGCAATGAATTCAGAGATATGAACGTATGCGAGTCAGGTGATTTTTACTGCAGTAAGAAGTGTACTCCGGAGACTGATTCGGACTGTGCTGTGTCAGTTCCGCCAGCAATATCTGTTCTAGAGCCTGAGAAGAGTGTTGATGAGAAGATTGCTGAATTTGAGGAAGAGGTCAGGAAAGAGATTCCTGTTGCAGAAATGAAAAATGATGCAGTAATTGATAAAAAACTTTCAGTTAGTACAAAAATACTGATTTATGTTTTGATTTACATTATTGGATTTGCAATTGTTAAGGTAGTGAGAAATAAAAAGAGATGAAATACTGGGTTTTGGCGGTGCTGCTTGCGCATGGCGTGCTTGCATGTGTTGTGCCTGAGAATGGCATGGTCATAGATAGTTCTCTCGAGTTTTGTTCTGATATTTACTATTTCAGCAAAGGCATTATTGTTTCTGGCACTAATATTTTTGTTGATTGTAATAGTGCAGTTCTTAAAACTTGGAATGGCAACAATGGTATTTTAATTGAGGATTCTGTGAATGTTACCGTGAGTGGTTGCCGAATAATAAGCTTTCAGACTGGTATTCAGGTGAGAAACTCTTCCAAGGTTGTTTTGACTGATAATCATTTGATTAAGAATGAGGTTGGGACACGTTTTGATCTTGTTTCAGACAGCGCAGTCTCAAATTTTGATGTGAGCTTGCGTATGCCTTTTGAGCTTATTGAAAGCAAAAATAATGCTGTTTCTTTGCTTAATAAGCGTGTTGAGGGTGATTTTTGTGCTGATAATTTCTGCAATGAGCAAAAGAATTCTATGGAGCTGTTTGTTCAGTCGAAGACTGCTGCGCCTGATCTTGGCAGTTGGCTTCTTGAACAGATTGCTGGTAAGAAAACAGCTCAGCGCTTGCATAACTGGGTGTTTGATGGTTTTAGCACGCCGGTATTCGTTCAACAGTGATTGCGCTTTGCGAGCAGATTGCCACGTCTTTTCCAGTCCATATTTTTGGCGTTAGTTTGACTTGTAGTATTGGTCCGATTGAGCGGTCGTATGGGATGGTTGATTTGACTGCGTTTGCTTTTAGCAATGGTTCTGTGAGCGTTTCTTCTTTTACTTGGATGCTGTTTTGTCCTGCTATGCGCGCGTGAATATTATACAGGTCGATGTCTGGTCCGTTGTCTATCCAGAATTGGATGCCGTCTGGCGCAAAACAGATTTGGGCTTGTCCGCCGATTTTGATTATGTCGATTTTTGCCGCATCGCATCCTGATTTGACTTCTGCTGTTCCTTGGACGAATTCTGCTTTTTCTTCTATGTATTCTTCGCCCCAGCTCATTACTAGTGCGCCTAGGCCTACTGAGAATGCTACGAGAAGGATTGTTGCTACGAGTGGAGTAATTCCTCTTCTGTTGCTAAATAAGCTCATGATTCACCTGCTTTTCTACCTTTAATGCCCTATTACATTTAAATAGTTTTTGGTGTAATGTTTTTATAGGCTAAGCTTCTTGCAATGGATATGGCTGATGAAGAGCAGCAGTGCGTGTTTTGTCATATTGCTTCTGGCAAGATTCCGGCTAAGAAGGTGTATGATGATGACAAAGTAGCGGCAGTGCTTGATATTAATCCGGCTACGCCAGGTCATATTCTTTTGGTTCCTAAACAGCACGTGGCCATCATGCCTCAGATGAGTGATGATTTGATTGCGCACCTTGGCATGGTTGCGAAACAGCTGAGTCATGCTGTGATTCGTGCGTTGAAGGTGGATGGAACTTCTGTTTTCATTGCGAATGGTATTGCTGCTGGCCAGCGTGCTCCTCATTTTTTGCTGCACGTGATTCCGAGAAGTCAGAATGATGATGTTGGCTTGCACCTGCCTATTGTGAAGATTGACCAGAAGAATTCTGATGCTATTTTTGAAAAACTTGGAGCGGCTATCGCAAAACAGTTTGGCATTGAGCCAAAAATGAAGCTTGCTAAAGAGCCTCCAAAGCCTGCGCAAGCAAAGAGCGCAGACCAGCCGGCGAAGTCGGCACTGCCAGAAGCTCAAGTTCCAAAGCCAGATACTAAACCCGAAGCTAAACAACTAGGTGGACTTGACGAGATTTCCAAGTTTTTGACGGGTGGAAAATGACTGATTGCATGTTTTGCCAGCTGATTCAGAAGAAAATCAATGTTTTGTTTGAGGATGACAAATTGTTTGCCATGCTGTCTCCTGAGCCTGCTGCTGTGGGACATGTTCTTGTTCTTCCGAAAACGCACGCGTCTGTTCTGGAATCTGTTCCTGATTTCGTTGTTGGTGACTTGTTTAAGGCTGCGAATAAGATTGGTATTGCAGTTTTTGATGGTCTTGGCGCTCAGGGAACAAACATTTTGGTTCAAAGTGGTCCGTCTTCAGGGCAGAAGCATAATCATGCCATGCTTCATATTATTCCGAGGTTTGAGAATGATAATGTTCAGTTGGGCTGGGCGACAAAGCCTGCTTCTGAGGAGGAGCTTGGGGGTTTGGAGGCCAAGATTAAGGATGAGACGAAGAATGTTGGCTTGTTTGAGAGGGAGAAGCCAAAGCCTATTGAGTTGGAAAAGCCTAAGGAAGTTCCTAAAGAAGATTATAGGATGAAGCAGTTCAGGCGTATTCCTTGACGTTCGTCGCACGAACGAGAGGTAGTGAGAACGTGAGTTCGATACTACCCTAGATATTGAATATTCTTGTTCTTAGCGTCTTTAATATTACTGCAACGATTGAGAACATGGTGAGAAGTCCTATCATGACTATGAATTCGTATTCGAGCACCATTGAATGTGAATTTTGTTTTATTCCTTATAAAGTTTTGTCTTAACAGGTGAGTTAAAAGAGCAGGGCGAATATGACGTTGTTGAAGATCATGGTTGCGATGAATGCTAATAGGAATGCTGGTGCGAATGGGACACCATATTTGACTAGTATTTTGTTTATTTTCTTTTGAGCGTACAATTTTTTTATCAGTGCGACCTGTTTTTTTTCCAGTCCGAGTTTTGCCGGAAATATTTTGTGTTTGCCGGAAACAACTGGTTTGAGCAGCCAGTCTCCTTCTGTTAT
This sequence comes from uncultured Methanosarcinales archaeon, assembly GCA_964617195.1. Taxonomy (GTDB): domain Archaea; phylum Nanobdellota; class Nanobdellia; order Woesearchaeales; family ARS49; genus CABMGU01. The sequence goes on along the minus strand of CAZTVK010000017.1, from coordinate 34,646 downwards.
TTTGTCTGGTGTTATCCACCTGTGCATTGAGCTTGATTCGACGCTTTTCACAAACATTGTCAGGTAGCAGAGGAAATAGGTTAGTAATGCTAGTCCTAGTAGTTCTATTTGGAATTCTGTCATGATGAATGATGCTATTATTAGTATAACAGCTATTATTAGAGTGATTACGCGTGTTCTTACATACGCCTTTTGGTGTCTGATTGTTTTGAATGCTGTCCAGAATTTTTTCCAGTTCTTTACTGCGAGTCCGATGCACCAGACTAATCCCCATGCTCCGCCTATGAATACAAGGTTGATGAGGAAGCTTGTGCCGAATGCGAGCTTGTCTGCTTCAAATCCTATTATTGCGCCTAGAGCCATGAGAAGTTTCGCGTCTCCTCCTCCCCATTGTCCTGAATAGAACATGATGCACGCTAAGGCAAATGCTATTGCAAGCCCGATTAGGCTTGATGCTATCGGCCACCAGCCCCATTGTTGGAAAGAATATATCAGGTGTATTCCTATTCCTGCTGCTATTCCTGTGTAATTTATCCAGTCTGGCACTTCCAGAATTTTTATGTCAACGTATGATGCGACAATGAGAACAAATAGTGCGACAAGGATTAGTGATAGTTCGATCATGATGCGGCATTCGTATTGCTATATTATAATAGTTTCGAGAACTGATTAACGCTTGAACAATGCTTTGTATTTGTCCCAGTAAGCGTATCCAAGGTATGCGTTGAGCAGGCAGACTATAACTCCTGATATCACCATATTCGGAGCAATCATTGAATTGACAACTATAATTCCTATGGCGATTGGTGCGACAAATATTGCTGCGAGTGCTGGCAGGAAGCCAGTTACGAACATTAGGCCTGCGACTATTTCAGTAACTTTAATCATTTGGAATATGCCTGTGTTCCAGAGAGTCTGCATTGTAGGAATCATGTCTGGCGGCACTCCTTGCATTGATTTGCCCGCGAGAAACCCTGCAACGCCGCTAAAAATCAAGAATAGGCCAAATAGCGTTCGAATGGTAATGAGCAAATATTTGTTGCGGAAGTTCATATTATTGCGATCTCCTTGTTGTTTAAATATTTGTTGGAAGACGGCTCAGCGAGCGATATCTTTATAAACCACCTATTGAAATCCAAATATTAACCTATGACTGATGACGCCCATCAAGGGCCGAATGAGGGAGATGTTTCTCCTGGAGGATTCATATGGCAGATGATATAACCCAAAAAGCATTAGAGGCTGTGGAAGTAGCTAAAAACACAGGTAAAGTGAAGAAAGGAACTAATGAAGCTACAAAAGCATTAGAGCGAGGCACTGCTAAGCTTATTGTTTTTGCAAAGGACGTTCAGCCTGCAGAGATTACGATGCACTTGCCTATTTTGGCAAAAGAAAAAGGCATTCCTTGCATTCAAGTTAACAGCAAGGAAGAGCTTGGAACTGCGGCCGGCATTGGTGTTCCGACTGGTGCTGTTGCAATTATTGTTGAAGGCGATGCAAAGAAGATCATTGAAGAATTGAAAGCAAAGCAGGGTTGAGAATTATGGGTGAGCCTAAACAAAAAATTGTGGAAGCGCCTCCTGCTCCAGTTCAGAAGCCGAGGCAGGAATCAGCCGGTGTGAGTTTTAGTTTTGCTGTCCCTGCTCGTATTGAAGAAATCATTGGCAGGACTGGCACGAGAGGGGAAGCTATTCAAGTGAGATGCCGTGTGCTTGACGGCAGGGACAAGGACAAGATTTTGCGCAGAAACGTCAAGGGTCCTGTTCAGAAGGATGATATTCTTATGTTAAGAGAGACTGAAATTGAGGCTCGACCATTGAACAAGTCAGGAAGGGGAGGGTCTTAAATGGTTAAATGCTCATTTTGCAAGGCCGCCATTGAACCCGCTACTGGCACCATGTATGTCAAGAAAGACGGCAGTATTCTGTACTTCTGCTTGATGAAGTGCGAGAAGAACATGCTGAAGCTTGGCCGTACTCCTCGTTATATGAAATGGACTAAGGCTTATGAGAAGGGAGGCGTGAAGAAGTGATTGAAAGCACGCTTGTTTTGTTGAAGCCTGATGCTGTTCAGAGGGCATTGGTCGGTGAAATTCTCTCAAGATTCGAACGTACTGGTTTCAAGGTTGTTGGCTTGAAAATGTGCTATGCGACAAAAGATATTGCGGGCACTCATTATGCTGATGACGAAGCGTGGCTTGTCAGCGTTGGCGAAAAGTCTAAGAAGGCCGCAGAGTCAAAAGGCCAAAAGGTGTCAGGTTCTCCGAAAGAGCTTGGTCAGAAAGTGCGCCAGATGTTGATTGAGTTCATCACTATGTCGCCTACTGTTGCCATTGTTCTTGAAGGTCATGATGTAATCAATAAAGTAAGGACTATTGTTGGCGATACTGCTCCAAGCAGAGCGGCTCCTGGAACTATTCGTGGTGATTTTTCATTTGACAGTTATGGCTTGGCAGATGTTTCAGGCAGGCCGATTCAGAACTTGATTCACGCTTCAGATTCTCCAGATAGCGCTAAACGAGAGATTGCAATTTGGTTCAAGAAAGATGAGATTCATCCTTACCAGCGCGTGGATGAAGCTTTGTTGTATAGAAAAGGGAAATAAAAGATGGCATCGTCTGCAGAAAAGATTGCGTTGATGAAGAAGATGTCTCATGATCAGACTAAGATCAGAAACATCGCTACTTCTGCTCATATCCACCACGGAAAAACCGCTTTCACTGATAACTTACTCGCAGCGGCTGGCTTTATGTCTGAGGCTGCTGCTGGTGAGTTGGACAAGGGCATGGCGACTTGGCAGCATGCTGATGAACAAGAGCGTTTGATGACTGTTGATTCTGCTAACGTGTCAATGGTTCACGATTTCCAAGGTGCTGATTACCTCATTAATCTTATTGATACTCCTGGTCACGTTGATTTTGGTGGCAATGTCACGCGTGCAATGCGTGCGATTGACGGCACTGTAGTTCTTGTTTGCGCATCTGAAGGAATCATGCCGCAGACTGAAACTGTTATGAAGCAGGCTTTGAGAGAGCGTGTGAAACCGGTTCTTTTCATTAACAAAGTTGACCGTTTGATAAAAGAAATGCAGTATACTCCTGAGCAGATGCAGAAGCGTTTTGTTGAGATTATTACCGAGTTCAACAAGTTGCTCGAACAGATTGCTGAGACTGAGTTCAAGCAGAAGTGGAAAGTTAACATTCAGGACGGCAGTGTTGCGTTTGGCAGCGCGCGTGACAACTGGGCTCTCAGCATGCCTTATATGCAGAAGAAGGGAGTGAATTTCAAGGATATTCTCAAGATTTATGAATTGCAGGATGACGAGCGTGAGAAATTTGTATGGGAAAAGTGCCCGCTGCACGAAGTCATTCTTGACATGGTTATCAAGCACTTGCCTACCCCTAAGGAAGCGCAGGTCTATCGTATTCCGAAAATCTGGAAAGGCGACCTTGACTCCGAATTAGGCAGGGACTTGTTATCCTGTAATCCAAACGGCAAGATCGCATTTATTATCACGCGTATTCTTATCGAACCAAAGTCTGGCAGGGAAATTTCTGCCGGCAGGTTGTACAGCGGCACTGTGCGTGATGGCATGCATGTCTGGCTGAACAATGCTAAGCAACGACAGAGATTGTCAACTGTTTTCATGTATCAGGGCATTAAGCCCGAGATTTTTGAGGCAGTTCCTGCTGGCAATGTGTTGGCGATTGCAGGAGTTTCTGGCAATGCTGGAGAAACTATCACGTTGGAGCCTGAGCATCCGTTTGAAGAATTAAAGCATATTTTCGAGCCGGTCATCACAAAGGCAATTGAACCTGTGAATCCGCAGGACTTGCCCAAGCTTGTTGAAGTTTTGAAAAAAGTTGCTAAGGAAGACCCGTCTGTCAAGATTGAGATTAATCAGGAGACTGGTGAAAATTTGCTGCACGGAATGGGCGAGCTGCACTTGGAGATTATTGAGAACAGAATTATTACCGAGAAGGGAGTTAAGATTAAGACGTCTCCGCCTATCGTCGTTTACCGTGAGACAGTTTCAAAGAACTCGCAGATGGGTGAAGGTAAAACTCCTAACAAGCATAACAAGATGTACTTTATGGTTGAGCCTTTGGAACCTCAGATTCGCGAACTTATCAAAAACGGCGACATTAGTGAGGGCAGAATAAAAAAGAAAGATTTGGCATTGCGTGACAAACTTGTAGCGGCTGGCTGGGACAACGATACTGCTTTGTCTGTCAAGCACATTTACAACGGTAACATGTTTTTGGATGCAACTAGAGGTATTGTTCAGTTGAATGAAGCCATTGAGCTTGTCCTTGAAGGTTTTGAGCAGGTTATGAACGAGGGGCCGCTTGCGCGTGAGCCTTGTGTTGGCGTTAAAGTGATTCTGATTGATGCTAAGCTGCACGAGGATGCCATTCACCGTGGTCCTGCTCAGATGTATCCTGGTGTTAGAGAAGGTATCAGGGTAGCTATGATGACAGCTGGTCCCGTTATGTTTGAGCCTGTTCAAACTCACGTTATTGAAGCTCCGATTGAATTTACTGGAGAAATGACGAAGTTAGTTATGAACAAGCGCGGTCAGGTTCTGGAATTGTCGCAGGAAGGCAATTTGTCGATTGTGAAGGCTAAACTGCCTGTTGGGGAGATGTTGGGCTGGAGCAGCGACTTGCGTTCAGCCACTGCTGGCAGAGGTAATTCTTCTTTGGCTGACCAGAATTTTGAGAAGCTTCCTTCTGAACTGCAGCCAAAAATCATCCAGCAGATTGTCCAGCGCAAGGGCTTGACTCAGGCAATGCTTGGTGCTTGAAGTTTTCTGTTACCTCTTTTTAGTAGTTATTTTTGACAAGATTTAAAAAGGCGTTATTCCTCTATATAGAGAATGAACGCAGAAAATCTTGAAGTAAGAACAAGTAAACTGGCCAAAGGATTGCGATTTCTCAAACCTTTAGCATGGCCGGTTACCGGCCCCATAGACGCAATCAAGGATGTCTGGCATGGAATGTGCGTGTTGCGACCAAAAGAGGGGCTTGAAGGAAAAGTACGCAAATTTTTCAGCACTGTAACAAAAACAATGATGGTTGCAGCAGGCGTTGTGCTTGGTGTTCCAATGAACATCCTGCATCACGAATTGACGCATTCTGTTGCTGCAAAAGCCACCGGAATTGGCGTGACTGAGATATCAATCCACAATTATGTTGGAGGAAAGATATTTGAGTTCCTGCCCGGAATATCAGGCGGGGTCAGGGATTTTGGTGGCACATACCTTTCAGAGAATGCAACAGGTCCTATTTCTTATGCACCACAACTTCTCGTAATACCTGGCGTTTATATGCTTGCTAAAGGAATAAAGAACAAGACTCCATTCTTGATAGGATTCGGCAGCACGTTTGCAGTAGCAGGAATCGCTCACGCATGTCAGTACAGCAGTGATATGAGAAGCATGGTCGCAAGCATGGGCATAAACAACAGCACACTTGGATTTTTTGCAGGACTAGGCATTGCTGGAGTGACCTACGCTGCAGGCAAGAAGATAACAGAATATGCTTGTAAACTTGAAGAGTATGTTGGTAAGAAAGTGGGGAAACTGCGCTTCACAACACCTGCGCTCATTGCGGCAATGACTGGCGCATTGTTATTTGCAGGACAGCCTGACACGATCAGATCTTACATTAATCCTCTTTCCAAACCAGAGCAAACGCTGGCCTCGATGACGAAACTGGAGAAACATATTATGGAAAGCATCATAAGTGGAAAACGGACACTGGACGAAGTTCTTGCTGAACAGAATGCTGATAGTCAGAAAGTAATTGCGCGGGACTTGATGGCATATTTGCAGTTAAAAAAATCTGAAAATGCATTAAACTTCGTACGACCGCTATATTCAAAGAAACTAATCCACGATGGTGATGTTGGTGTTTTCATAAAAGTGAGTTATTTGGCTGGTGCAAATCCTGATGAAATAATGGCTGCTGCAGAAATAAAGCCAGGCATGGCAAAGCACCAGGTAGCATTTCTCATGATAGAGAATAAAGATGAAAGAATTTCGGATTTTGTAAAAAAACACCGTATTGATCCCACCATCATGGCTCATCGCTGCGCTCAAGCGTTTGTTGAGGGGAAAATGAATCTCGAATATGCAAAAAAGGCAGCCATTCAGCACGATTACCTATATCGAGCGATCGCTGGCCAGGCAAGGTGGAGTGGAACAGCAAGCTATGATAGTAATCACTTAGATGTCGCAATGAAATATGCAGAAATATTGTTAATTATGCCAAATGCAGAACCTCAGGATTTTGCGTTGTACGCGAACATATTGTATAAAAAAGGAGAACAGGAAAAAGCCAGAAGCTTTCTTGCTGAATTGAAAGCGGCAAATCCTCAACACACAACGTTTTACGACAAAACCACAAGCCACTGGAAAAAATAGTTAGTCCGCATACCTTGCAAGCCAGACTGTTTGTGTTTCTTTGCTGTATCTTATCTTGTAATAGTTGGGTTCAAGATATATCTTGGTTGTCTCCCAGGGCAGCATTCGTATGCTTGGTCCTTTTTTGCTTTTGATGATTAAAACGTAATCTTTTCTCGCAAGATGTATTTTGTCCAGGTTGATGCTGTATGATGCTTTTGATGTCCATCTGACTGTGCTGCTTTCCGGTCTTAAAGCGTCTTCCAGGAATCCTCCGTTTGAGACTATTGTCTGACCTGGGAAGATATGCGGGATAGTTAGTCTTTCGCGCCAGTCAATTTCGCTCTCTCCATGCACTGGCGGGTAGATCGAGGTAGATTTTCCTAGAGCAATTGGTGTGGTCAATAGGAGTATTAGTATCCATTTCATGATTTGCCTCTTTTTTAAATGGAGGCCACCGCACCCCATCTTAAAGTTTTGCCGTGCTAGGCTGGTGATGACGAAATGGGCTTTTTCCTCCTAGAAAAACACAACCTTTATAAACCACCAGTTGACTTTTTGACTTTACATTATTAACACTCATAGGAGGGGTATATATGGCAAAAGCAAAACCACACTTAAACATAGTATTCGTCGGTCACGTTGACCACGGTAAATCTACGACAGTCGGTAGACTATTATTCGATGCAGGTACTGTTGATGAACAGACTATGCGTAAGCTTAAGGAGAGAGCTCAGGAATTAGGAAAGGCTGGTTTTGAGTTCGCTTTCGTCATGGACACTTTGAAGGAAGAGCAGACAAGAGGTATCACTATTGACTTGTCTCACAAGAAGTTCTCAACGAAGAAGTTTGACTTCACAATTATTGACGCGCCAGGTCACAGGGACTTTATCAAGAACATGATTACTGGTGCTTCACAGGCAGATGCTGCTGTTCTCGTTATCGGTTCTGAAGGTATTCAGGCTCAGACGAAAGAGCACGCTTTCTTGTGCAAAACGCTTGGCGTTCAGCAGATCATAATTGCTGCGAACAAGCAGGACTTGAACAAGTATGATCAGGCAAAGTTTGAAGCTACAAAGAAGTCAGCTCAGGACTTGTTGAAATCAGTTGGTTACAAGATTGATGACGTACAAATTATTCCTATTGCGTCATACCCTGGCGAGAACGTTGTCAAGAAATTGGGCAACATGCCTTGGTACACTGGTGCAACATTATTGGAATCTTTGGACAATTTGAAAGAGCGTCAGAAGCCTACCAATTTGGCATTGAGACTGCCTATTCAGGATGTTTACAACATCACAGGTATCGGTGTTGTTCCTGTCGGCAAGATCGAGACTGGCATTATGAAAGTTGGTCAGAAAATCATTGTTATGCCTGGAAGAAGCGGTAAAGGTGTTGTTGGTGAAGTCAAGACCATCGAAATGCACCACGAGCAATTAACAGAAGCAGAGCCTGGTGATAACGTTGGTTTCAACTTGCGAGGTATTGAGAAGAAGGATATCGCGCGTGGAGACGTTATTGGTCCTGTTGACAACCCACCAACTGTTGCTATTGAATTCACTGCTAACGTGATTATCTTGAACCATCCGACTGTTGTGACTGTTGGCTACACTCCTGTGTTCCACATTCACACCGCTCAGGTTGCGTGCCAAATCACTGAGATCGTCAAGAAAATCAACCCGGCAACCGGCGAAACGCTTGCAGATCATCCTGATTTTGTCAAGAACGGCGACGCTTGTGTCTTGAAGATCAAGCCAATGCAGCCTATGGTCATTGAAAAAGTTAAGGAATTCCCTCCATTGGGAAGATTCGCAGTTCGTGACTCAGGCAACACAGTTGCTGCAGGCATGTGTATTGACTTGGTAAAGAAAACTGATTAAAAACATTTTTTATTTTACTCATGCAAAAGGCAAGAATCAAGTTGGCGAGTGTGGACATCGATAAGCTCAATACAACGTGTTCTTTCATTAAAGACATTGCTGATAAGACCGGTGTTAACATGCGAGGTCCTATTCCTCTGCCAACAAAACGCCTAAAAATCGCCACTCGTCGTTCTCCGTGCGGTCAGGGTACTTCAACTTGGGAAAGATACGAAATGCGTGTTCACAAGCGTTTGATTGATCTCGGTCTTGATGAAAGAGCTTTGCGTTTGGTCATGAGAGTTCCTATTCCAGAAGGCCTTAACATTGAAATAGAAATGATTGATGTTTAATTCTAGTATGTATTCATTTGAAGCTTGTGATGATTGGTTAAACCGTCCCAAAAGCTAGGGGTTGTTGAGTGGTTTATTTCCTATATGCCTCAATTCTTTGCATTGTTGGTTCGATGCCTTCTTGCAAATTATGATGCCATGGTTGTGTTTCTGTGTGGATCGTCAGAAGAGCATTTATTTGATCTGGTTCGATTTGTTCTGGGACGTTGCGGAGGAGATCTCTAATTTTACTTTTTTGGTGGCGACCGGGTACGCAACCATACGACGCGACATCTGAGTAAATTCTGTGTAGTGCCCGGAGGCTTTCCACTCCAACACAATTCTCAGTGCCAAAAAGTCGTTTAAACTCGCCGTAAACAGGTGCGATATGATCCCCGTCTTGAACTCGTTTCAGGCCATTTATGGCCATGCACAAACGCTCAAGACCAACACCAGCAAGCGAAACACCGCAAGTCTGTTCTTCCAAACCAATGATGTTTTTCGAGTCGCACGTATCGCCTTGAAACTTGGGCTTCCACGGCATATATTCCAATGTCGCCACGTCCAGTAAGATTGGACTTTCTTTGGAACCGATGTTAATGTTTACTTCGTTTCTGTAACCCCAAGGCGTCGGTCTATGCATGTGCAAGGAAAGCAGAGTATCTCTGGTGGCATCAGGGATTAAGTTTTCCTCAGGAACGCCTGCTTCCAAGAATGCATTCTTCGAGATTTCGTCCAAGGGAACCGCGAAATCAAAGGCATATTTGCCTTTCGTGAGTTGGGCTACTGAGCCTCCAGTATTGTAGCTTGGATGGATTTTATCAGGCGCAATTCCAAGCTGTCTAAATAATGTAATCAGATCTTCAATTTGCTTCTTTTGCAGCACAGCATAGTCTGGTTTTTGAGCGAGATTTACAATACCTGCGAGGTCGGCGATTTCAAAAACTCCCAAGTATTTACTTGATTTATCGGTGTCGATTAAGGGGATATCTTGGGGTCTCACGCAACTCTGAATAGTAGAAAAAACGTAGTCATGGTCGAAATCTACGTACTGGCCATATTTCTTTAGCCAAGGATCTTCTGTGAAGCTAAGATTGAATGTTCCTGGAAAACCCGGATTAATGAGCGGAGCGCGCGCTATACGAACACAGCCAGAATACTTTTGGCGTTCTTGCAGGAGCCTTCTCAATTCTTCATATTTCATTTAATCACCTAACAGTAGTTAAAGTAAGAACAAGTATAATTATATTATTTGTGGAAAACCCACGAAAGACTTAAAAAGAACGATGCTCCTGTACCACACATGTCCGAAATCGAATCTGCACTAGACGCATGGGGATTGACTGCAAAGGAGATCAAAGTCTACCTAGCACTTCTCGAGTTGAGTGAAGCAACGACCATACGGATTTCTGAGCTCACCAGAATTAATCGCACGACGCTATACGACATTCTTGACTCGCTCATTAAAAAGGGAATTGCAGGCTCGACAATAAAAGAGAAAATCAAGTACTTCTATGCTGCCAAACCAGAGGTACTAATCGGTGTTCTCAAAGAAAAGCAAGATGTAGTCAAAAAAATATTGCCAACTCTGATTGCGCGAGCCGGAATTATCGGGAAACGCCCTAAAATCGAATTTTACGAAGGCCACAAGGGAATTGATGCTATTCATCAAGATATTCTAAGCACTGCAAAGAACATTTATGCATACGGTTCTTACGCAATTATCGGAAAAGCAGCCAAATATCAATCGCTTGATTTCAGAAAACGAAGGATTAGGCTCAAAATTCCTCTTGCCGCAATAACTGATGAAAGCGCAACAGAAATAGAGATGATCGAAGAAAAGGAATACCGGCGTTTAACAAAGATCTATATCGACCCCGCCCTGTCGCAAATGCCAACATGGACGTACATCTATGAACACAAAGTGGCGACACTAATATTCGAGAAAGAGCAATTCTTCGGCTTCATTATCGAAAGTCAATCGCTGGTCGAGAAAGAAAGATTCTTGTTCAACACATTTTTGAAAGAAGCGAAACAGTTGAAATGACGTCACCTTCTCGGACGGTTCTTTTGGCTGGTTATTTAATGCTTTAAACAACCATTATTTGTCACAATCTTTTTAAATAGCATCTGCGTATATGCTTCTAGAGGGGGTGTCTGTATGGATTTGGAATCGTGTAATGGTTGTGGTTTGTCAGGCAATCTTTGTCGCGGCTGCAACCAGTGTCCTGATTGCTGTTTGTGCTGATTGTTAAGCACGAAGTGCGATGAGTATGTCGTGGGATCGAAGATTCCACTTGAGTCGTTTTTATCAAATTTTTAGCTAAAAATTTGCCGGACTGCTGTTTGTGTTGACAGTTTACTAGTGAATTATTACAGTCATTATCCAGATTATTGCTACTCCTAGAAGGAAGAAGCATAATTGTGTGAATGCTCTTTGTATGTTTCGTTCTTTGTGCAGTTCTGGGAGTAAGTCAGCGCTTGCGATGTAAATGAATCCTCCTGCTGCGAATGGTACTAGGAATTGGCTTATGTTGTTAAATATCATGCTGAAATAATATACTGCCAGCGCGCCTAAAACCGAGGTTAGTGCTGATAGGAAGTTGAAAAGTAGTGCTTTTTTTCGTGATAGTCCGCCAAAGACTAGTATTCCGAAATCGCCGAGTTCCTGGGGAATTTCGTGCAGTACAACCGCAATTGTTGTGGCGATTCCGATTGGAACATTGACGATGTAAGCTGCTGCGATTATCATTCCGTCAACGAAGTTGTGGATTGCGTCTCCAATCAAATTCAGCCATGCGAATGGGTGCACTTTGTGGTGTGCAGCATGGTGATGGTGGTGTCCGTAGTGGCAGTGGTACCAGTAGAGGAATGTTTCTATCATGTAAAAGACGATGACGCCGATTAGCGCATAGACGAATATTGGTCGGCCGGTTTGTTCAAGTGCTTCAGGCAGTAAGTCTAGGAATGCTGCTCCGAGTAGAGCTCCTGCTGCAAAGCTTACAAGTCCGAATAATACTTTATCAAGAAGTTTTGGTCGCATGTAGAGCGTTATGACGCCAATAAATGATACCAGGCTGACTAGAAATACGGAGAGTAGTATGTGCGCTAAAACCATGTGTTAATCTTTTGTAATGTTATTTAAAAAGCTTACTATGGCGAAAAAGATTATATACTCCTATTGGTCAAGTTTCAATATGAAAGAGGAGATTGACATTGTTAACGCACATGATGAAATAGTTGGCAAGGCTGACAGAAATGAAGCACATAAAAAAGGATTGTTGCATCGCGTCATTCACGTGATGGTTTTTGATTCTGATGGTAAATTGTTCATGCAGCAGCGCGCTTTATCCAAGGACATGTACCCTGGCCATTGGGAAGGCTCTTTGTCTGGTCATGTGAAGAGTAAAGAGTCTTTCAAAGATGCTGCTGAGCGTGAATTGCACGAAGAATTAGGCATTTGCGTCAAGCGTGGACATTTAAAGGAAATTCTCGAGTTTGGATTGCATGAGGAAAATGAAAGAGTTCTTGCAAAATTATATGTCATAAAGGATTTCAAAGGCGAGTGGAAGCTTGATGAGGAAGAGGTTAAAACAGGTGATTTCTGGTCTATGAAGAAGGTCGAAACTGAATTGAAAGGCAAGAAGCTTTTCCACCCGTTGTTCAAAAAGGCGTTGGTGGAATTGAAAGCGATGAAGGAGCCGATAGTGGAGTTTGTGAAAATATGAAGGTTGTTGTCATCGGTGGTGGCACTGGCAGTTTTACCGTGCTGCGTGGTTTGAAGGATAAGGTTGATGATTTGAGTGCTGTCGTTACGATGTTTGACAGCGGTGGCAGCACTGGTTTGTTGAGAGACGAGTTCGGAATTCTTCCTCCTGGTGATGTGAGGAGATGTCTTATCGCTTTGGCTGATGAAAATGATAATTTGATACGTCAATTGTTTATGTTCCGTTTTGAAGAGCATAGCAGTTTGCAGGGACATTCTTTTGGAAATCTTTTCTTGACTGCTTTGACAGAGATTGCTGGTAACGAGGCAGAGGCAATTCGTCAGGCGTCTAAGATTTTGCGTATCAAGGGTAATGTTTTTCCTGTTTCTTTTGATAATTGCCACGTGCATGTCAAGTTGGAGAATGGGCAGGAGATTAAGGGTGAGTCGAATATTGATATTCCTCGGCATGATCCTAATTTGCGCATTGTGAAGGCGTGGCTGCAGCCTGAGGCAAAAGCTAATCCTGAGGCAGTTGACGCGATTCTCAAGGCAGACTTGATAGTTATAGGTCCTGGTGATTTGTTCACAAGTATTGTTCCTAATTTGTTGGTTAAGGGCATTCCAGAGGCTTTAAGGAAGACTAAAGGAAAGAAAGTGTACGTTTGCAACGTGATGACGAAGTATGGTGAAACCACTGGTTTTAAGGCGTCTGATTTTGTGAAGGAAGTTGTGAAATATGGTGGCGGTCCTGATTTTGTTGTTTGCAACACTGAAAAAGGAAGCTCTGCGCTCTCGAAGAAGTATGCTTCTCAGAACCAGTTTCCTGTGATTGTTGATGATGCCGAGATTAAGAAGTTGGATATCAAGCTGATTACAGGTGACGTGATTTCTGCTTCTGAGATTATTCGTCACGATAGCGAGAAGCTGGCTAATTTGCTTGTTAAGCTCGCCAGGTGATTACTTCTTTAATAGAAGCAGGATAGCCACGACGAGTATTAGTACTTGCGCTATCTGGTTGTTGTATGGTATGAAGCTCAGATAGAGCAATACTAATGCCAGCAGGTTCGCTATTGCTAATGTTTTTGTGTTCATATGTCGGAAATCCCTGCGCGGAAACCATTGACTTCAATCCATTGGATGAGTGCTGGGTTTCCGAGCATGCTCAAGAACCACCACTATTATTGTAATTATTGGTGGTTCTTGACAGTGTGTTAATTTTGGCCGCGAGTATAAAATCATTTTCGCTCAGCCCTTTTATTGCGTGAGTGATCATTTCCAGCGTTATAGTGTTCCAGTACCAATGTATGTCTGGGTGGTGTCCTTCTGCTTCTGCTAAAAACTTCACTTTTTCAAGCCAGCTGCTTGCTTCGACAAAGTCTGCGAATTTCCACGTGCGGTGCAGTTTCCCTTCAACAAGTTTCCAGCCTTTGATTTTTGGCATTAATTCTTCTATTTGTGTTTTGCTTAGAGGCTTGACTCCTCCTTCGCATGGCTGGCACTTCTTTTTTGTTAAGTCCATTTTAGTGTTTTTTGTGATTTTCTTTCAAGTGTTTGATTAATGTGATCGTATAGAGTGCTATGATTAGAATAACAAGGAACGCGAGCGTGTATTTTGGCAATGCCATTTTCTCGGCGAACGTGAATTCAATCATCCAGAAGCCTAGAACGAGGAGCAAAATTCCTGTGAAGAGACGCATTATTCCTTTGTGTTTTTGCCTCCATGTTTCGAATTTTCTCCAGTGGATGCCTCTGCAGACTAAGACTAGTATTATTACCAATGGTACTACGAATATCAGATTGTAGATGACGAGGAAAGTGAAATTGCCAGTGGTTAACCCGCCGAGTGACATGAGTGCGAGGACTGCTAGGTAGACTGCGCCTGTGCATGGTAATTCAACGAGCGCTACGAACACGCCAAGAAATGCTGAAGTATACCATCTTTCTCCGACGTGCTTTACATATTTCTTGATTCTTTCTGCTTCTGATGGGAAGATTGTTAGAGAAAAGCCTTTGCCGTACCAGTAGTAGTCTTTGATTTCTAGGAGTCCTGCAAGACCTACAAGACTTGCAATCACATAGTAAGATATTACTGAAAATCCTGCGAGTGAACGTATTATCGGGAGCAGAATAAGTCCGCAGACCAGATATGTTAGGAATACGAAGAAGATGTATACGAGTCCGTTTGCGAGCATTTTTTTCTTTGCTGTTTTGGCAAGGTATGCCAGCATGAAAATTAGCACTCCGAACGCGCAGGGGTTTATTCCGTCAATTAATGCTGCGCCTACAATTATGGGTAAACTGATTTCTCCCATAGTCTTAACAGAACTCGCAGACTTTTTTCTTTGGTTTTGTTTTCTTTTTTGCCATGATTCACCTTTTTTAGTTGAACGTGATTGTTATCTGGTCACCGTCTTTCCAGACGTATTTGTCAAATTCAGTGTTTGGTTGTTCGTTGACAAACATGCGTACGTTGCCTGGAGATCCTGGAAGGCATTGCATTCCATTGCAGTATTCTCCTATGCAATGGTCATTAAACCTTATGTCAAACTCATTCATAAATGTTCCTAGTTGGAATGGTGTTGTGTCCATGATTCTTCCTGTTGCCGGGTCATATGGCAGTCTTTCGTGGAAGTGTAATTTGTTTCTTTCCTTGTGGGTGTGCGGTCCTTCGAGTGGCCCGTGTTCTAATGGTAGGCTGGTTTTCTTTCCGCATAGTTCTATTGAGACGTCTGCGTGTACGTGGAATGTTTTGATGCATTTATCCTCATAACACACTTCGAATTCTTCTACTTTTTCTGCTGTGCTGAGGTAGTAATATACTGAATAAGCTATGTATCCTAGAACTATGACTGCCGCTACGTATCCAACTGTTATCCACGGATTCCTCTTTTTTTTCCAGATGTCTTTGCGTGCCATCCGAGAATTAGTCAAATATATGGTTTTATTAATGTTGTGGTGCAGTTCACTCTTTCTTGCTAAGATCGGCAGTGAATTGCTTTATTAGTGCCTCGCTGCTGTGCACGCCGTCATATCGCGCGATTTCACCGCCGTCTCGATAGATGAGCATTGTTGGTACTGCTTCGACTTCGAATTTACCTGTCGTCTTTGGGTTCTCAGTTGCGTTGATTTTGTAGAATTCCATTTTGTCTTTGAATTGTTCTTCAACAGTATCTAGTTGAAGCATCAGGTTTTTGCATGGATTTGATTCGCATTCGAAGAAAGTGATGCAGACTGGAGTTACTGCTTCACGTACTAGTTTCTCCAATCTACGGTCATCGATTTGAGTTACCATGTGTGTCCTATTATTTGAAGCGTTGCGGCACTAAATCTGCTTGTTTGTCGTATCCAGCCGTCTTGTATGCGTTTTGTAGCAGCTTGATAACTTCTTGTGCTGGCTGTGTTGTGCCTGCTGGTTTAAAATAGCTGTCCAATAGCAAGTAGACTGTTTTCTTTCGCTCGTCAAGCAGTTTAGCCTGTTCAGCTAACTGTTTCTTAATTTCAGATGTTTGTGTTTTCTGTCTTAGTTCTGCCACTTGGTCTTCAAGGTCTCGCACGTCGCTTACTCCTGTCTGTGCTGGCTTCATGTCCGCTCCTGTCTTGTCTGTGATAAGTGCGAGTTGTAGTTTCAACCTGTCTGCCATTTTGCTGTCTTTCTTGTACGCGTTGACTATTGCAGTGTAGCTGTTTGCCATTTCTTCTGTGAATCCTGGCGGCAGTGCTTTGACGTGGTTTGGATTGCTGAGTCTTTTTTCCAGTTCAAGAATGCTCATGTAGCTTTCAAGTCCTGCTTTATTTGGGATTGATGTCAGGCATTTTTCTGCTTCTGCCAGTCTTCCAAATCCGATGTAAATCTTCAACAGGTTTGTGTTTGCCGCTGCTTTTTCTGCGTTTGTGCCTTGGGCTGCTTGGTTCGTCATTGCTGAATACAGTGTTGTTTTTTCCTGCAGGGATTTGAGTTGCGTTGCTTGCGAGTTTAGCCTTTGCTCGATTGCGGAAAACTCGCTGATTGTTCTGGCGCTTTCGTACTGTGCCTGTGATGCTTGCAGTTCTGCGCTGGCTGTTTTAAGCTTGTCTTGGTTTTCTGTTTGTGTGTAATCGTCTGTTGTGAGTAATTGTTCGATTTTGAGCGCTTGTTTTGACAGGTATGAAACCAGCTGTGAGTCGAATTCTTGTTTCAGCGATGGCATTGTGCTTTTTGCCTTGTTTACTGCTCCTGTTTGCCTGGCATATTCTTCTTTGCCGACCGTGTTCGGATTTATGCTTGACAGTTTTGCTGTTATTTCATCAAGGGTTTTGCCCAGTTTTTCTATTTCTTCTCTTTTGCAGAACTTGTCTTCTTTCAGTTGTTCTTTTATTCTGGTGTAATCAGTATTGACTTTGTTTATTGATTGTATTTGTTCTTCGAAAGTCTTTATTTGTGGCGTGTACTGTGCCATTTGCGCTTCAGCTGTTTTTACTTTTGCTCTGAGTGCTTCGCTTCTTTCTTTTATAGTAGCGTCGGATGAGGCTATTTTATCTAGAAGCCACGTCATTAGCTCTAATCCTGTTTTTGCTCCGCGGTTCTCTTCATTTTGCAGGAAGGCTTTTACTGTTTCATAGGCTGAGTCTGCTGTTTCCAGTTTTGTTTCATCAAGCTTTTTCTTTAACTGTGAATCTGATATTTTGATTTCAAGGCTGTTTCCTTGTTCTGCTGATGCGCGTGCTGATGCGAAATCTTTGTTGCCTGCAGATTCTCGTGCATTTGTATACAGTATTGCTGCGCGGTCGTAATTGTGCGTGTTTTCAACTCTGTCCGTTATTTCTTTGAACTTCATCATGTACGCGCCAGGGAGTTCTTTGATTCCTTCTTCTGCTTTCTTTATCTCTGCTTTGGCTCTCACGTATTCTTTTTTGGTTAGCGCGCGTTCGATTTCTGAAATGCTTGAGTTGAATTGTTCTATGCGTACGCGTTCTTGGTCTTTTCTGCCGCTTCTTTCGTTTAGCAGATAGCCCAGGCTTCCTAGAATTGTGAGTCCTGCCAGTACGCTTGTCGCAACTATTGCGGTCTTCTTGTGATTTTTTGGCTGTTTTATTATGCGCGTAATGCGTTGGCTTTTTGGAAGGTGCTTGTTCAATTCTTCAATTCGTCTGAGTTCAAATGCTAGTTCTTTCTGAAGTCTTGATGTTTTTCTCTCTGCATGCTCGCGTTCTGTTCTCATCACAGGGTTTGATTTTCTGTAATGTTCTATGGAATCGCGGAGAGCGTCTATTCTTGCGTTGATTTCTTCTTGAGTATCTGCTGTGTAAAGCACGCCCAGTCTTTCGTATTTTGCCGCGAGTGTTTTGTGTTGTGAGCCGATGCGCCATTTGCTTATGTCTTTTTTCAGCGCTTCGATTTCTTTTGTGCGCTGTTGTTCTTCTTGAACTGATGGTTCTTGGTAGGCAGCCAAGTCTTTTTTCATTATGTTTTCCATGTCTTCTTTGATTTCTTGTGTTGTTGGTCTGTCTTCTGCGTGTTTTGCGAGCATTTTCATGATGAGTCTTTCAAGCTCGGGTGATACTGCTGAATTTTTCCTTCTTGGCCAGGTTACTGTTTCTTCTCTTCGTGCTATTTCTCCCATGGTTTCAAGCTGGAGTTTGTTTGTATCTTCAATTGGCGGGTGGCCTGCTACGAAATAGTATAGGGTTCCGCCGAGTGAATAAACGTCTGATGCTGGTGTTGCTTTTTCGCCTCGTGCTCTTTCAGGGTCCATGTAGTGCGGTGTTCCGATTACGCTTCCTGTTCCTGTGAGGCTTGCTTCTTGGCTGTCTTTGTTGATTGCTTTTACGAGTCCGAAATCGCTTAGTTTTGCTGTTCCGTCTTTTGCGTATAGTATGTTTCTTGGTTTGATATCACGGTGTACAAAGCCGTTTTTATGCACTTCAATGACTCCTTTCAGCGCGTCGTAGGCTACTTTGACTGCGTCGTTCAGGTCTTCGAAAGCGCCTGATTGCAGGCTTCTGGCTACGTTTACATGCTCCATGAAGAAGTATTGTAGCGAGATTGGTTTTTTGTCAGAAAGTTCTAGTTTTGTTTCTCCTGCTCCAAAGACTTTTACTATGTTTGGATGGTTGATCTGTGATTGAGCTTCAATTTCTTTCTTGAAGCGTTCTCCAGAGCGCAGGTCATCTGAGCTTTCATCTTCTGGGTTCATGAATTTTATTGCTCTTCTGTATTCAGCAGGCAGCAATTTTAGGTCCAGAAGTTTTTCAAGATCAGCAGACGATTTAGGATCAACTAGCGATTTGGGATCCATCAGTATTTTTGGATCTATTCGTAGAAGTATCTTTTGATATAGTTCCATTCTTTTTGCGCTATTTTCAAGGTTTGCTAAATTTTGGTTGGCTTGTGTCAAGTAGTCGTCAAGCTTTTTTTCAACAAGTTGCTTTTCTGCTATCTGTTCTCCAGTGAAATTGAATAGTATTTTTGCTGCGTGTGCTTTTCTTTCTGCGGCTATTTCTCGCGGATCTTTGAGTGCTTCGAATACAAATCCCATTCCTCCATCGCCGATTGATTTTGTGATTATGTATTGATCGATCTTTTTTCCTTTCAATTCTTTTTTGAGCGCTTTTATGTCCACCATGTTAATCCAATTCTCCGTGGTGTTCTGAACTGAGTTTTTCGTGCGCGCAGCGCAATTTTTCTGGGAGGCCTGCTTCAATCATTTTCTTATTTGTAACTTGCCAGTCTAACGGGAGCTCTACAAATTCTAATTCTTTGTCTGCTCCGGGATGCCAGATTACGTATGTTGCCGCAAAGTTTCCTACTCTTGGCAGTCCAACCGAGCCAACATTCACAATTTTGATTTCAGGATATGCATCGCTTTGGTATTCTCCGGGCATGTGCGAGTGTCCGAAGAAGCATCTTTTTACGCCGCTTTCGTTGAGGCGATCGAACACTTCATCGTCTATCGCGTAAGCGTGCTTTGTTAAGCCCATCTTTTCATCTGGCAGCATGTATCTCATGTCGCCAGGATTTTTCTCGTTATCGTGAACAACTAGCACGCCTTGCATTGGCACTTCTTTGGCATGAAGTTTCTTAAGGTATTCAATGAGATTATTATGAGTTGGAGTTCGTTCGACGATTGTTCGCGTGTATTGCTCTGCTTCAGCATGATCTTTTTGTATTGGTGTTGCATCGCCGTAAAGCTGTCTTACTGCCCAATGTATGCCGTCAACTGCGCCTGTTCCAGAAAATCCGGCAAGGTGGACAGCCGGCGAGTATATTTTCGCTCGGGTTGCTATTTCGTGGTTTCCTGCGAGTGAGAATTCGAAGTTCTTTTGTGCTAATTCTAGGCATTCTACTGGGTTTGGTCCATAGCCTATAATGTCGCCTAAATGCCAGATCTTTTTGATTCCTCTGGAGTTTATATCGTTGAGTACCAGGGTGAGCGCCTCTAGATTGGCGTGCGTGTCTGATAATATGGCTATTTTTTCATCACTCATGGCTACCTCAGCTATCACTGCAGAATTCCGCTTTTCTAGGTTAATTCTAGCAATGCTATCTTATATATGTTATGACGCGTCCCTTTATAAATCTTACGGATTGTAACTACTACATAGTGGCGATATTAGTCACTCTTTAAGGCCGGCATTTATATGCCTCAGTATATAAATGAAAAGCATGACTGAGCGCATAGGTGATTTTTTCAGGAAACGTATTGGGGCAGTACAGCCTTGCGTTGAAGATTTGCTTCATGTTGGCCTTGGCAGTGTGCAGATTCTCCCAATGGAAGGCAACTTTAACCTTTGCGAATCCTTAGCATTCGTCAGGGAAAGTACTATTTTCTACGACACTAGTCCGCTGGCTTACCTGCCCACTGGAAAGTGCTTGTGGTTCACACTTGCTCACGAACTAGCACATGTTGCGCATCACGTGATCGTTGGCACTCCTGAGTTTTTCTGCTTCAAGGATAAGCGCGAAGGTTTTGCAGACTATATCGCTGTGGCATCTATGAGTGCGATGAAAATTGATATGAGTTCTAAGGAGCGCATAGGAGCCAGGAAGTTCAGGGAATTGCTGAGAAAATCATGCGTTCCAGATAACATTGACTGTGCTGTCAGGTATATCTGCGAGCATTCTGATACATATAGAAAGTCTGACGGCGATTATAAAATGATATACGCGGCCGCCCGGATTTGAACCGGGATATCCTTTCGGAAACCGGTTTTCAAGACCGGCGCAGTACCGGGTTGTGCCACGGCCGCATGATGATTTAGCGCATAACGCCCTATGTATATCGTGGGGCTTCTGAAGGAATGCCCCACTTGAGTAGTTTTGTTCAAACTTTATTAAAAGTTTGCCGCGGTTGTGCCACGGCCGCATAAGTAAGTTTTTTAAATGGTACCTATAAAAACCTTATGGGAGTGGAGATTGTGTTAGAAACAGAGAAAGGAATTACAGGGAAAACCTCTTTTTTTCGTGACTTAGAGAGTTATTGTTCATATACAGACTTGTTTAAGGAGTTAAGAGGAGCTTCGCGCGATATTTTGTCTTTGCCTTGTTCTACCGGGCAAGAGCCGTACAGCATTTCTTTATTGACAAAGGATAAGGGAAGGTTCCCTTTTCGTGTGCACGGAATTGACATCATGCCTCGTTTCATTAAAGTGGCTCAACAGGGAAAATATGTTTGTTCTTTGGGAACTTGGTCGGTTCTTTTGCCGTATTTTGAGAAGGGTTGGCTGTTGAATGGTTCGTCCGGCAGTTTTGATTCTATTGGTGTCCGTGTTTCTGACAAGATCAAGAATCACATGGATTTTTCTGTTGCTGACGCGTTGGAATCGCGCATTGATGGTCATTTTGATGTGATTTTCTGCTGTAATTTTTTGTATTTGCTGAACCCTGATGGCAAGCACAGAGTCATGGAAAACATGTTACCTGCTTTGAAAACTGGAGGTTTTTTGGTGTTGGACCAGCTTTTGACTGCTTCTGCTTTCAAAGACGAAAAGTATCTGTCAAGGCATCGTAGGCACAGTGCTTTCTTGTCAGAATTGCCTGATAAGTATGGTTTGGAAAAGCTTTCTGGTGTTGAGATTTACAGGAAGCGCTAAATTTTTTTGAACAAATGCCTTAGAACAAATGGGGAGATTAATGTTGATACGACGGCCATGAAGATGAGTGATGAGAATATTGATGCTGAAATAACGCCTGCTGATAGAGCGAGTTGCGCCACGACTAATTCAGTGTCTCCTTTTGCGTTCATTGTCCACCCCACTATCCATCCTTCTCTCCAAGTGTGGTTTACAAAGTAATATCCGATCGCGCTGCCGATTATTGTGCCAATGCCTGCCAGTATTGTTATTGCAACGCTGAAGTTGATGTTTTCCAATACTGAAAGTATGTCTGTCTGGAAACCGACAAAGAAGAAAAAGAATGGTACAAGAAAGCCGAAGGCGATTGTGTGGATGGAATGAGTTATTTCGATTCTTTCCCAAGGCTTATGCCCTGGTTCTTTGAACAGGATCTGTCTGAGAATTACTCCGCTGAATAGTGCTCCAATTAGTGCTCCGATTCCTAAGTATTCTGCCAGGCTGGCAATTAGTAATGTGATTATCAGTGCGCCTGTGAATAATTGTGCGTGTTCTGGCTGTCTTTCGATGCTTTTTAAGATGGGAGGTATAATCCAGAATCTTAGAACTAGGACAACTAGTGCGAATATGACTACGCCGATTGCTAGCTCGGCAAATGTTGTTTTTTTAACTGCGGTTTCTATTAATGTGAGAACTCCGGTTATTAGGAACAGTCCGACGAAATCGTCGAAAGTTCCTGCGCTTACGATAAGTGTTCCTAGTTTGGTGCGTAGTTTGTTGCATTCTTCTAGCAAGTCTGCGGATATTGCTGTTGCGCTTACGCTGATGCACACGCCGATTATTAGGCTGATGTCATTTGGAAGATTGAATAAGTATCTGCTTGCTCCGTATCCGAGTGCTAGTGTGAGCGCTGTTTTTGAGAAAGATATCCATATTGAGGACTTGATGTTTTTTTCAAATTGTTTGAAGCTGATTTGAAGCCCTACAAAGAACAGCAGCATTATGACTCCGATTTGAGATAGGAAGCTGACGAGCCAGATACTTTCTTGTGTAAAGATAAAGCTGAAAATAGGCAGTCCCAAAATCATGCCTACTGTTATTTGGCTGACTACTCTTGGCACTGAGAGGCGTCTGAGCGCTTCTGAGAAGACGTACATGGCGATAAGGCAGATCAGAATTGTGACTAGCGGATTCATACATGCACCTCTTTGTATATTCTGGTATCAAGCACTTATTTAAACACTCCTCTATAAAAAAGCATACCTTTATATACTGCACGCCATACCTTATTCTTAGTATACAGAGACTAGTTCTCGTCGTATAACTAACTTAACAACGGGTGAATAAGAAAATGGGATTCGGAAACGATTTCGGCGCTCCACGTGAGATGCATGATGCAACATGCTCTGACTGTGGTCAGCAGACTAAGGTTCCCTTCAAACCAACTGAAGGAAAACCAGTTTACTGCCGAGACTGCTACGCAAAGCGTAAGCCTCGACGCTTCTAAGTTTACTGAAAGGTAACTAAGAACGCATAATATTTTTTCTTTTTTATTTGCTTTTTATCGCAAATTCTCAGAGACTGAAACTTTTTGAGAGTTTACATTCATAACTATTTTATACCACTTCTTCTCGTATACATTAAACACAGGGGGGATTACTATGAGCATTTTTGTTGGTAAACCAGCGCCGGATTTCACGGCTGAAGCATTTGTAGTTAACAAGACGGCTAAATTGAGTTTGAAGGATTATCGTGGAAAGTGGGTTGTTCTAGCGTTCTACCCGGCAGACTTTACGTTCATCTGTCCAACGGAATTAGGAGAACTTGCGGACATGTATGATGACTTCAGGAAGATTAATACGGAAATCTTGTCCGTGAGCACTGATACTTCTTTTGTGCATAAGGCATGGCACGATAACAGTCCGACTATCAAAAAGATCAAGTATCCGATGATTGCTGATCCGACAAGAAGAATCTGCACTGATTATGGTACTTTGATTGAGAGTGATGGTCTTTCTCAGCGCTGCACAGTGATTATTGACCCGAAAGGTATTGTAAGATCTTATGATATTCACGACAACAGCATTGGCCGTTCTGGATACGAAATTATGCGAAGGCTTCAAGCTGCTCAGTTTGTTGCGAAGAATCCTGGCCTTGTCTGTCCTGCTTCGTGGAAGCCTGGCAGCAAGACTTTGAAACCTGGTTTGGACTTGGTTGGCAAGATCTAGTTCACAAAGTTTTTAAACCGTTACATAACTTGTAAGAGTTAATATGAAAAGAATAATTTTGTGCGCATTAGTCTTGGCATTATTGCTAGCATGCGCTCCGACTCAGCCAAAGCGAATGATGGAAGAAACTGCCGAGCAAAAAGCGATGGAAAAGGAAGCCATAGAAAAAGGCAACTGGACTCCTGAACAGATAGCTCAGATGGAAAAGGATGAATTGATAGAAAAAGAGCATGAAGAAGCCACTGAAAAGCCGCGTATGATGGAGCCTGGATTGATTGGTGGTGGCGTTTCACGATATTACGACTGGGATAAGGCTAAGTTTGACCAGGCTGTTGCGGATGGAAAGACAATTTATCTCGAGTTCAGTGCAGATTGGTGTCCTGCCTGTCAGGCGCAGGAGCCTGAGCTTATTGCCGGTTTTGCTGAGTTGAATGACCCGAACGTGGTTGGTTTTAAGATTCATTACAAGGACGATCAGTCAACTGATGAACACAATGCATTGATACAACAGTATCAGATCGCTTACCAGCACACCAAAGTTGTATTGAAAGGCAGCAAGCAAGTCTTGAAGAGTCCTGAAGCCTGGACAAAAGATAAATTCCTTGAGGAGATGAGAAAGCTTGGCTGAGATTACTTTTTTTATTGCTTTTATTGCAGGGATTATTTCTTTTTTCGCTCCCTGTATTTTGCCTTTGATTCCAGCATTTCTGGGATTTTTGGCTGGGCAGAAAGTTGAGAAGACATCTCGCTGGAAGTTGTTCGGGCATAGTTTCTTGTTCGTTCTTGGCTTTGGCTCAGTGTTCTCATTGGTTGGAGTGCTGTTGAACAGCATTTTGTCAAATGTCGCTTATACTGCGCAGATATGGTTGAGCCGTGCTGCGGGAATCATTATCATATTATTCGGCTTTTACTTGCTCGGCTTCATCAAACCTGAGTTTTTGCAGAAAGAGCACAAATTTAGAGTTCCGAAGATTGGCAACCGTGCAGTCTCAAGCTTCCTGTTTGGCGCTGCGTTTGCTGTTGGCTGGACTCCTTGTGTTGGTGCTATTTTAGGCTCTATTCTTGCTCTGGCCGCAGCAATGCCGAGTGATGCGTTCATCTTATTGCTTGCGTACTCATTAGGTCTTGGCATTCCTTTCCTTATTGTCGGCTTGTTCGCTCATAATTTTGTAAGCTGGATTCAGAAGCATACAACTTTCCTAAAATACTTTAATGTCGTTGTTGGCTTGATTGTTATACTTCTGGGAGTTTTGGTCTTTACCAACAAGCTTGCCTTGGTTGCAGGAAGCTTGGGCTTTTTGAACAAGTTCCTGCTTGGGTGATGATATGAATAAGACGGTCCTGTTCATAATTTTGCTGGCAGTGGTTATCGGCGCTATTGTATATTTGCAGGAGCCTGCACAGGAAGTAGAACGTGTTTCTCCTGCCGTGCAGAAGACGAACGGCATTCCCGCTCCTGAACTCGCAGGTATTGCTGGCTACATAAACACGGATTCTATCAAAATCAGTGATTTTGTTGGAAAGAAAGTTGTTCTGATTGACATTTGGACTTACAGTTGTATTAATTGCCAGCGCACTCTTCCATATTTGACTATGTGGCATGAAAAGTATAATGACAAAGGCTTGCAAATCATCGGAGTTCATTCTCCTGAGTTCGAGTTTGAGAAGAAATATGATAATGTGAAGCGCGCGACAGAAAAGTGGGGAATAAAATATCCTGTTGTTCTTGATAATGATCACGCAACGTGGAATGCGTTTATGAATCGTTATTGGCCTAGAAAATATTTAATTGACATTGACGGTTATATTGTGTGGGACCATATCGGTGAAGGTGGATATGCGGAAGCTGAAAAGAAGATTCAGGAATTGTTGGAAGAGCGCATGACAAAGCTTGGCATGCAGGAAGAAATCTCTGAAGAAGTTTCTGAGGTTGCAGCCCCGTCTGTTGATTTTAGAAAGATAGGCACTCCTGAGATTTATCTTGGTCATGAATTCACGCGCGGTAATTTTGGGAATAAGGAGGGTTTGCCTGCTGGTCAGGAAGTTACATATTCTCTTCCTGATTCAATGCTTTCTAATCAAGTGTATTTGGAAGGCACTTGGTTTGTTGATGCTGACCATGTGAGGCTGGTAAGTGATAAAGGAAAAGTTGTTCTGAAGTATGATGCGAAAAATGCGAACATTGTCGCTTCGAGTGATAATGGCTCAGATGTTTCTGTTTTTGTTGATGAACAGAAAATGAAAGATATAAAGGTGAAAGAAGAAGACTTGTACACGCTCGTCGACACGGAGTACGGCAAGTATACGTTAATTTTCGACGTGTACGGCTCTGGCTTCAAACTCTATACTTTCACTTTCGGATAAATTGTATTTTTATATAAATTCTTATGACAAGTTATAAATCTCTGGCTATCTATATAACTGTTATGAGCGAGTTTGCTGGGTTTTGGGAAACTGAACTTGAAAGAGTAGTTCAAAAACTGTCAAAAGGGGGCGCTGTCAGGGTCATTGACCATGACGGTAAGGAAGTTATTGTGAAGGTCGAGATTATCGATCCTGGTCGTGAACAGGAAAATGATACAGCTTGGGCCTGAGTAATTTCTGCGTCTCTTAGATTTAGCCAGTTTATTTACTGATAATTGGAAGGTATTGCTTTAGTATTTCTCCGATTTTGTCCAATCCGCCTGTGAAATATGCAGTCGTTATTAGTGCTGTTGCTACTGCTGCGCCGATGCCTGTTGCGCGTAGGTTTCTGTAGAAATTATGGTAGTGATTGCTGTATTTTCCTGGCTCAAAAACTGTTGGAACTAATTCAGGGCCTGCGTTCTGCGGCAGTTTTTTGTTTTCAACGAGTTTGATATCTTCAAGTATGCTTTCGTAATCGGAATATCTTCCGCTTGGATTTTTTTGCATCATTCGCGCAAGGATTCTTTCAATGCCTTCAAGTTGTTTGTCTTTCTGGCTAACAAAGCTTTTGCGTTTTTTGTCTTGCTGGACAACATGGCAGAAGATTAGGTACACGTCCATGTTTTCGAGTTGTTCTTCTGGAATTCCTATTGGATTGTTGTCTGAGAGTAGTGTGTACATTGTTGCTGCTGCGGAGAACTGGTCGCCTTGCCAGGTGACTCCTTTGGCGTTTTGTGGTTGTTCAGGGCACATGAATACTGGCGTGCCCATGCACATGCCTGTTTTTGTGTTGTAATTGAATGCTACGCCCTCTGCTTTCACGGTTCCGAAGTCTGCGAGTTTGATTTCTGGCTTTCCATGGTTTCCTCGGTAGAAAATGTTGCTTGGCTTGATGTCTCTGTGTACGATGCCGAGCTGTTGGAAGCGTCTTAATCCTTTGAGAATGCTTTTGAAAACGTGCAGATTATATGATGGTGATTTTTTTGATGTTTCGCCTGAAACTAGCATGCCGTCCATGAGTTCAATTATGTTGTAAGGAAGGTTTCTGGCTACGACTCCGTGTGCCATTTGGTATGCGATGTTGTCGCCTCTCATGCCTATTAAGTATTTGCACCTTTCGTCACGCAGGTTGACAACGGTGGAAAGTGTTGAAATTCTAACTGCGACATCCGCGTGGTTTCCTCGTATGATGCCTTGTTCTTTGAATGCGTCTCTGATTTCTTTTTCAAGTCCTTCTTTTGTCTTGATGCTGTCGACTTCCTGCTTTGCTTCTTTGTTTTTTGCATCCCATTCATTCATTGTACTCTTGCCGTTAAGCTTTTGATGAGTCAGAATTGGAATGAGGAGTTCTCTGAAGCCTTCTTTTGTGAGCCTGCCAAGGTCAAGTTTGCCTTTGTAAACGATTCCTTCGCCTCCTTTGCCGAGGACTTTGTTCTCTACAATAATGGCTTCTCCGACAGGGTCTTCTGCGTTTAGGACGTTTATTCCTTTGCTGACGATTTCTCGTGTTACATCGCCATAAAGTTCATCAGGATTTACCATGCTGATGTAAGACTGAAAACTCTTTATAAACCTTTCCTTTTATATCACTGAATAGTGACGACATATTAGACTTTGTGTTCTGGAGTATATTCATATTTAAATATGGCAAAGTATCGTGAATAACAGGGGTGACGTTATGGCTCAAAAAGAAGATATTGGTATGTTGAAGCGCCAGATTCAGGCGTTGAATGAACGATTGCACGACGCGAAAGACAAGACATCAGAGTATATTGAAGAAAACCCGTTGAAGTCTGCGTTGATCGCTTTTGGTGTTGGTGTTGTTGCAGGTGCTGTCTTGCTTAAATTGTTGGAGAAAAAGTAAGATGCTGGAAGCAATTACTAATACGATTGTTAAAGAGATCAATAGTGCTGTTGGCAGGGTTGTTAATGCTGTTCAGAGGAGAATTATCAGGATTGCGTTGAGAGTTTTCTTTGTTATTGCCGGCTTGACCGCGCTGGCTATTGGAATTATCTTAATTGGCGCCAAGTATGTGGGGCTTGATCTTATGCTTGTTGCTGCTGGGATAGTGTTGCTGGTAGCGTTCTTCCTCTCTTAGTATTTTCTCGTGGCGTTGTACTGATTTGAAATAGTCATACATTCCGCTTACGATTATTTTCGCTACCGCGTAGACTGGTACTGCGAGTATCATGCCTGCTACTCCTGCCATTGCTTCTCCTAGTATTGTTATGATGACGACTACTAGAGGGTGGATGTCTACGAATTTTGAGATTAGCCATGTCTGAAGTATTGTGTTATCGATTGCTTGTGCTATTGCGATTACTATTATTGCCAGTATCAACATTGGGTAGCCTCCTGCGAGCATGGCTGCGATGCCTACTGGTGCGATTGTTATGAGTGGTCCGACGTATGGTACGATGTTGAGAATTCCTCCCAGTATGCTCAGGAGTAGTGCGTGTGGGAGTCCTATTGCCCAGAAGCCGATGAAGTATAGGGCTGCTACGATTATTGTTTCTATGATTTTTGCGACTGTGAACTTTTCAATGTTCTCAATTATTCTGTGCGTTAGGCCTATTGTGACCTCGAAATAATCGTTCGGTATGTATTGTGCGAAGGTCTGGTGGAGCGTATTTCTTGACACTAGCAAAATCAGTGCGATGAAGATTACAGTCAGTATGCTTGTAACGATTTCTTTGGATACTGCGAAAAGGCTTTTTCCTGCCGCGATGAGTTTTAGTTTGATGGCCTCCTGCGCGTCTGAGAGGAATGGGAATGCTTCTGAAAACTCCATTACTTTCTGGCTTATCTGTTCTGATAATTCAGGCAGTTGTACTATGAGTTCTTTTGTCTGTTCTACCATTGGTATGCTGACGAAAAGGATGAATGATGTTACAACAGTTGCTGATACGATTGCAAGGACAGTGTAAGCGAAGATTCCTCTGATTCCTTTGCGTTCTAGAAAGTCTAGGAAGGAGTCTATCAAAAAGTAGAGTAGGAATCCTCCTGCAATGTTTGCTGCTGCAAGCCAAAATTTGAAAAGAACTATTCCAAAAATAAGCATTGCTGCTGTTCCAATTCCTAGTGTTAGGTTGAA
The DNA here is from genome assembly GCA_964617195.1 of uncultured Methanosarcinales archaeon. GTDB lineage: Archaea > Nanobdellota > Nanobdellia > Woesearchaeales > ARS49 > CABMGU01. The sequence continues at coordinate 5,564 of CAZTVK010000017.1, read as the reverse complement.
CTTGTTCATGCTGTCTGCTCGATGACTGTTGAAAGCCTGTGTGCGAGTATTTTATTAATTATTGAAAGCAGTTTGTTTCCTAGCAATGGATAGTGCTTGATTATTTTTTCAAAGTCGTGTCTGAAAAGGCAGACCAATAGTGCGTCTTCGCTGACTGTTGCTGATGCTGATCGCGGCGTGTCGTGGACTAGTGCTAGTTCTCCGAAGAATGTTCCCTGGCCTAAATCAGCGAGTATTGTTTTCTTGCCTCTTCCGATGTGCGAGATTTGTATGTTCCCTTTAAGTATGATGAAAAGTGCTGAGCCTAGGTCGCCTTCGAAGAAGACTCTTTCTCCTCTTTTGAACTGGCGTAATTGCAAGTGTTTGCTGACTGTGCTGAGTTCTGCTGGTGTTAAAGTTTTGAAGATTGCTGTCTGCTGTAGTTCGTTCTTCAGCTTTCTTATGTCTGGTTTCTCGAATAGGAAATCGTATAGTGCTTGCATTTTATGCCCCCATTTTACTAATAGAACGCGCTTTCCCTTTATAAAGCTTTCTATTTAACACCACTACTTAGTGACGACAGTATGCTTGAGTGTGCATTAACGCATTCTAACAGACCACAGACCAGCGCTAAAGCATCTTGAGAGAAATATGCCGGGAACGGGATTTGAACCCGTGTCTCAGCCGCGAGAGGGCCGAATACTTGACCGGACTATACTATCCCGGCGCATAGCCCGTATTCGCCAAAACCCTCAAAAAGAGCTTTGGCGCGGGCAATAGTGAAAGAAAATTGGTCTTTTAAAAAGTTATCTAATACTGGATGCTATCTTGGCCTGCAGACTGTGGAGCAGTCGCTTGGTTCATCGTTGTAATTGTCTTTGCAGACACGATCGCATTCAAATGATTTTGATTCTTGAATGCTGCAAATGTTGCCTTCGCAATATCTGCTTTGGCATTGTTGGTCTGTAAAACACTGCAGTCCATCCTGAAGGTTGGTCAGTGAGCAGATTCCTTTCAGGCATTTTCCTGGGCGCAGGCAGTTGCAGTTTTCTTGGCATGATTCTCCTATTGTTTGTGTTGCCTGGCAGCCTTCATCGATTATTATTACTGCTGGCGCTATTTGTTCTTGTGGCTGTGTGCACGCGATTAAGAATAGAATTGCAATCCACAATTTCATAATCGTACTGAGAAATCACGGGCTTATATTGATTTATATTCTGGAAAAAAAGATAAAAAAAGATAAAAAAATTTATTTTGTCTTTTGCATTGAGTAGACTTCTTTCAGCGCTACAACGAGTGCTGCTGCGGCTGTAAACGCAATGTATGCTACTAAGATGTTTGCTACTACTGCGCCAAAGACGTCTTTCAGTGCAAGTCCTGCTACGACAAGTGCTAATGTTGCAAGCAGGAATCTGCCTGTTTCTTTGCCGGTCACGTTTAGGAGTCCGACAACCAGACCTAGGACTGCTAATGTTATGAGTCCGTTTTCGCCTATTTGCACCCAGCCTGCTACGACTGATACTACCAGGCCGATATAGAAGGCTATTCTGCCTATCATTTCCATTGCCATAAAATCACCTCGTTTTCATCTATTAATGTAGTTTTCATTTAAAAAGCTTACTCTAGAAACTGTTTGAAAGCGCGATGCACGACTTCTGATAATGCCGGGTGTATATGTACTGCTTTCGTGATTCCGTCAACTCCAAGTTTTGATTTCATGGCTACTATGACTTCATGGATCAGTATGCTGGCGTCCGTACCGATTATGTGGCAGCCGAGTATTTCTTTTGTTTTCGGATTTACTAATATTTTGACAAATCCGTCGTTGTCTTGTATTGCTTGTCCGTAGCCTGTGTTTTTGTAATCGTATGTTGCTTTGACGTACTGTATTTTTTTCTGTCTTAGCTCGTCTTCTGTCTTGCCTACTGCTGCGACTTGTGGTGATGAGAATGCCGCGTGTGGCATTGCATTGTAGTCTACTGGTGTTTTTTTGCCGAATGCGTTGTTGATGGCGTATTCTGCTTCTAAGTTTGCGCTGTGTTTGAACATGTAGATGCCTGCTATGTCTCCGATCGCCCAGATTCCAGGAGCTGAGGTTTCAAGGTACTCATTTACTTTTACGAATCCGCGCTCATTGACTTCAACACCTGTCATTTTTACGTTAAGAATGTCAGTGTTTGGTGTTCTTCCTGTTGCGACGAGGAGTGTGTCTCCAACAATTGTTTGCTGTTTTCCTCCAACTTCAATGTCAACTGCTGCGTTTTTTCCTTTTTTGTAGACTCTTTTTGTGTTCGCGTTGAGTATTACATTGTATTTTCTTTTGCATACTTCTGTGAACCGTTGGGCTATTTCCGTATCTTCATTGTTCATTAGGAGGCTGCTTCTTTGTATGATTGTTATTTTTGTTCCGAGGCTTCCGAAGAAGTGTGCTAGTTCTGATGCTATGTAGCCTCCGCCGATGATGACGAGATGTTTTGGCTGTTTTTGAAGCCGTAATGCCTCATCAGATGTGATAAAGTTTACGTCTTTGAGGCCTGGTATTGTCGGGATGCTTGGTCTTGCTCCTGCGCAGATGAAGATTTTGTCTGCTGTGATTACGTCCTTTCCTACACGAAGCAGTTTCTTTCCAATAAACTGTCCTTGCGTCTTATAGACTGTTATGTTGCGTGTTTGTTTGTTTCCTTGCTCTATTTCTTTTGCTTCTTCGTCTACTGTTTGGTTGACTCGTGATACGATTTGTTTCCAGTTGATCTTGGTTATTTTTGATTCTATGCCGAATTGTTTGCTTTTTTGTATGGTTTCTGCGACGTCTGCGCTGTATATGAGCATTTTTGATGGTATGCAGCCTCTGTTGAGACATGTACCTCCAAATGGCCCTGATTCTACCACAGCCACTTTCAGCCCTCTTTCGGCAGCGTATGAAGAAATCGACAGTCCAGAGCCTGCTCCTATTACTAGTACGTCAAACCTCTTTTGCATGTTGTGATTGTCGTTTATCGTTTTATAAAAGCTTTGCTAAAGAAAAAGTTAAAGAAAAAAAGCCACAATCCAGGACAGCATTTAACTCTTGATGGGCTGCGCTATTTTCTAATTAATTATGTGCAGAATGGTGAGAGTTGGCAGTTAGGTTCGCAGCCGTCACCAGGGATGCCGTTTCCGTCGTCGCACACTTCACCGCAACCGCTTTGTACTCCATCGCCACAGAAGCTTTGGAAGCATCTTGAGTATACTCTCGTCTCTGATCCAGGATTATCATCTCCAAGAATGATGAAGCAGTCGAAATAGTCTTCAGATGTGCGCAGAGTAATGTCTGTAAATGTGCTGTCTGCGAAAGTATTGCCGCCGTAGTCTGTGACGAGCTGTGCTTGCTTCGGGATGCATGGCAGCTCTTCATACTTGCCTCCTCCTTCTGAGCCTAAATAGATTATGGATGACTCGTCTCCTGAAGCGAAAAGTGTTGTCTCTTGTCCAATGACTCCTAAGGCACCGGAATTGCCCTCTGCGACTCCTCTGACCACGTTTGCTTCCGCGTAACGCGTTGCCCACGTGTCAGTTGGTCCTGTGTTGGAAATTCTTCCTAGTACTCCGTGGGTAAATGAGTCAGATCTTCCATAGAAGTATACTCCCGCTCCTGGTGTTCCATAACTGGCAGGTGCCAGTCCGTTCAGGAACGTAGTTGCTAAAAGGTCAAGTTGATAATCTGCTGCGCCCGTCGATTGTGATAATCTGAAAATTTGTGCTCCTGCTGTTCCGAGGTTTCCTCCTACGTATACGCTGCTGCCTACTAGTTGTACAAGGTTGTCATCTGCTAGATTGTCATGGCTGAATCCTGGTTTTAAGGTCTTACCCCACGATAAGGAAGTGCCTGAAATTTTTATGGCGTGATATGGGCCTGGGAATCCTGTTGAATACGATACGTATACATGGCCTGAATTATCTACTTTTATTCCATGGCCGACATCTATAGAAGTTGTGATAACGGCAACACGATTTATCAGTGCGCCTGTTGCAGCATTAATCGTGTAAATGACTATGTCTATGCCAGAGCCGTCTTGGGCTAGTATTCCCACTACGCCTGCGGTTGGATTGTAATCAATGAACTGCAAATCTGACAATGTATCGCTAAATGAAGATTGCCACACGATTGGTGTAGAGCTTGCTATGTATCTTCCTATGTGAAGGTCTCCGTCAGAAGTTAGCGATGCTGAGATCATGTCTCCTTTGGTTGAGCTATCGCTGACTGCAGTATGAACCGAATCAAGTAAACTAACGCCATGCGTTAAGCGGATTTCTGGAACAGTTAGCGAGGGTGTCGGAACAGTTCCATCTTGGTTGTACCAGCGAATTTCTGATATGGAAGTTCCGCCCTCTCCTTCATCATGGTTTAAGATAGCTATCGTGTCACCTGGCGTGTTCACGAGGATTTTATCTGACTGTCCGGTTGTAATAAGATTGCTCCAGTATGAACCAGGTGGAATCGCAAAACAGTTGCCAGCACCTGTGCTTGTAGTTGGCACAGTACCTGCTGAAGGAGTGGAAGATGAAACTGTAGGGCTGTGAGAGGCAGTTGACGGGGTAACGCTTGAACGGGCATATCCAAATATTGTCGTATCATAAGCGAACGTGTTAGTGCCACACGAATCCTGTGCGTTTGCGCCTGGCATAAGCAGAATCATTGCTATTACTGATAACAAAAGTGATTTTTTCATCATTTTGATTTTCTCCACATAGATGACTTTAGGCAAAAGGAACGCTGACCTGAAACTGCTTCCATCATCTTTGTTTTCTCCTTTCCATTTGGTTCGATATTGTTTATACGATTGCTTCTATATTAAATAAATTTTATCCGCCAAAGATTCCTGACAGCCAGTCTAAGATACGGGCGAATGGAGGTCCTCGAGATTCTCCAGATGCAGTGGCTTGGGATGTTGATGACGTAGTAGACTCTGTCGTTGACGTTGTAGGCTCCTCAGTTGTAGGCGTTGTAAATTCTGTTGTTGTTGTAAACTCTTCAGTCGTAGTCGTTGTTTCAGGCTCAGTTGTAGTCGTTGGAGGAGTCTCGATTGCACAAGTCGCACTGCAACCATCTCCATCAATGATGTTTCCGTCATCGCATCCTTCGCCAGCGTCTACAAAACCATCACCACAAAATGATGGCACAGTCGTAGTCGTTGTTTCAGGCTCAGTTGTAGTCGTAGTCGTAGTCGTCGTTGTAGTCGTAGTCGGCTCTTCAGTTGTTGTAGTCGTGGAAGTTGTAGTAGTACTCGTAGTAGTTGGGAATGGAGGCGGACAATCAGGTAAAGTAGTCGTTGTAGTCGAAGTAGTCGTTATAGTAGTTGTTGTCGTCGTAGTAGTCGTAGTAGTCGTAGTAGTAGTCGTAGTTGTTGTCGTAGTAGTAGTCGTAGTTGTTGTCGTAGTAGTAGTCGTAGTTGTTGTCGTAGTAGTAGTCGTAGTTGTTGTCGTAGTAGTAGTCGTAGTAGTTGTAGTCGTAGTAGTTGTAGTCGTAGTAGTTGTAGTCGTAGTAGTTGTAGTCGTAGTAGTTGTAGTCGTAGTAGTTGTAGTCGTAGTAGTTGTAGTCGTAGTAG
>CAZTVK010000016.1:0-1063 GCA_964617195.1 uncultured Methanosarcinales archaeon | reverse complement strand
ATCGCCGCGCCGAGGAGTATCAGCTCCTCATCACCTTTGGCCTGCTCCTGATCCTGGAAGACGTCATGCGTCTGGTCTGGGGCCCGTATCCGCTGCAGGCGAGCGCGCTCTACGAGGGCCTCGGCAGCCTCACCTTCGGCGAGTCCATCTACCCGACCTACAACCTGGTCGTCATCGTCGTCGGCGGCCTCGCGGCGGCGGGTCTCTGGGCCTTCATCTACCGCACCCAGTTCGGCGTCGTCTTGCGGGCGACCTCGCAGAACATGCGCATGGCGCAGGCCATGGGGGTCAACGTCAACCGCGTCTACGTCCAGGCCTTCACGCTGGGCTGCTTCATGGCGGGTCTCGGCGGCGCCATCGTCGTGCCGCAGCAGGGCGCCGTCCTCGGCATGGGCGTGGACGCGCTGATCCTGGCGTTCGTCGTCGTCGTCATCGGCGGCCTCGGGAGCCTCGAGGGTGCCCTGGTCGGAGCGCTGATGGTGGGGGTGGTCCGGGAGCTCGGCATCACGTTCTTTCCGGAGGTCGAGCTGGCGGTGCTCTACCTGATGGCGGCCGTGGTGCTCCTCATCCGGCCCGCCGGGCTGTTCGGGCGCGCATGAGCCCCGTGACGGCCGGGACCCGGCGTCTGCTCCTTGCCGCTGGGCCTGTCGTTGTCGTGCTCGCGATCCTACCCTGGGTCGTCGAGCCGTATCAGACCGTGCTGCTCTCCTACGGACTGGTCTTCGCCATTGCGGCGCTGGGCTTCAACCTCTTGCTGGGCTACACGGGACTCCTCTCCTTCGGGCACTCGGCATACTTCGGCGTGGGCGCCTACGCCGTCGCCTTCACCGTGAAGTACCTCAAGGTCGGCTCGATGGAGCTGTTGCTCCTGGCCGGCATCCTCGCGTCAGCCCTGGTGGCGGCGGTCTTCGGCCTGGTCTGCGTGCGCTACACGCGGATCTTCTTCGGCATCCTGACGCTCGCGCTGTCCCAGGTGCTGTGGAGCCTGGCCTTCAAGTTCTTCTGGGTGACGGGCGGGACCGATGGCCTGCGGGTGCCCACGCCCACGCTGCTCGGCGTGTCC
>CAZTVK010000015.1:0-73756 GCA_964617195.1 uncultured Methanosarcinales archaeon | reverse complement strand
TCTGCTAATAGTGATTCTGATACTTTTGATGTGACTGTTGTTGATTCTAGTATTCCTGTTATTTTGTTGCTAGGACCTGACCCGCTCTATATTGAGGTCGGATTATGGACAGGTTATTTTGAACCTGGCGCGACTGCTCTTGACGATATTGATGGCGACATAAGTGGCAACGTTTCCATAAATACTGATGATGTGGCTTCGGCAAGCATTGGCACCTATACTGTTTATTACAATGTTAATGATAGTTCAGGCAATCCTGCAGTTGAAGTTACTCGAACTGTTATCGTTCAGGACACAACTGCGCCAGAGATCACTTTGATTGGTTCAAGTCCAATTGATGTTGAAGCAGGAATAGTGTATGTAGATGCAGGCGCAATCGCAATAGATGATTTCGATAATGTTACTTTCGCAAGCAATTACAGCGGTGATATCAGCTCCTCAATGATTGCCGTAAGCGATGTTGATACCAGCATACTCGGCGCTTATTCAGTTGTGTTTGATGTGAATGATTCGTCTGGCAATCCTGCAGTAACTAAAACACGTATAGTGAACGTTGTTGACACGACTCCTCCTGTTATCACTATTTTAGGCTCTAATCCGGCCGCTATCACAGTAGGTTCTTCTTATGTTGATGCTGGCGCGACAGCTTCAGATAATCTTGATGGAAACGTTACAGTTTTCATTGTTGCAACCAGTAGCGTGAACTCTTCTGCGATTGGCGCGTATAATGTTACTTATGATGTTACTGATATCTCAGGCAACTCTGCACAGGCAGTTCGTACTGTTAATGTTGTTGCAGCTATTGCTCCAGCGTCTGGTGGCGGTGGAGGCGGTGGTGGAGGCGGCAGTTCAAGTTACAATCCTCTTTCAACAGGTCATGGTCCTCCAACTGGAGGCGAGCCTGCAGCGGCTCCTGCTGCGCAGCCAGGACCTGGCAGGTCAGGTGGTGGAGCAGCACTTGCTCCTGACGAATCAGATAAGCCTCTTCCAGAGTTTATTCCTCAGCAGGTCTCTGCGTTTTCTGGTGGAGATATTACTGGTGCTGTGACTGGCGAGCCTGGTTTCGTAAGCTGGTTGTGGTGGATTTTGTTGCTTATCCTTATCGCTTTGGCGATAATCGGCATTTGGTATTCTCGTAGAAATAAATAAGTTGGATTTATTTTAGCGTTAGCGCGTATGTTGCTGTTAATTTCGTCATTCTTTTGGTCATTGCTTTTCTTGCTTCTAGGTATGCTTTGCCGTGGTTAGTGAATTTTTGTTTTGCGTGTGCGCAGACTGCTTTGGCCGTGTTTTTGTGGTGTCCTAGGATGAATTTGCCGTAGCTGAGTCCGAGTTTGACTTTGCTGATGAGGCTGATTGTTTGTTCTTCTTTCAGTTCTTTTTGCAGGAAGAAGAATTTGGCGTATAATGCGGCGGCATCGTCTGGCAATAAATATTGTGACAAATCAAAGTCTCTGAACGTGTGGAGTGCGTTCAATATTTGTTCTTTGTCTCCTCCGAAGAACGCGGTTAGATGGTATGCGATTTTGTGAGCGTGCTTGTGTGAGAGTTTTTTCTTCAGGTTGTTTGTTATTGTGAGGATTTCAGGCTGGTCTTCCAGTAATTGGCAGTTGACCGCGTGGTCTATGAGGTAGTGTGCTGCTAGTGAGACTTTTTCTGATGTCATTTTGTATTGTTCGAGAAGTTCTCTTGCTGCTGGCATGTGCGGGTTGACGAATTGCGTGTCAATTACTCTGTCTAATTCTTCGTGCATTATCATGCCGATTGCTAGAGGCGCGTATTTCGGGTCTGTTTTCAACAAATATTGCAAGAATGCTTCTGCTCTGCCGTGTACTGATTTGAGTATGCCGAACTCTTGGAGGTCTGGCAGCACGCTTCCGATTGCGACCAGTGCGAACTGGGTGCTTTGTCTGCGTAGTTTGAACTTTTCAAACAACTTTTTACAACTGTCCACATGTAATGCGAATGCTGGCATAATTATAGCGGGAACCCACTCTCCCACTGGACAAACGTGCGCAGTGTTTAAAAGCGTTGTGTCAAATATTAAAGAAATGCTGTCTGAATCGTTTGTTATTTTGCCGAATGTCGGCTATCGTACTGAGAGCAATATTTGGAAACAGAATATTCATTCTTGGGACCATTTTATGAGTGCTGCGAAGGTTAAAGGTTTAAGCGCCGCGCGGAAGGATTCTTATGATTGGCAATTGCAGGAGGCAAAGGATAGGTTGCGCGCGCAGGATGCTCGTTTTTTCGCGCGAAAAGTGCCTTTTTCCGACCAATGGCGGTTGTACAATGAGTTCAAGGACGAGGCAGTTTATCTGGACATAGAGACTAATGGGTTTTACAGCGGTATTACTGTTGTTGGCTTGTCTGATGGTGTTGACGCGAAGACTTTTGTGCGTGGTTTTAATCTTGACCGTTCTTTGATTATGAAAGAGCTTGAAAAGTATAAGATGGTTGTCACGTTTAATGGCGCGTCTTTTGACCTGCCGGTTATTGCGCGTTATTTCAACATCAAGCCGGATATTCCTCATGTTGATTTGCGTTTTGTGTGCCAGAAGGCTGGTTTTAGCGGTGGTTTGAAGTCTATTGAGAAGCAGTTCGGCATTAAGCGACGTGCTGAAGTTGACGGCATTTCAGGCGGAGATGCTGTTTACTTGTGGGAGATGTGGAAGAGCACTGGTGACAGGGATTATCTTAACAAATTAGTCATGTATAATGAGGAAGACATTCTGAATTTGCGTCCTTTGGCAGAAAAAGTTATTCCTATGCTTTGGACTAAGGTAAGAAGCTTGTAGCAAGTCCTACAATTCCGAATAAATCTGTGCCGTTAAACCAGTATAGCAAAAATGCTGCTGCAATGATGAATAGTGCGAGTGAGACGACTTTTTTCACAATGCCGCTTAGGAATTTTAGCGCTAATACTGCCAGGATGATTATTCCGATGAAGACGATTATTGAAAGTGCCATAGTGTTGTGAAGTATTCTCGCTTATTTAATTGTTTCCCAGAAACCATGCGAATTGAAACGTCAGAAATCGCAACTCGCAATCTCTCTGCTTAAGCTCAGAGTAAGAGAGCGATTTCTGAGCGTGCTCAAGAACACGCCCATGGCTTTAGCCCGGCGGTTCTTGACAATTCGCTGGGCTTCGAGGAGTTTTTAATTCCTCGAAACCTTTTTAAACGTTCTTCATGGAATATCGTCATATGAAGCTGATGCACGTTCACGCCAAGAGCACTATTGATATCAAGATGCCTGAAAGTGTTCTGAAGAAATTGCCGAAAGGCAGGTGGGGTGTAGTCACGACTATTCAGCATGCTCATAAGATTGGTGATGTTCTTGAGCAGTTGCGCACTGCGCTTCTTGCCGGTCAGGTGCTTGGCTGTAATGCTTCAGAAGCTGAGAAAATAAAGAATCAGGTGGATCAATGGTTGTTTGTTGGGAGTGGCGAGTTTCATCCGGTTCAGGTTCAACTAAAGACTGACCAGCCTGTTTGGCTTTGGAATCCTGTCACGAAAGAATTGGGCGAGTTGCCTAAAGAGCGTGTTGAGTCTTGGCGGAAAAGAAAGCAGGGACAATTGAATAAATTCTTGCATGCGAAGCGTGTTGGAATTATTGTTAGCACGAAAATTGGTCAGAAGAATTTGATGCGCGCGTTTGACTTGCAAAAAAATCAGGATAAGGAGTATTACATTTTTGCTTGTGATGAGATGGATATGGCTGAGTTTGAGAATTTTAATTTTGTTGAATTCTGGGTGAACACTGCCTGTCCTAGGATTCCTGATCAGGCTGTCAACATGATTAATATTGATGACTTGATTGATGCAGGTATTTTGAAGCTTGAGAAAGAGCCTATGGCTTATGAAGTCCCTATTTGGATGAGCAAGATGGGGTTGAAAAAGTGAAGCGCTTGCTTTTGTTGTTGCTTCTTTCCTGCACTGCTGCTCAACCTGCTGTTTTTTTCGAGAATGATGTCATGTTTAAGGTTGAGCTGGCGAAAACGGCTTCTGAGCAAGCCAAGGGCTTGATGTATAGGGCTGAGCTTCCTGAAGAGAACGGACTGTTGTTCGTTTTTGAGAAGGATACTCCGAGGACTTTTTGGATGAAGAATACTTTGATTCCGTTGGACATGGTTTTTATTGATTCTGAGCTGAATGTTGTCGAGGTCAAGGCGAACGTTCAACCATGCAAAGAAGATCCTTGTGCTCAGTATAAGTCAGTGCCTGCCAGGTACGTGTTGGAGATTAATGGCGGTCTTGCTGAGAAGAAAGGGATTAAGGCTGGCTCTTTTGTTACGTTAAAGATATCTTAGTTTCTGCTGTGAATACGCTTCCGAGTCCTCTGCCTATTTGGTAGAAATTGTTTGATGTTAGTCCTGAGAGTTCTTGGAAGAATGATTTGTGTTCTTCGTAGTCTACTGGTTCTGCTGTGATGTTCAGTGTTTGTTCGATGTATTTTATCGCATCGCTTTTTCCGCCGAGTTCGTCTATGAGTTTGAGTTCTTTTGCTTCGCTTCCGAGGTAGACAAAGCCTGTTGCGAGTCCGCGTACGTATTCTTCTGAGAGGTGTCTGTTTTCTGCTACTGCTTTGATGAACTCGTTGTGGAGACTGTCAAGTAAGCCTTGGAATAATTGTTGTTCTTCTGGTGTCATGTCTCTGAATCTGCTGCCTGCGTCTTTCAGTCTGCCTGCGGTGAGCTTTCTGTATGTGAGATTATAGTCTGCTATCAGGCCTGTGAATTCCAGCCTGCTCGCCTGCACTCCTATGCTTCCTGTTACGCTCATTCTGTTTGCGAAGATTCTGTCTGCTGCTGTTGCTATCCAGTACGCTCCTGATGCTCCGCTTTCACGGATGACCGCTACTGTTGTCTTGTTTGTTTCTTTCAGTGCGGTCGCGATTTCGTCTGTGGCGACTGGTGTTCCGCCTGGGCTGTCTATTTCGAGCAGTATTGCTTTTATGTCGTCGTTTTCTGCTGCTTTTTCGATTAATTCTACTATTGTTTCGCTTTTTGTGCCGGGCGTGAACGAGTCTTCGTTTGTTTGGATTATTCCTTCGATTGGTATGACTGCGATGTTTCCTGTTGCGAGTTCTGACGGGATGAATGAGCCTATTACGCTGAAGAATACCATGGCGAAAATCAGGAATAATAGCGTGCTGATTCCTATGCTGATTATTTTCCAGGTTTTTCTTAGAATCTGTCCGCCGGTTAATTCAGGCTTTGTCTCTTTTTTTGGCATGAGTGTATTTTCTTAGAGTTTGTTTAAATATGTTATGGTTATAGCGAAGAGCAGTAATTATCGAAGCGAAATAGTGCTCTTTGCTATACTATCAGAGCGCACAAAATTTCGATAAATAATGCGCTCTGATATCAGAATATTCCTGGTATGATTCTTTTGCTGTCGCTTTGGTATTCCATCCAGCGTTCTCCGAATTGGTCTAGAAGCGCGCGTTCTTCCTGGCTGATTCTGTACAGCAGGCTTGGAAAGAATAATACTGCGAGGAGTCCTAGTCCCCACCAGCTTCCTAGTGCAAGACAAATTCCTATCAGGATGACTAATAGTGCTGTTTTGCTCGGATGCCTTATTTTTGAGTAAAGGCCTGTTTGTGCTGCTTCGAATCCCGAGCTTAGTCTTTCTTCGAATGTTTTGTCTTCGTATAATTGTCTGCGCGCGACAAACTGCAGTATTCCTCCAAGGAAGAAGACGAGAACTCCAGCCCACATTATAATAGTAGCTTCTGGCTCTTTTCTAACGTAATTCGCGATTGCTATTCCAATGACTAATAGTCCGGTGATAATCTCTAATACTTTGCTTTCGTTGCTTGGAGTTTTTGCTGTTTTGAAGATGAGCGCTCTGAGAAGTTTTTTGCCTAGCATGCCGATGCCGATTATGATTAGAAGCACTATAGCAGCTGCCAGTATCTTTAGCATGTTTACCATGGTGTTTTTTGATAGGCTTCTGCTATTTATTGGTTATGTTTCAAGTACGGCTGTATTTACGGTAGTAATATATCCTTCTAAGGTGTTCTTCTGTGTATGAAGAGGCATGAGCTTAATGTTTTTCTTATAGTTGGATTAGTTCTGGTTGTAGCCGTTGCTTTGATTTTCTATTCTGGTGGCAGGATTGGTGCTGCTAGTTCTGCTATTGAGAATGTTAAGTGTGTTTTCAAGAATTCTAATGAAATGCAGAAGTGTTATCTGGCTGGTGGTCCTGTGATAGTCATTAGTCCTCCTAACAAGGTTTGTTATGGTGTTAAAGATTGCACTTTGAAGGTTAAGAGCCAGCCTGGTGGCGTTGCCAAGTGGAAGTCTTCTTGTGGTGATAAAATATTGAAAACTGTTGTTGATGGCAAGAATGAGGTCATCGTATTCATGTGTCCTTCTCCAATTACATTTTATGCCAAACCTTCATCTGTTTATTACGATCATAGTTTCACAGTATATTGGGATGCTACGCACTTGGGAGCTGATCGTTGTAATGGCGATACTTCCAGTATTGCTGTTGCTGGGAAGCCTGTTGATGTCAGCAACTCGTGGACTGCCCAGGATCTCGATCCGAAAGGTTCGCTTGAATTGATTGCTCGCCATGTTACTCTAGGCTTTGCTATGGACAACGACAATACTTGGACGTTAGGCATTCAGTGCTGGAAGGATGACGTTGTGATTGGTCGTCGCCAGATCGAAATTCTATTTTGGGTTCCTGGTCTTTACATAAATTTTGATAAGGAGGAGTACAAGGTTGGCGATTCAGTGAACGTTGTTATTAGTTCTGCCAATCCAGGTGTTATTGTTGATTATCTTAAGGTGTACGTTATAAAAGTAGAAACTGGAGTGTCTGTGGTGCCTTCAGAGAGTACTCTTGTGGCTTCTTTTGATGAGGGCTTTACTTCAACCGATGTGACTGTTCCAAGCGCGTTTATGCCGTCTGCCGGTACTTACATTGTTATGGCGTGCGTTAACAAAGAATGCAGTCAAATGGTTAACCTTGGCTTCGTTGTTGCTTAAATCAGTCCTTGTTTTATGAGTTCTGGTATGATGTTTGCCTTTAGCATGTGCGCAAGTTCTTTTTCTATTTTTTTGTAATCTTCTCTTCCTATCCAGAGGTAGCCGTCTACATTGTCGTGTGGATTCAATTTTATTTCTCCTTCAATGTCGCAGAAATAGCAGACCATTCTGAGTGTTTGTTTGAAATCGTGTGTTGGGCCTTCAAATGTGGCGAAGAGTTTCGGATTCTTTGCCGTGCAGCCGATTTCTTCCTTGACTTCCCGTTCAATGCATTGGAAATCTGTTTCTCCTGGATTTATTTTGCCGCCTAATGATATGTAGCCAACGTTTTTCTTGTGCACTATGAGTAGTTTTTTGTCTCGTATGCACAGCGCAGCTATTTTATTGATGTCAGCCATTTTATAATTTAGGCAAAATCAGATTCTTATATTTATGACTTGCTCTTACATGCTCTATCATTTTTTTCAAAAGATTTATTTTATTTGATGAAGTAAAGCCGATTATATTGGCAAAAAGATAATAGTTCTTGATGTGGGTTATGTTAAAGTACTGGTGGGGTTTTCCATCTCTGAAATATGTACGAATCGGATTTGGTTCTATGTCAAATTCTTTCAGCATTGATCTCAGTTCTTCTGTAAGAATCTTATTATCTTGAGAAAATCTAATCATCTGAGATGGAACGTCTACATTTGCCTCGTCATCAAAAATTGCTCGTAATAAACCTTTTTTGAAGCTGGTTGGAGCATTCTTAATTTGGGAAGTTATGGACTTATTTTTTCCATTTGCAAAGGTTCCTAACATTCCATGCAAAATAATGCCGCAAATAGACGGATAAAATAGACCAACCTGATATTTTTCTTTCTTGCTTAAATCGTAAATTCTTTTAATCCATTTGGCTTTATTGAATCCAAGGCTTTCCTGAATCCAAATTCGGGGTTCTATGCCGAATATGAATTTCATATTTGTTATGAACTCTTGTAATAATTCAGAATTTAAATTAGTGAAAAAGACTTGGCGATATTTTTTATCCAGAGACCCGTCGCCTAGGATATGGCCAACAATAGTTCCAAGCTTTTCATCAAGTTCAATTGGAAAACGGATAAACACTTCGCCTTTACGCATACCGGCTTTTAGAAAAATTAGTTGTTTCTCCACTTCGGACCAGTCGGAATTCGACAAATCAATCAATTTGATGAGTCTTGAGAACTTTATGGTTTTTCTGCCATACCACCACCCGATTATTTCAGGAGCTATTCTCCATTTTTCATTAAAAGAGCATCCTAACTTCGCCGCAAAATTGCAATTTCGATAAGGTATCGTAGATTTCGAGGCTTTTGTCAGCATTTCTCGAAGAAAAATTAGTTGAAGTTTAGCGTGTGTGTTAGTGAGATGTGGCGCAAGTTGTTGAAGGGAGATTTTTGACATGAATTTTTAATTTAGTTTTTGCTTTATAAAGCTCACGCGTAGTTGTCCAGTGGATAGTGCTGTCGTCGATAAAAATCCGGAAATCTTACGGAAATGTCCAGTGAAGATCATCGATGGCTTTTTACGCCCACTCTTTTGCAATATTTGTAGATTGGACATTTAGAGCAGAAGGGGGATATTGGGGCACAGATGGTCTTTCCGTGAGCAACAAAAGTATCATTAAATACAAGCCAATGTTTTTTCGGCACAATTTCCATGAGTTTTTTCTCTGTTTCTTCTGGAGTTCTAGTTTTAATCCATCCGAGCCTATTTGGTATCCGGTGGCAATGAGTATCGATTGGTAGTGCGGCAATTCCAAAAGAGTAAACAAGCACACAGTTCGCGACTTTTCTTCCAACTCCTGGCAGTTCTATTAGTTGTTCGAGCGTGTCTGGGACTTTTCCGTCGAATTTCTCAAGCAGCATTTTCGCAGAATTGATAACGTTCTTTGATTTTGCGTTGTAGAATCCTATTTTTCTTATTATCTTGATGACGTCTTTTTTGTCAGCCTTTGCTAATTTCTCTGCTGTCGGATATTTTTCAAACAATTTTTCCGCGATGACCTCAGTCATTTCGTCTTTTGCCCGTGCGCTCATAATGGTAGAAATCAGAACTTTGAATGGGTCGTATTTTTTGCTCATTCTTCCGAGCATTGTGCTCGTGCCTTGTTCTTTTACAAGTATTTTCAGTATTTTGTCGATTTCTGCGTGCGTTGGCATAGAAATGAGCGATTGGAGAATATTTATATATCTAGCGCAAGATAATCGTGTTATGAAAAAGCTGGTGTTTCTTCTGTTGCTTGTTGCTTGTATGCCTGTAAAAGAGTCTGTTCAGCAGCCGAGCATCCAAGTTGAATCTCCTGTTTTTGAGCAGCCCGTGCCTGTTGAGCAGATACCCTCTCCTGCAGAGGTTGTCAAGTGTGTTGATTCTGATGGTTTTGATGTTTTTGTGAAGGGCAGTGTGATGAGTGATAAGTTATTGTCTGATTCTTGTTTGTCTGTTAGAAAGGATGGGCTTCAGCCTATTTCAAAGGTTCTAGAGTATGTGTGCGATAATGATGAGGTTGTTGCTCAAATTATTGATTGCGAGTTTGGCTGTGAGAATGGCGCGTGTCTGAAAGTTTCAAAGCCAGTTTACAAATTGGTTGATGACGGCAGGTGCGCAGAAGGAACTTTTGGTGATGTGTTGCGCGTAACTAAATGTTATGATAATTGTTTGCCGCAGACAATGTGCGAGCAGACTCCTTTGAAAACTAAATCTGTGAGTTTGCCTTGGCAGTTGAGTTGTCTGGCGAGGACTGATGAGCGGGTTGTTGAGACTTGGTTTGAGTTTGAAGTATTGCGCGAAGTGAATGCTGAGTTTTTGACGGAAGTGCTTGGAAGCGAAATTGTTTCTGTTGAAGTTTTGCGTGATGGCTCGCTTGTGACTTCTCCGATGAATAAGAAATTGATCGGTAATAATCGTTGTTTTGGTTTCGGCTCTAGTGTTTCTCGTGCTTCTCTTGTTCCTGGAAAATATGTGGTGAAAATCAGTGCGAGAGCGATTGGTGCTGATTTGTTGCGTTCTTTTAGGGGGAAGAATTTCTTTGTGAAGATTTAGGCTGTTTCAAAGAAGTTCAGTTTTCCTTTTATTGGTTTTAATGGGAGTCTTTGCGCGTTAGCGAGTGTGAATCCGTGCGCTTTTGAATTCCACCAGCCGCGCGCGTAATGTTTGTCAGAGTCTTTCTCAAATTCTTTTTGTGTTTTGTATTTTTTGACGTCTAAGAGCGTTGCTTTGCCGACGATGCATCCTGTTGGCAGGTCTTTGAAGCCGAATTCTCGTTCTTTTTCTTTATTTGTATTTTTTGACGCGTGTACTAGGAATTCTCCTCTGAATTTCGTGTTCCAGTTCCTGACTTCAATCGTTTTCTTTCCTGATACGATGAGTTCTGCCCATGGTTGTTTCAGTGATAATGCTTTCATAGATGTCTTCCCCAATGATATATGAATTGTTGCGCGTATCCCGCAAGGTTTCCCCATCTTTGTGCTGCGAATTTTTTGATGTCTTTCATTTTTTCTTGTTTGTATAGTTTTGTCATCATTCTTTGTATCCAGACGTCTACTGGGAACGCTTCTGTTTTGCCGAGTGCGAAGAGGCAGATGCAGTCTGCTACTTTTTCTCCCACGCCTGGGAGTTCCATTAGCTCTTGCAGCGCGTCTTCGTATTTTTTCTTTCTCAATTTCGCAAAATATGCGTCGTCAACCATTGAGTTTGCAGCGTGGATGTATTTTGCTCTGAATCCTGTTGCGCATTTCTTGATTTTTTGCAAATCGTCAATTTTTCCTGGTTCTGGAAAAGCATATTTTCCTGGCATGTTTTCTTTTCCGAATTCTTTTGCGAGGCAGTTCATGTTTAGCTTGATTTTTTTGATGTTTGAGAATATGCTGCATTGGAATGATACGAGTGTTTCCCATGGGTCGCGTTCCATTAACCGCAGTCCGCGGTATTGTTTTATTGCTGGAAGCAGTGTTTTGTCTTTTGACAGGATGGTGATTATTTTTTTGTAGTCTTGATTGAGGCCGAACAGTTTTTTGATGTGCTTTTTCGTAGTGCCGTCAAATTCAAGAATATCGCCGGTTTGCCTTATCTTGAAATGCGCGTCTCTTTCCTGGCAGTGGTACCAGTCTCCTATTTTCTGGTATCTGAAGAATTGTCCTGAATCTAGCGTGTGCTGCAGGCTGAACGTATCCACCCCTATCTTCATATGGGCTTTTTAGAGCAGGATGTTTATATACTTGCCCCCGTACTATTTAGTCACTATTGAGTAGTAAAAACAGAAAGATTTATATAGGAGGAATTCTATGTATACTATATGACGACAGCTTATGCCCAACCGGATTATGAGCGTGATAGGCGCTATATCAGTAATCATAATTCTGTAGGAACGGGGAACATTCTTGGCCAATTGGAAACGCTTATGTTTGGTAATGTGATTGGTATAGGAAGCGAAAGTCTGTATGTCGGCCACGCAGGTTTGTCTTCAAGGTTTCTGGCTCTGAGTACAGTTCGTAGAGTGTTAGAACATAGTGTGGTGTTGGACAATATGATAAAGAGGCGTCATAGAAGGACGCAAAGCGCTCCAATGAGAGATGAGGAGTTAAATCAGACGCGCGAAGAATGTTTAGGTACGATTAGCAGGCGGATTGGCGAGTTGTTTGAACAGCGTTATCGTGGTGCTGTCAGACGTTTGGAAGCCTATGAAAGGCGTATTAGCGATCCTAAAGTTCAATTGAAAGAATTGGAGAAAGCATTGTCTGCTGGAAATCCTGATGCGGTCTATGAGTTGGCTGAGCGTGTGGCAATAATGACTGAGCATCTTAGCGATGATGATCCGCTTGTTAGAAAATACAGCAAACTCATTTCTGCAGGAAAGTAGTTTAAGATTCAGAGGTCCTTTTATCAGGGGAAAGTTTTAAATACGTATCTTGGTAAAGTATCTTTAATGAAAAAGCTGGTGATGGTATTAGCAGTTCTCTCTTTATTATTAATCGCGTCTTGCATTGGTCCTGGCAGGGCTACCGGTCCTCAAACCACCAAAGTGCAAATTGCTACCAGTCCTAGAGCGCCAGGAGTGATTATTGACATGTGTGATGATGCTTATCCGACTATGTGCACGCAGACAACTACCAGTGGCGGTATCGCAACATTCTCAAATGTTCCTCTTGGTTCTCGTAAGATTACTGCTACTTCAGAGCGTGGAACCGTTACTAAATACGCGATTATTAAGTATGTTCAGCCGCCCAGATCTTTTATTGTGGTGATGGACGTTACTGATATTCTTCCTGATCTTGATGGCGATGGTGTTGCCAATGTTATTGATAATTGTCCTATGACTTCTAATGCTGATCAGGCTGATGCTGATAGGGATAAGCGCGGTGATGTTTGCGATAATTGCGTGAACGTTGCAAACTATAATCAGGCTGATAGTGATTCGAATGGTGTCGGAAATGTCTGTCAGGTTTGCGTGCAGGAGGATATTGCGAGCGGCCAGGCTTTTGGAAATTCTTGGTCGAAGAGCTTCACTGCAAGGGTTGTTGACAAGCTGAAGATTGTTGAACCAAATATTGCTCATCATCACAACTGGTGTTCGAACAGTATCGGAGCCACTATTTCATTGAATGGTGTTGCTGCTGATTCCCAGAGCACGAGTGGTTGTCCTGCGGTTCTTGCCAGCATATTGGACTTTGAGAACAAGATGGCAGACAAGATTGACGTTTCATGGTATATTGGAAGTCAGAGTTGGGGTATAGGAAATTTGATAATAGTAAGTAATCCGTGCTTCGCGATTGGTGTTGTCAAGCCTCAAATCACTTGCTTGCCTCTTGTAGGCATCGTGACTGCTAATTCTGTTTTGAGTTCAGCTCCTCCTGGATCGCTTGTTACTATTGCTGATAATCAGGTGTGTTATTGCTTGGATGCGAACGATGATGATGTATGTGATGGTTAAGAGCCTATCAAAAGTTTTATAATGCAACTCTGTGTTTCTTTGTCTTTATGGGCATGATGGATAAATTGAAGTTCTGGAAAAAAGAAGAGGAGATGCCTCAGGAATTTCCACGTGCTGCCGAGTTTGCTCCTTCTGAACAGCATATGCCTGGGGGAATGGAGCAGATGGGTATGCCTAGGCCGATGCCTGGACTGACCGAGCCTCCTGTTGAGGATTTTGGGCAGCAGCAGTTTAGTGGTCAAGTTCCAAGGGCTTTTGCGCAGCAGCAAGCGCAGCAACAGCAGTTCGCTCCCGTTACGACAGAGCAGCAGTTGCAGTTGATTTCTTCAAAATTAGACACGATTAAAGCTCAGTTGGAGACGGTTTTGCAGCGTCTTGATCGTTTGGAAAGGAAAGAGGAGCCTAGTCCTTATCAGCAGAGATGGCGAACAAGCACTTAGCATTCTGGAGCATAGCGCTCGCTGTTTTGATTCTCGACAGAGTTTCTAAATTTTTCGTCCTGAGATTTATTCCGCTTAACTCGTCTATAGATTTCCCAATCGTCTCGTTAACTCATGTCTTGAATACCGGCACTGCTTTTGGTTTGTTCAGAAATGCGTCGTGGTTTTTCGTGATTTTTGCGGCAGCAGTGAGCGTATTTCTCATCTTGAAATACAAAACTTTCTCTCAGAAATTGCAGCCCATCTTGGGACTTATCCTCGGTGGAGCGTTCGGAAATCTTGCAGACCGTCTTCTTTATGGCTCAGTTATTGACTTTATTGATTTCCATTTCTGGCCTGCTTTTAATGTCGCTGATTCTGCTATCACAATTGCCGTTTTGTTATTATTAGTGAGAGAATATTTTCCCAAGAAACGCAACATTTAAATATATCCAGTATACATAATCCTATATTAGTGTATTTCATTCGTTAACACTGAAAAATCGAGGTGAAAAAATGGCAAGTGAACACAAAGGTATAGCATTAGTGATTCTAGGCATTGTTGCCGTTATTGCAATTGTTGGTCTTGTCTTAATGTTCGTTCAAGGCAAGAACGCAACTGGTGAAGGTGTTTACGGCGGAGCGATCAAGCAAGTCCCGTATCCGTACTGGACTGGTCGCGGTGTTCCAAGAAACGTTCCTGAATTCCAAAATCCTAATTACATCCCAGGACAAACTCAGTATAATGACATGCACACTAGCTGGAATTATTACGGCGACCCAAAGAGAAACCCAGTGAGTGACATTCCAAGCGCAATGAGAAAGTGCGAATCCGGCGGTTTCCTTGTACCTTACAACGACCAGGCAGAATATTATGCATCGATTGGTTATGATGTTGTGCAGGCTGGAGACAAGCCAGGCGTGTGCGTTTTCCCGCCAGACACAATGGTCGGCGGAATCGCAGGCGTTAATTAATTTTTTTTATTTCATTAGAAAATAGTCAGAACGATTGTACGTTTTGACAAAACGAAAAGTATATAAATCAGTGTGTGTATAACACACACAAACGATTAAGAACAACTAAACGAGGTGATCAGTTGTGGCAGAAGAAAGTGGAAAAGGAATCGCACTTGTAATTCTAGGCATAGTTGCGATAATAGCGATTGTTGGTTTGGTGCTACTCTTCACGGGTGCGCGAAAGTCAGCAGTTGGTGAGTTCGCAGTGCCAGCCGCCAAAGAATATGGTGGAGCAGTCAGAGGTGTCGCAGACCCTGAATCGAGAGCATTTGCAGGAAGATCGTATGAATTCCCAAGCGGAGCAGACGGTTCTTCAGGCGAGAGATTCTCAGGCCTTGGTGGACCAGGATACTACCAGCCAATTGCAGAAACTCAATATGGTGAATCAGTCAAAGCACGTGCAGTGAGCAGTCAGACGAACCTTGTTCACAATGAACAATTGGAAGAGATTCCGTCATACCGAGCATGCACATGGTTGAGCATCTTGAACGGTGTAGACCTACCAGTGTCACTCAGCTTCCAAGAGCACCAAGCATGGGCTTCATTGGCAAGAATGTCAATGTCTATGCAGCAGTTAACTGCAGGTGATTGGATTACAAAGTCTGACCAGTATGGTTTGAGCCGTGATGATGTCATCAATGACGTCACGCAAGCAATCCAAGATGGAGCATGGGGTTGCGGAGAGCGCCCAGGATTCGTCTAAATTTTTTTATTTTTATTTTTTTATTAACTTTTTACCATGGAAGCGTTTGAACTTTATTCTATCTACGTCATCATTACTGTAGTTATTGGCATTTCTGTTCTGATAATGTCGTTCTCTCTGTAGAGTGGTGTGAAAACTTTTTGAATCATGAGTGATGAGTGTTAAGAATGGAATCTAAGGCAGAGATTTGTTTTGAAGTTTCGTGGGAAGTTTGCAATAAGGTTGGCGGGATTTTCACGGTTGTGCAGAGCAAGATTCTGCCTATGAAAGAGCATTATGGGGATAATTATTTCTTGGTTGGCCCGTATTTTCCTAAGAAGTCTTGGGGTATTTTTGAGGAGCATATTCCTCCTGCGGAGTGCAAGGGGGCTTTTGAGAAGCTTAAGCAGGAAGGCATTGAAGTGCATTGTGGCACTTGGATAACGAAAGGGAATCCGAATACCTTGCTGGTCGATTTTACTAATTTCTCTGTCCAGAAGAACGATGTTAAGCGTAAATTGTGGGATTGGTATCAGATTGACAGTCTTAATACGGACTGGTTTGATTTTGACGAGCCTGTAATGTGGGCGTATGCTGTGGGCAGGCTTATTGAGGAATTAAGCAAGGTGTTTTCTGGGAAAAAGATCGTTGCTCATTTTCATGAATGGCTTGCTGGCGCTGGCTTGTTGTACTTAAGGCATGAAAATGTCAGGGTGGGCACTGTTTTTACCACTCATGCTACTACTTTGGGCCGTTCTTTGGCAATGCAGGAAAGGGATATTTACGAGCAGTTGGAGAGTATTGACAGTGATGGCGAGGCTAAGCGTCTCGGCATTTCTGTTTGGGCTAAGCATTCGCTGGAAAAGCAGAGTGCTCAGAATGCTCATGTTTTCACGACTGTAAGCGAGATTACTGGAATGGAAGCAGGGCATTTTCTTGGCAGGAAGCCTGATGTTTTGTTATTCAATGGTCTTGACATGTCTAAATTCCCGTCTTTTGAGGAGGCTTCTTTGAAGCACAAGTTCTTCAAGAACAGGATGAAGCAGTTTTTGATGTATTATTTCTTTCCCTATTATACTTTCGACATTGAGAATACTTTGATTTTTTTCCTTGCAGGCCGGTATGAATTTCATGATAAGGGTGTTGATGTTTTCATAAAGGCGTTAGGCAGGCTTAATGATCAGTTGAAGGCTGAGAAGTGTGAAAAGACGATTGTGGCGTTCTTCTGGATTCCGGGTAATGTTAAGGCAATCCGTCCTGAGCTTTTGGAGAGCAGGACGTTTTTCAATGATATCAAGAAGAGCGTTGAGGAAGTGCATGAGGACGTGCAGAATAAGGTTTCAGAATTGTTGATTATGGGAAAAGATATCAACAACAAGTCTTTGCTTGGTGATGATTTTCTTCAGGAGATCAGGCCTAAATTGAAGCGTTTGGCGCGCAAAGGCTTGCCTCCGCTTAGCACGCATTTCTTGTTTGATGAAGATACTGATTTGATTATGAAGACTTTGCGTGAAGTTGGATTGGACAATTCTCCTGATGATGTTGTCAAGATTGTCTTCTATCCAATCTACTTGTCAGGCGCAGATGGCTTGTTGGATACCAGTTATTACGAGAGTATGCAGGGCAGTCATTTGGGTGTTTTCCCTAGTTATTATGAGCCGTGGGGGTATACTCCTCTGGAGGCTGCAGCGCTCGGCGTGAGTAGTCTTACAACTGATCTTTCTGGTTTTGGCCAGTATATTTGCAAGGAATGTTCGCCGAGCAAGTATCCAGGTATTTTCGTGCTTCAACGTTTCAAAAAGTCTACTGAGGAGATTATCAAGTCTTTGACTGATATGATGTCTCAGTTTGCTCACTTTACGACAAAGGAGCGGATTGAGAACAAGATTATGGCGCAGAAGATTGCTGCTACTGCTGATTGGAAGCTGTTTATAGAAAGGTATATAGAAGCGCACAACAAGGCAGTTGGAAAATGAAATGCTATATCTATCTGTTCCGTCATGGCCAGACGCATTTTAACAAGAGGAAGATGTTTACTGGGTGGAAGGACGCGACGTGGACTGTTAAAGGAAAGATGAATGCGTCCCTGGTTGGCAGGAAGCTCAGGAATCGGCGTGTTGATGTCGCGTTTTCTTCTAATTTGACGCGTTCTAAGGAAACATTGAAGGAAGTGCTTAAACATCATCGTGAGTGCAAGGTTGTCTTTCGCGACGACAGGATGCTTGAGAGGTGTTATGGGCTTTTGCAAGGTCGTGCTCATGCTGCTTTTATTCGTGAAAACGGCAAAGCATTGTATGATAAATACCATCGCGCTTACAATTTTCCTCCGCCAAAGGGCGAGAGTGTGAAAATGGTTGAAAGTCGTGTTAACTCGTTCATCAAAGACTTGCTAGTCTTCATCAGGAAGTATAAGGTGAGCGTCGCTATTTCAGCGCATGGCAACAGCATGCGTCCTTTCCGCCGGCATTTTGAGAAAGCTTCTATTCAGCAGATGATGAAGTGGGAGATGCCGTATGATGATTATTTTGAATATTTTGTTGACGTTCCTTCAGGCAAAGCGCCTCCGTTTACGAGAAAGTCATGGAAGAGCGTTGTCTTGCCTTCTCATGTCAGATTAGCCACTGATAAGCACAATATTCTTAAGAAGTATTACTGAGAAGCTTGAGTAGTTTGTCGTGAATTTTTCCGTTGCTTGCCAGTGCGCCGTTTGATTTCAAATTCCACGGATTGTCTTTCATGTCCGTTATTTTTCCGCCTGCTTCCATTACTATGATGCTTCCGGCTCCGTATCCGTATGGGTCGTTTCCTCTGAGTTTTATTTTCGCTGCAAAGCGCCCGCATGCCACATATGCGAGCTCAACTCCGGCGCAGCCGATTCCTCTGACTATTGTTGGGCTTATTGGTATTTCATTTATTTGTGCTGTTGTTGCAGCAAAGAATGATTTCATGATGTCTGTTTCTTTGTTGGCATGCACTCTTTTTCCATTCAGGTAGGTTCCTTTTCCTTTTGATGCGTGGAATAATTCTTTAATGATGGGTGCGTATATGACGCCTAGGTATGGTTTTCCTTTGTAGAAAAGCCCTATGTTAACTGCCCATATTGGAAGATGATGCGCGTAGTTGAGCGTTCCTTCGAGAGGGTCGATTATCCACAGGTATTCGGAATCTTTGTGGTGGTGTCCTGATTCTTCTGTGAGAATGTCGTGGCTTGGATATTTTTGCCTTATTCTTTTCATGACGTGTTGTTCAGAAGCGATGTCAGCATTAAGCGCAAAGTCTCCCTGAACTTTTTCCTGCACTATTTTAGCGTTTTTTTGCATTCTTTTCAGAATTTGCGCGCTTTCCTTCGCTAAACTGATCGCAAACTTAAGCAAATCTGATTGTTTTTCCTGCATATGGTGCTCCTGTTTCTTCTTCTATGCGTAATAGTTGATTGTATTTTGCTAATCTTTCTCCTCTGCATGGCGCTCCTGACTTTATCTGTCCTGAGGCAATGCCGACTGCCAGATCAGCGATGAAGCTGTCTTCTGTTTCTCCGCTTCTGTGCGATGTCATGATGTTCCAGCCTGCGTTCTTGGCCATTTTTGCGGCTTCGAGCGCTTCTGTTATCGTGCCGATCTGATTAATCTTAAGTAAAAGGCAGTTGCAGCTTTTCATCGTTATTGCTTTTCTGACTCTTTTTGGGTTTGTTACCAATAAATCGTCTCCAACTATTTGCGTGTTCACTAATCTTCGGTTTAATTTCGCGAAATTTTCAAAGTCTTCTTCGTAGAATGGGTCTTCGATGCTGACTAGAGGATAATTGTCGGCGAGTTCTTGGTATTTTTCTGCTAGCTTGTCTGGCGTGTATTCTTTTCCTTCCAGGTAGTATGTGCCGTGTTTCCAGTATGTTGTTGATGCGCAGTCTATGCCTAGTTTTACTTTTTTCCAATAACCGAGCTTGATTATCGCGTCTGTGATGTAGTCAAACGGCTCTTCTATGCAGGTTAATGGAGGCGCAAATCCGCCTTCATCTCCTACATTGATGGCTGTCTTTCCGAAGTGGTTTTCCAGATTTTTCTTGAGAGTGTGGTAAATCTCGCTTCCTATGCGGAGTGCTTCTGCGAAGTTCTTGGCTCCTGTTGGCAGTATCATGTATTCTTGTATGTCTAATTTGTTTCCGGCGTGTTTTCCTCCGTTTATGATGTTGAATGCTGGTATCGGCAGTGTGAATTTTTTCGTGCCGTATAATTCTCCGATGTGTTCGTACAATTGTTGTTTTTTCGCTGCTGCTCCTGCGCGTGATAGCGCCATGCTGACTGCAAGCATCGCGTTTGCTCCTAGTTTGCTTTTGTTTTGAGTTCCGTCTAGTTTTATCATTAAATTATCGAGTTCTTCTTGTGTTGTCGGGTTTCTTCCTTTGAGTTTTTTTGCCAGAATTAAGTTTATATTATTGACTGCTCTCATTACTCCGTTGCCTAAGAATTCTTTTTTGTGGTCTCGCAGTTCAAGCGCTTCGTTTGCGCCTGTGCTTGCTCCTGATGGCACACTTGCCCTAAATATTCCGTCGTTTGTCTTGATATCGCACTCAACAGTAGGATTTCCTCTGCTGTCTAGAACTTGGCGTGCTTTGACTGCGAGTATTTTTGACATGTTCTCCTCTTTTTGTAATATTATAAGACGCGGGTTTTAAAAGGTTGTTGTTTGAGTAAGATTTTAATACTATGTTCTATTAAACTGGCACATGCAAAAAGAGGTAGTGTTGTTAGTGTTGTTATTACTGATTATTCCTGTTGTTTCTGCGCAGTATTATGATCCTAATATTGGTCAGAACATTGCTTTTTGTAATGAAGGTGATACTCAGTGCGATGGCAATGTTTTCTTGCAGTGCGTAAATGGGAATTGGCAGGCCATACAACAGTGTGAATACGGCTGTGATTCGAATCAAGGGTGCACAGAGCCTGCTTATGTGCCTCCTGGTGTGATGCAGATTCCGGAAGAGCCTTATGAAGAGCCGCCATCTGCTCGGCCGGCCGAGTGTTATTATGGTGAAAAGCGTTGTGATCGTCAGAACTTCCAGATGTGTATTAATGGTGTCTGGCAGACTCAGTTGACGTGTGGTAAATATCAGGAATGTACGAACAAGGGTTGCAAGTCTGTGCTAAAAGAACCAATTCCTGTTGTTGCACCGCCGAAATTTGTTCCGCCTGTTGAACCAACTCCTGCGCCGCATGTTGAATCTGTAGAGGTTGAACCTTTGGAGATTGATGAGAGGGAAATGACGTCAAAGCCAAAAGCAGAGTATGTGCTAGTAGTTGAAAAGCCGAAACCAAAGGGGTTCTTTGTAGGTGTTATTGACTTTTTGAAAGGCATTTTACTTTCTATTTTGCCTGGAGAAAAAAGCGGTCCGCGTGAGAATGGATTGATAATTGATATAACGCGGTGGTTTGAAGAGCTGCCGCCAGGACTAAAAATAACAATTGATCCTGCTGGCGGTATTTTGAAAGTATACTGGCTTGATGAGGATGGTAATATTTGTCATGGCGAACCGGGGATTAGCGGTCAGCCAGGAACAGTTACGATATCAGATCCAGATGCAAGTGAAATTCTTAATGACATGTACGACAAAGGCCAGACAATGAGCAAGTTAGTGCTTGATCTTTACCAAAAAACCAGGCATTATGATTTCAGTGGCTATGATGGTACGGGAAGTCATCTGATGCATTTTGAGCCTTTCATGTGGAGAATCAGAAGTGATGAAAAACTGTCCAAGGGGAAAGCCGATATTTCTCTTCCTGCTGATTTGGAGTTGACCGCAACAAAAATTAGGCCGGTAAGTTTCACTCCGTATTCTGCCTATAGGAAGGACTCGTCTTGTGTTTATGCAATGGTTCATGCAGGGATATCTCCTATGCCGTCGCCTCCAGAAAGAGGACCGAAACAGAATCCGGATAAGTGCAAGGTTAAGTCGAAATTGAAGGCAAAAGCGCTTATTAATGCGTGTCTTGCGGACAGGCTTGAAGGTGATTTCTCTGAAGGAGTTTTGGATGTTATACTGCCTTCTGCCGTTGTCTCGTTGTCAAAATAATCAGCCGATATAATTGACATCGCCCTGCTTCTTGCCTTTTTTTGGCAGTGCGCGTTTGGTTAGTTCTTCCTCAATCTCTGCTATTTCTTGTTCGAGAAGTTTGATGTCGAGTGGTATGCTGAGTTTTTTCTTGATTACTTTTAGTATTTCTCTTGCTCCGCTGACGCCGAGATAGAGCGGGTGTCCGAGTGTTTCTGCCAGCAGGCTGACTGCGTTTATCTTTCGTCTTTTCGCCAGTCCTAACAGCAGTCCTGAGACGCCGATGATTGGTCCGACTTTGCCGTAGAGGCGCGTGTTGGTTTTTGTGCCTTTGGAGTATGTATTGATTAGTTCTTTCTGGTTTCCTGTTAGGTAGACTTGCGGGTTTTTTGGTTCTTGTCGCAATGCTACTCCTCCTAGTGTTACGATTTCTGCGCAGTTGAATTCTTGTGCGGTGTCTAAAACAGCATCGCAGAATTCATAGCAGCTCATCTCGTCGTTTGGCTGCGCGTCGCCTGCTAGAAGTAATAGGTCTCTTTTTCCGTTGTTGAATTTTTTGTAGTATAATTCTATTGTTGGTAGTTCTACTAGGTTGTGTTCATTGACGAAAACAGAATGTGGCAGGTTTCCGCCTCGGAATTCTGCTATTTTTCTGGCTTTTAGTTCTTCAACCATGAAGTCGAGCGCTACTTTGCCCACATTGCCTATGCCAGGCAGTCCTTCGATGAGTATTGGCTTATTTAGAATTGGTTTGTTTGCTAGATATTTGATTTTCCAGGTCATAATAGTCCTCTTTTTGAGAGGTCTTCACGTTTTGCTTCGCGCCTGTATTTTCCGTATTTGTCTGGTGCGTAGCGTTGCGGTTTTGTCGTTACCGCTTGTCCTTCGCAGGCGCACTTTTCTTTCATTGTGAACTCACCGCACTGTTGGCATTTGTTGATGTGTTTCATCTTATAAGTTTAGTCCTCTTTTCTCGTCCATTCTGCTGCGATGTCTTTTTCTTTGGCGTGTTCAAGGATTGGGTCGATTGCTGTCGCGAGTGTTTTTTCTGCGTCTTTGTAGTCTTCCGCGATGACTTCAAAGTGGTATGTTCCCGCGCCTAGGTAGCGTACTTCTACTCCTGCTTTTGTTGCGATGGCTAGTGTGTCTTTGATTTCTTGCACGCCGTCTGGCGCGTAGCTTGTGAGTTTAAGGTCTCCTGAAATCTTGACTTCTGGAGGCTTTATTCTTTGTTTGATGGAGTCGGTCAGGAGTTTTGCGACTTTTTTGTCCAGGATTGTTTCTAGGTCCAGCTTGTCTTGTGATGCTTCTTCGAATGCCGCGAAGACTGTGCCGAATTGTGGTATTAATTTTTCTGCCAGTTTGTTGTACAATGTTAGTACTGAGTCGCCGGTTTGTTTTGCCACGTATTCAACTATTTTTTCTGCGAGCTGTTCTTGTTTTATCTGGTTGAGCTTGTTTGTCTTTTGCGATTGGTTGACTCTTCTTAGTGAGAGGTCGATGTGTCCCTTTTCTTGGCTGACCTGCAATACTTTGCAGACTACCTTCTTGCCTTCTTGTACGAATTCGCGGATGTTTCTTATTCTTCCGGGCGCAACTTCGGAAATGTGAATCATGCCTGTTCTTCCGCCATACTCGTCTAAAGTGCAGAATACTGAGTGCGGGTTGACGCCGGTTACAGTACAAAGAACTAGTTCTTCTGATTGTGGAAATCCTGTTTTTTTAAGTAGCATTGTGGTTTGCTCCGTTTAGTTGGTAGACTGCGTGTATTTTTCCGTCGAGCGTATACGCGTTTGAATATTTTCCTGTTCCTACATATGTTTGGTTGTTGCTGTAAATTCGTAATTCGAGTTTTTTGAGCATTTGGTTGACTTCTGGCATGTGTTTCTTGCTTGCTGTTTTGAGGCCGAATTCTTCTGGCGTGAGTATGACTTCCAGTCTACTTGTGAGTTTCGCGCCCTTGGGCAGGACGACGGATACTGAGTCCCCCATATTCGGGAATGAACGACTATTGTTTAAAAATGTTTATGTTCCAGTAGCAATAACTATAAAAAGTCAGGTATTAGGGCTTGTTGAATGGGTTTATATTCAGTTTTGAAGAACACGACGCAGTATACTGCTTTGTCTCTTGCTCTTTTGGCAGGTGTGGGCGCGGGATCTATGAACGAGTCTATTGATTCTAAGGTCAGGTATGTCCGAAAACCAGGAGAGCCTTGCGTGTTGCCTCCTGAGCATCGTGAGCCTCAAGAGCCTGTTGACTTTCCAAAGGGGGCAGTGTATTTCGGTCTTGCTGCTTTGGCTGTTGGGTATGTTGCGAATGAGATGCGCAAGAAGGCTGATTCTTTTGTTGTCAGCAGGCCTGACAGTCCTAAGAATTTCTTTGGCGATGAAGAAGAATTTTAGAGTATTCCTTGTTTGTGCAAATATTCTGCTACGTGCACTATTCCTTTTGCCGCGCCGCGTTCTGTGTTGTTTGACAAGACTTGGTATTTGATGCCAGTGTTGAATCCGCCGAATGCTTCTGTGTGTTCTATTCTTCCGATTACTGCGGACATTCCTCCGTTAACGAACGCGTCAAAGCGTGGCTGTGGTGCTCTGTCAAGTATAACTATGGTTTCTTTCGGACTTGAGTGCAAGTCTCCATATTCTTGTGCGCATTGCTTGTTGAATTCAGCATAGACTTCTTTGACTTGCTCAATGGATGGATTCTTCGATAGTTCAACAAAGACTGTCTCGAAATGTCCTCTGAGTACTGGAACTCTTACACAGGTGCAGTCTATTAAAAAGCCAGCAGGAATTATTCCGCTGTCGTATGCTCCTAATATTTTGAGAGTTTCTCTTCTTACTTTTCCTTCTTCCTTGTCAATGTATCCGATGACGTTTCCGTCAAGTGTTAGACTTGGATCTTTTACTGGCTCTTCTAGGTGTTCTGGTTCTGGCAGTCCTGGTTTTCTTTCTGTTCTCCATCGTTCGATAAGGCCCACTCCTCCGCCGGAGACTGATTGGTATGATGACATGATGACTCGTTCTATCCCAAATGCATCCTCAAGTGGTGCGAGCGACATGACCAGTCCTACTGTTGTGCAGTTTGGTCCTGGCGCTATCCATCCTTTCCAGCCCCGGTATTTTTGTTCTCGCAGGAGTTTGTAATGGTCCGCGTTTACTTCTGTGATGATGACTGGGACGTCGTCTTCGTATCTGTATGCTGATGTTGTGCTGATTACGGGGGTGTGGGCTGCGCATTTTGCTTCTACTTCTTTGGCAATTTCGGATGGCAGTGCTGAGCAGAGAAGTCCTAGTCCTGCTTCAACAGAATGCGTTCTTCTGATGGTTTTTGATCGTATTTGTTCCGGCAGGCTGCTGATGTCCAGCGCGCATGCTTCTTCGAGTGTTTTTCCCGCGCTTCTTTCAGATGCGTAGAGTTCTGTGATTTCAAACACTGGATGGTCTGCGAGCGTTTTGACAAATTCGAGTCCTGCTGCTCCTGTTGCGCCTAGAATTCCTACTTGTATTTTTGCCATTCAATCCCCCGTCTATTAAACAGAAATTTGTGGCTTATAAATATTTCGCAATTATTCTAGAACTTCTAATATTCGTGCCTTTACTCTGCTTTTGCCGCCGACTGGTTCTGCCAGTTCTTTTCCGCAGACTAGGCAGAGAATCAAAGTGCTTGCTTTTCCGTAGAGTATTTGCTCGTTTTTGCACTTTGGGCATCTTACTTTGATGAATTTGCTTTCTGATTCTTTCATGCGATTTCTCATTTGAACTCCACCTTTCTTGTCCTGAATCCGCCTGCGCTCATGCCGTGCATTTTCTTGCAGACTGGGCATTCGAAGCGTAAATCAACTTTTTTGCTGGTTTTTCTTCCTGTCATTCTCCATTTTGTGATTGGAGGTCGTGAATATTTTCCGTGGTTTCCTATGCCTAGATGGCCTCGGTGTCTGATTCTTTTCTGGCTTCCGAAACTCATTGGGTGCGTGGCGTTTCTGCCTTTTTTCTTGCCCTCTATTACTTTGTGTTCTGTGTGCTTTTTGCACTTCGGGCAGTACGTCTTTCTTGTTTTCGGAAGCTTCATACGTCGTTGGGTATATGGGGGGTTTAAAAAGGTTTTGGAATGCTCGTGCATTCCAAGGCTTTGCTTTGGCGCGGTTACTGTGTCTCGGCTGCTTTCCCTTGAGAAATCAAAATATCTGCCAGCTGGCCTGGAATCGTGACTTCTTCGTCTTGTTTGAAAGGTCCGTATTGTTCTAATTCTTCTCCGAAGAATTGGTCGACTGCTTCTAAACACTTGATTTTCCTCATTCCGTGCGGCAATGGTGCCGGTATCTCTTCTTGCGGCTGTTCGTTCGGCAATGGTAAAACGATTGGCATTATGTCTGGCTCTCTTAATTCGATGAGTCTGTGCAGTATTCCTGTTCTGTACTGTGATAGCACTGAGTGCAGGCTTTCAAACATTGATTGTTCTTGTTGAAGAAGATTTTGCGTGTCTACTATGTGTGAGTTTGTTCTGCTCTTGTTGATCGCCATGTTGATTATCTTGCGTTCTCTTATGTCGTACAAGTCTTTCAGTATTTTCTTGATGTTTGCGAGTTGTATGTGCAGTTTGTCTCTTTCGCTTTGCGAGAAGATGTCGTTTTTTGTGAGATTGTCATCGTATGATTGCTGTTTTTCGCGTAAATAATTCAGCGTGTCTTTGAAGAATCTTTCGTCTAGCTTTTGCAGCTCTTCGCGTGATTTTTCTCTTCGCAGAAGCTCGTACAATGTTTCATACGTGAGCACTACCTCTTTAGCTGTTTGTTCCATGTGTCGGAAACTCCGCTCGGAAACATCTTTTAGGCGGAGTTTCCGAGCATGCTCAAGAACCATCACTATTCATTATTGTTTTTTGATGGTTCTTGACATTCCCCCCGAGAATACAATTACAATGACCTATTTAAAGATTTAGCTACGAGTCACTACAATCTCTTTTGAACCCGCAGTTCAAGCAAGTGATCTTGCACTTATTGGCGAGCATTGGCATTCCGCAGATGTTGCACGGGTCATATTCTGTAGTTACAAGTTTTCTTGCGAATTCTCTGTCTAGAAATGTTTGTTCAATCATACTTCACCGGTTCGTCTTTTTTATTCTCTAGTCTTGCGTAAATAAAGAGTAAATCGCTTAGCCTGTTGAGATATCTGATAAGCTCCTGGTTTACTCCGGTCAGTGCGACGACTTTTCTTTCTGCTCTTCTGCAGATTGCGCGTGCCAAGTGCAAATGTGTTGAGCTTTCGTTTCCTGCTGGCAGGATGAACGTTTTTTGTTTTGGTAATTTGTTCTCAACGCGGTAGACTTCTTTTTCTATTGCGATTGTGTGCGTTTCAGTTATTTTCGGAAAATTAGTGAATTTAGTTCCGAGTGCTGCCAGTTCTGCTCCGATTCTGAACAAGTCGTTTAGAACTTGGTGTAAGATTTTTTTCACGTTCTTGTCTTTGGCGTAAGTCAGTGCGATGCCGATTGCCGCGTTCAATTCATCTACGTCTCCGTATGCTTCTATTCGTGCGTCATTTTTCGGAACTCTTTGCCCGCCAAGTAAAGAAGTCTGTCCTTTGTCTCCTCCTTTTGTTACGATTGACATGGGTGTGAGTGTGTTGGCTAAATTTAAATACTATGTGGGTTTTAGGGATAAAAAAATGGAGGTGTCTGCATATGGATGATATTGGTGATGATGACGCTGACGATGTTGGCGGCGATGACGAAGATTTCTAATTAATAAAAGAAAAAATTAGCTGCACTCGCTGAATCCGCACTCGTAGCAGGTTGGTCCAGCACAGCCGCTTAAGTAAGCAATGTTTGGGCTGTAGCATTTTGGGCAGTGTCCTGGCTTGTGTTCTTGCAGGTCTGGTTTTGCCTGTGTTTTGATTTCAGCAGTTGCTACCATTGGTGTCAGTAATTGTTGTCCTGGCAGGTTTCCCATTTGTGCTAGGAATTTGCTCAAAGCGGTTGACACGGCGTGTGGGATGCTTTCTACTCTTTTTGGTCCGAATCCGTATGGCTTGTCGCTTTTGATGCTGTTCAGGTGCTTTCTGAGCGTGTTTATTTCTCCGCCTAGCGACAAATACTTGCTGATCAGTATTCCCATCACTGATGTCAATCCTGCGATTTCTGTTCCTATCGGCGCAATGTTCGTGAATACTTTCAAAATCTGGCCGTTGTGGTGGTCGATGTGCACGTGCACTGGTCCGTACCCTGTTTCGAACTGGTAGTATACAGAGTTGATGCCTTCGGAAGGATCCATTTTCGGCATTTCTTTTGCAACTTCCTTGACTTCTTTTTTGCTGATGTTGAGGACTTGCTGGCTCTTGCACCCGTCGCGGTAGACAGTGATTCCTTTGCAGCCGAGTTCGTGTGCCATCATGTATGTTTTCTTGATGTCTTCGACTGTTGCGCTGTTTGGCAAATTAATAGTTTTTGACACTCCGTTGTCCGTGTATTTTTGGAATGCTGCTTGTTGTTGGACGTGGTATTCTACTTGCACGTCGTGCGCTGAGCCGAATGATCTTTGTATGCTCTCTGGTATTTCTTTCACGCCTCTGGCCGAGTTGTGGTTTGCTTCTATTTTTTTCCACAGTTCTTCTGGTTCCAGTCCGAAGTAGTTGTTGTTCTTGGCTACGGTCATGAATATCGGGTTGACTTCGTGGAAGACGTCTCCTTCGTTTGGCTCCGCGCCTGCTTTAAGCGCGTCTAGCGCTTTTGCGTTGTATCTTGTATAGGCTATGCCGAAGAATGGTTCGATTCCTCCTCCTTGCAGTCCTGCGCAGATCGCTATTGTTCCTGTTGGCGCGATTGTTGTTCTTGCGCAGTTTCTTGGTCTTCCTTTTGCCCAGTCTCTGTAGAATGGCCCGCTTGAGTCGAAGATGCTGTCTTTGAAGTTTGGGAAGACTCCGCGTTCTATTGCGAGTTCTTCGCTTGCTTCCAGCGCTTTTGCGTTGATGAAGCTCATTAGTTCTTCTGCTTTTGCGAGCGCTTCGTTGCTGTCGTATGGAATGTTTAATAGCGCGAGCATTTCTGCCCAGCCCATGACGCCTAGGCCGATTCTTCTGTTTCCTTTCGCGATTTTTTCTATTTCTGGAATCGGGTAGTTGTTCACGTCAATGACGTTGTCTAGGAATCGTGTGGCTAGCTTGGTTACTTCTCCTAGTCTTGCGTAATCTATTTTGCCCATTACTGCGAACTTGCTCAGGTTGATGCTTCCAAGGTTGCA
Organism: uncultured Methanosarcinales archaeon; assembly: GCA_964617195.1. GTDB lineage: Archaea > Nanobdellota > Nanobdellia > Woesearchaeales > ARS49 > CABMGU01. Next base: position 45,398 of record CAZTVK010000015.1, on the reverse strand, counting down.
TGGCTCGTATGGGAGCAATGGTTGTTCGCCGCAAGGGTTGGTGCTTTCGACTTCTCCTAGTTTTGGTGTTGGGTTTGAGTGGCTGTTGTTGATTCTGTCCAGCCAGATCATTCCTGGGTCTCCTGTTTTCCATGCAAAGTCGCATATCATGTTGAAGACTTCTTTGGCGTTTGCTTTGCCGACTGGTTCTTTTGTTCTTGGATTCAATAAGTCGTAGTCTTCTCCTTTTTTGACTGCTTCCATGAACTTTTTGTCTACTGCGACAGAGACGTTAAAATTTTCGAGTTTGCCGTCTTCTGCTTTGTGTTTGATGAAGTCGAAGACGTCTGGGTGCCAGTATGGCAGGATGCCCATGTTTGCTCCTCTTCTCGTTCCTCCTTGTTTGACTTCTTGCGTTGCGTAATTAATTATGCTGAATGGGGATAGTGCTCCTGATGCTACTCCTTTTGTGCTTTTGACTCTGTCTCCTTTTGGTCTGACTCTGCAGCCTGAGAAGCCCGTTCCTCCTCCTGATTTGTGGATGAGCATTGTTTGCTTGACTAAGTCTCCCCATGCTTCTATGCTGTCGTCTATTGGGAGGACGTAGCATGCTGATAATTGTTGTAATTCTCTTCCAGCATTCATTAGCGTTGGCGAGTTTGGCAGAAAATCAAAGTTTGCCAGTATGTCGTAGTATTGTGCTGCGGTTTTGAGGCAGATTTCTCTTGCTCTTGGGCTGTTGTCGAGTAGTTTGTACAGGTTTTGTATGAATTTTCTGTGGTTTTGTTCTTGGTCGCCGTAGTTTTTGGCTCCTATGTGTAGAAGTAATAGTTCGCTAGTCTCTCCATTTCCTACGTCTACCCATTCTTGGCTGTATCTTGTTCCTGCGAATGCTTGGTCTCTTGGTATTTCTGGGTGGTAGAGGAGTTCTGAGAGCGCGATGTTTTTGGCGATGCCCCAGAGCCAGGTTTCAACGCTTGGGTCGTCTCGTAAGTATTTGTCTTTGATGACTTTTCTTTGGTTTTCAGTTAGTGGTATGTCGCCGAATGGTGCTTTGTCCCATTCTTGTTTGAGTTCTGGCGTGGTTTTTATTGTCGTCATGGTTCTGCCTCCATTAATCGTTCCTGTTTCTTGAGTGTTTTGATCGCGTCAACGAATTGGTTTGCGTCTTTGAACTTTTTGTACACGCTTGCAAAGCGTACGTACGCGACATCATCGAGCTTGGCTAGTTCTTGCATGACTAGTTCTCCTATTTTGTTGCTTTTGATTTCGTCTTTGTCTGATTGTCTTAGTGCTGCTTCTACGATTCCGATTACTGCGTCCATTTGTTCTCTTTTGACTGGTCGTTTTTCGCAGGCTCTTATGATTCCTTTCAGGACTTTTTCTCTTGAGAACGGCTCTCTTCTTCCGTCGCGTTTTACTACAGAAATATCAAACATTTCTACTCGCTCGTATGTTGTGAATCTTTTTGAGCATTGTTCGCATTCTCTTCTTCTTCGAATGCTGTCAGAATCAGTTGTTAATCTGCTGTCAAGGACTTTGTTGTCAGTATTTTGGCAAAACGGGCACTTCACACAATCACCTGATTTTTTAGTTCAATTTCACTCGCAAGTTGTAAAAACCACAAGCTCTTGTGGTCATCGTCGGAGCAAGTTACTACATATTGAATTCATATATAAACATTATCACTCTTTAACATATATTCTCAGAAATATTTTTTCACTATGTTTGACCTACTTTTCAGTGAAACATTTTTGAAATTTCGTCTAAAAAAGAATTAACAGAGGAAAACAATTCTTCTAACTTAAGTTCATGGATGCGGTCCTGTCTGCATTGTACCAATCCTCGATTGCTCTGCGAACTCTGCACCCATACGTCCTCTTAACCATGCCTTCTAGCTTTGTTCCGTAACGGTTTATTTCGGTGTTGCGAAAAACTCTGTCGGTTACACATTCTAGAATCTCTTTCAATGCGTAATCCTGCACGTCGAGCTTTTTCATCAGCATTTCTGTTGTTTTGCGGGCGAGTTCGTAGTTTTTCTTCCCGTTCTTCAGGTTCCAGATATTGCGCTGGTCTGGGAAGTCGGGTTTGCTCAAATCGCGGAATTCCCTGTAACGTTTATCATTCATTACAAGATCTAAAACCACTTCAGCCGGACAATCACGATGCCGGTCGATTACGCCAACAAGCGACGCGCCGTATCGGTCTATTGGTTTCTGGAACGCATGCTTCCATCCAGTGTAGCCGCAGTTCTCAGGAGGGTCGCGCATGTTCTTTACTAATTGCACGAAGTCCCAGTTGTTGTCTTTCATTATTTTCTGCAAAAGGATGTGGGTAAGCTCTCGTGATCTTTCGTCAGTTAGGTGAACTTTCTTGAAGTCGTACCATTTGGCATCATTCCATTCTGCATATCTATTGTCGTTCTGTGTGAGGTCGATGATTGCTTCTGAATGGCTGCCATAGACTTTTTCAGCCATGCCGCTGGCAGTTGTGCCCCATTGGTTGATTGGTGTTTCATTGAATTGTTTTTGAGTTACGTTCTGCACAAGTTGCATGACGTTCCAATGGTTTTTTTCCATTAGTTTCTGGGCAACATGGTGGGAAAGTTCTCGTGCAAGTGGGTAATTCTTGCCGTTGTCGATGTTCCATAGGTTGTCTGTGCCTTTGAAATCGTAAGGTCTTAATTTTTTCAAGTAGGCAAGCTCAGCATCGTCACAGATTTTTACTTCAAGATTAACTAGAACATATTCCAAAACGGTCAGGGTCACGCGCCCTGGCAGAACTGGTCCTTTGTGCGAGATTATGCGGTCTACGCATTCGTTAATTGTTGCCCCCATATCTAGAATCTATATGTTTCAGTATATAAATTTTAACAAAAATCAGAACTAAATAAGCACTGCGTTGACAGTTCCATCTTGTCCAGGACGAGATGTTACTTTTGCTTTTCCTGCGTCTGTCATTATTACTGCGCCCTTGACTACTATGTTTCGTCTGACGAAGTGCCTGTTTGCCGGGCATTCATCAACTGTTTTGATGGTCGCTTTTACGAACTTTTTTGTTTTTGGATCAAGAACGTTTGCGAATTGTGCTACGAGGACTTTCATTTTTTTCGTGTTTGCTTTTGTCGTTACAGCCTTGATTTTTTGTGTGCCGATTTTTGTCATGGTTGGCAACCTTCCCATTTCGTATTTTCGTTTATCTCGGGCTATGTTGTACATGCCGCCTGTTGGCTTTCTGTTCGTTCTTGCTCTGTGTACTATGACCATAATCGTGCTGGGCTATAGGTTATTTAAAAAGGTTTCTGTGTTAGCCCATGTCAAAAGGTTTATATGGGTATGTTTTTCTTATCGTGATATGCGCCCATGGATTATTGCTCTCTTATTGGTACTTCCGTTTTCTGCTGCTTTGATTGTTGAAAGCACTGGAATGCAGGGCAGTCATCCAATGTTATATGGTGGCATTGTCGTGTACGAGCGTGATGGTTTCATTCACGTTTATGATTTGGCAAGGAATGAGGATACTGAGCTCAGCCAGGGTTCTTCTCCGGCTATTTTCGGCTTTACTGTGGTGTTTGAGACAAAGGAGTCTGACAATGATTTGAATGGTGATAAGGATGAAGATGATACTGTCATTCAGTTTGCGAACGTGCGTGACAAAAAAGTTGTGAGCACGAATGCTGTCGGACGGCATCCGAGCGTGTTTGCTGATATGATTATTTTCTCAACAAAAGAGTCTGAGCTGGGCATTGATTTTACCAATGACGATGATGTGGATGACGACATTGTCAGAATGTATGATATTGGGACAGGAGAGATTACGAACACAAAGGCAGTGGGTGATTATCCTGTGGTGAATCAAAAATTTGCGGTGTTCGTTACAGAGGAAAAACAGTTGGATACTGATTTGAATGCTGATGGCGATAAGGCTGATGAGATAGTGCGCGTGTATGATCGTGAGGATCGCGGCGTTACTAATATTCCTGTTTCAGCAGGGCGTCCGTTGTTGTCAAAGGATAGCATGGCGGTGTTTGCTTCTGATGGGAAAATAAAGATTCTTGATGCAAGAGAAAGAAAGGTGTTTGATACTGAGCTTAAAGGCAGTTCTCCTTCAATTTCTGGAGACGTAATATTATTCTCTAATGATGGCTTTTTGTATGGTTGGAATCTTGAGTCAAAGTCAGCTGCCAAGATGGATGTTGTTGCTGGTGAAGTTTCAGTGTTTGAGGATACTGCGGTGTTTTCTTCTTCTGAAAAAGATGTTGGTGATTTGAATGGTGATAATGACCAGGATGACGTTATTATCCGTTTTGCAAAGGCTGAGGATATTGATGGTGATGACGTTTTTGACTTTACTGATAATTGTGCTGCAATAATGAATGAAGATCAGGCTGATTCTGACAAGGATGGTGTTGGTGATGCTTGTGAGAAGCCTGAAAAGAGGTCTGAAAGCAAAGTGTCCGAGAAAGAAGAACTAGTACTGCCTCAGAACGTGTCTGAAGTGCCTGTTGTTGAGAAGGGTGTTGCGTGGTATTGGTATTTGCTAATCATACTTATTCTGCCTTTCGTGTTCTATTATGGCTATAAATACTATAAGAAAAGGCAGAAGTCCTTCGGCTTTTAACCAAAACATTTAAATATCACTCTATTGGATTTTCAACTTAACAACTACGGGGTGTTAAATCATGGAAGCAAGACCGCTTGATGCATTGAATCGCGCTCGCGATAAGAAAGTTATTGTTGAGTGTAAGAATAATAAACAGTATGTTGGTACTTTGAGAGCGTTTGACATTCATATTAACGTGGTTCTCGATGAGACAGAGGAAAGGGCAGACGGCGAAGTAAAGCGTAAGCTCGGCACTGCGTTTATTCGTGGTGACACAATAGTTTTGATTAGTCCGGCATAATAAAATGAGCAAAGGTTACGGCGGTACAGGTTCTCAGGGAAAGCGTTCTCGCGGAAAATCGCATATTCCGTGCAGGCGCTGTGGTCGAAGTAGTTTCCACATCAAGAAATCGATTTGTTCAAGCTGCGGTTATGGCAATAGTTCCAAGATGAGAACTTATAATTGGAAGAACAGCAGAAAGCGAAAGTAATTCTTGAGCAAATACTATTATATATTGGGTGATTTCTTTTATTTATTCACGCGGCGGTACCGAAGTGGTCTAACGGACCAGTGAGTGCTAGAGCGTATTTAGCATTCGGTCAAATTTAGACTCTGGTGGCTTAGTGCCTTCGAAGGTTCGAATCCTTCCCGCCGCACTTATTTTAATACAAGGGAAGACCAGCCGAACGTGAGTTCGGCGCTGCCTTCCCGCCGCATTTCACATCATTTAAATACAAGAAGATTATTTCAATGTTGAAAAGAGGCGAAGACTATGTCAGAACGTATTGCATTGATTGGTATTTTGTTGGTTGTTGTTGTTTCTGTGTTTGCTGTTGTTTTGAATGACTCATTGACTGGTAATGCTTATCTTTCATTGGGCAGTTCTCGTGGTCCTAAGATTTATGGTGGTGCTATCAAGAAGATTTATCAGCAGCCTAACGTGATGGGTCATGCATTTGAGAGGCAGTTGTATATGGACCGTGCTCAACAGTTCTTGTATTCTAATAAGGACAAGTGGGATTGCTCGTATGGTGCGGAAGCCTTGACGAGCCCGTACCCGTGTGTTGCTGATGAGACTAATCCTGGCAAGTATTGTTGTGTGATTCCTGAAGATCTGCCTGAGCGTTATGGGCAATGGGCAACATAATCCTGTTTTCGAGGGCATCGACCCCGAAGAACTAGAGCAGCCGATACCTGAATCTCCTTGGAGAAGACCTCTTCTTATCGTGATTGGTTTTTTTCTTTTAATGCTTGTCGTTTCTCTTTCGTTCTATGATGCTCTTTCCGGTATTATTCATAGTGAGCGGGTAACTGATAGTGCATTGTATTTTCCTAGCGCAACCGTAATTTTTGAAGGCAACACGCTTGTTCAACTGCAAAACGAGTTCATCACTAATGAGAATAGGGAGATTAAGGCGTGTTTGTTTGGTAGCAAGGAAGATTCTTCCTATATTATTAGTAGAGTTGAGTTTCCTGAGATAATCAGGGCAAATGTCATTCATGTTGTTAGTGTGCCGTGTCCTATTGAGACTTTGATTGACTTGCATGGCCATCCTATTAATCAGTGCTTGGCTAGTGCGCAGGACGTCTCTGTTTATGAGAGAATGAAGCAATCCAGCCCGGATTTGCGCATGATGGTCATGTGTTCTAGTACTAGGTTTGCTATTATCTGACTGTATTTATAACCAGTTGTACGTTGGTTGTTCCAGCGCTTATCGTCGATAACGCTCATGAAACAAGTACGTTTTATGGGTGAAAAAGTACGGCTAGTAAGTGCGAAAAGTTTATAAACTTCCTGCGGTTTTATGACAAGTTAGCTAGGTAGTCGCATCGTTGAGTAGTCGACAATCATCAGAAAGTAAAAAGAGGAAACATACAATGCAAAATATAGATTACAAAAATAGTCTTTCCAAAAGTTTTAAATACAGTTCACTAGTTTCTGCATCACAGTCTTTACCATTATTACCAAGTAAAGATAGTAAAGATAATAGCCAAAAACACGGAGGTGTTTATTAGATGAAAGCAATACAAGCAATAAAAAAGATGGTGGCTTTAGGAATGGGTTTAACGATGGTCGGTGCAACGATCTTCGGAGCATCAGCAGCAAAATTGTCAGACTGGCCAGCGCCGTTTGTAGTTAACGGTACGCCTGCCTCGAACTTGGCAATTATTGTCGGCGATCAAGCGGACGGTTCAGACGTGATTGGCGCAGTGGACGTCATTCAGAGTTTGCAGTCCCAAGCAGTTATTAAGACATCTGCTCCAGGTGCGCCTTCGCAACTCGTGATTGAAGGTGACGCTGTAGAAGTTGGTTCAACGTCAGACTTGCTCGAAATCAACGAGCCAATCGGTGACGTTCGTGAAACTTTTACAGAAGTTGACTTGGACATGCTGAAAGGCGGTCAGATAGTCACTGATGAAGGTAGCACGGAATTCAACCAATACTTGAGATTCCCAACACCATCAGAGGTAGTTATTCCTCACTCGACAGTTACTTTCGCAGAAGACGAAAGAGACCGTGTAGGCCATTACTTGTTTTTCAACGATGGCGAAGTCATGTTCCAATGGGAATTGGAATTTGAAGAAGGCCTTGAATCAGAAATTGAGATTGACGACCTTGTTGATTTGGAAGACGAAGACATCACCATTTTGGGTCAGCCTTTCGTTATTGTTGACACAGATGTTACCAACAAGTCAAACGTTTTCGGCACAATTATCTCAGGCGGTAGCCCAGACTTGACCATTGAGTTTATCGGTGGTGCAGTCTCAGCTGTCCTCGGCGAGAACGACAAGGAAACTTATGTTGTTGACGGCAAGGAATACGAGGTTGAAGTTCTCGTTATTTCAGAGACGTCAAACCAGGGAGAGGGTTCAGTGAAGTTCCGAATCAACGGAGAAATCACTGACGAGCTCGAAGACGGTGAAACAGACGTTCTTGCAGACGGTACCCAGATCGGTATCCGTGACATCCTAGCAACTGGTAAGGACATTCAAAAGTCCATTGTCCAGTTCTACTTGGGTGCGTACAAGGTTGAGTTCAGAGACGACAACACAGCTGACCAAATTTTCAACACTGCAGGTACGCAAGTGAACGAGGAAACGATTGAGGACTCAGCTGTTCTCATCAGAGCTCAGTTCACCAAGGCCGCGCCAAGAGTTGACAGCTTGACTGGTTCAGAGTTTGAAATCCAGAACTTGAAGTACAACTTGACTGCTGATGCAGTTCTCGGTGACATGTTTATTCCACCAGGAACCGGCACAAGAGAGCAGTTGGACGAGCCAGAAGGAATGTTGACTCCAAACTGGGACATCAGATACGAAGGTCTGATGGACACTGGTGTCACACTAGTCAGAATTGACGCAGCTGGTGACGACGAGTACGACCTTGAGTTTACCAACCAAGAGGGAATCTTCTTTGATTTCCCAGTGCACAGCAACGAAGCTGGAAACACTGTAGCTTTAGCTAATGCAACACTTTCGTTCAAGTTTGGTGACGACGATGACGACCTCTGGTTCACAGAGTTCGTAGGCGGTGGCGTCGGTGATTGTGGTACAAGTTGTGTACCCTTCACAAGTGCAGCCACTCTAACAGGTGCACAAGCCTACATCAGCGATGACGACTTTTTCGTCTTGAGCAACTGCAACTATAGTACATCTGATGACACGTGTTTCTCACACGTAATCAGGTACGACAGCGTTGACTCTACCAACAGGCAGATTACCTTTACCGACCTCGGTACTGGTACTCGTGAAACCACCTACGACGGCACAACGTTCATTGCAGAACTCGTTGTTGGCGGTATCACGTACAGAGCCGGTGTCGAGAACACAGGCGTTCTTGAAACAGCACCGTTCGACTTGTTGATTGACTTGAACGGCGACGGAGACATCGTCAACTGTGAAGAGGCCATCATCGGCATCCAAGGAGAAGGCTTGATCGACTTGGGAGAACAGTTAGATATTGACGTTGGTATAGGCTTCCCAGCTGGTGTTGAGCACTCTGTGCCTCCAACCCCGTGGGATTGTTCAACTGGTGCAACAGCGAACACTTGGAACAACGTCAGCCTGACGACTCTTGCAAAGGAGTTTGATGAAGCAGTATTTGATGAAAACATCAGCATCAACATCACTGCAAGACTAACCAGCGAGATCGGTATCGCAGCTGTTACAAACCAATCACCTGGAACTGGCGCGGGATTCTTCTTCGGTCTGTTTGACCTTGAAGAAAACGACGACATAGAGCAGGCATTGTCAGGATACGGTACTTTCTTCGAATTGTTCGACCCACAGGGCGACGATGAAGCAGAGGACTTGACAATCGAGTACCCGCTCTCAGAGAGAGGAGCTCGTGTCTTCATAACTGGCGGTGTTGTTTCAACGACAGCTGTTTCAGCTGGCGGTATAGAGAAGGTTCAGCCAATCGCAATTGGTGCAGCCAAGCTTGCAAGTGAAGTAAGCGATGTGGCTATGTACAACGCAGTTGTTGTAGGTGGTCCATGTGCAAACCCAGTTGCAGCATCTCTATTAGGCAACCCAGACCCATGTTACGAGTCAGTTGGTCAGAACGAAGCAATGGTTAAGTTGTTCACGCACACGAACGGCAACGTTGCATTGTTGATCAACGGTAGAACTGCATTGAACACCAGACAAGGTGCACGTGCAGTTGCAACCGGTGCAATCAAGAGCGCATCTGGCATGGAAGCAAAGGTCTCGGGCACAACGCTTGCAGACATAACGGTTAGCTCTGTTTAAGAGCGCCTTTTTTTTTAATTTATTTTTTTTCTATTTCTTATTTTTCATTCATACCGCCTTAGTCGGTAATCCATAAAATCCATTAAAAAAAGAGGTGAATGTGTATGGCATTATTAGAAGAAGTCACGAGTCCGTTCTTGAGGCTCGCGTATGGTTTTATAGACGCTGTTCCTGGCGTTGTCGCGGCGATCTTGATATTGATTATTGGTTATATCGTCGCATGGGTTCTAGGCAGGGTTGTTGGAGGCTTGTTGAGCCGTGCTAAGTTTGACCAATGGGTGTTGCACAGGACTAACCTGTCTCGTATTGTTGGCGATTTCCGCTTGAGCCATTTCTTGGAGATTATCACGAAATGGTACGTGTTCATATTGTTCTTGCCGGCTGCTGCTAATGTCATCAACTTGGGTTCAGTTCAGAATTTCTTGTTGGATATCGCATTGTGGATTCCTCAGGTGATTCTTGGCGTGATTCTTGGCTTGGTTGGTATCATGTCTGCTGATTATGTTGGCATGAAGATTGAGGAGACTAGGGCAAAGGCTGCTGATGTTCTGGCTTCTGCTGCAAGGATTGTCATCTACATCTTCACAGCAATAATCGTGCTGGACCAGATTGGTGTTAAGATCGAGCTTGCTGCCAACAGCGTTTTGATAATACTTTCAGGCATTATGCTTGGTTTGGCTTTGATGTTCGGCATTGGTTTTGGTCTTGCCATGCAGTCTGAAGCTAAGAGTATTATTGTCAAGCTTAAGAAAAAGCTTTAATTTTATTTTTTTTCTCATTTTTTCTTTTTGATAAGATTTATAAATACTAACGCCTCTTCTGTAGTGAAAATGAGGCGGTTGCTGTTTGTTGTAGTGTTGTGCTTGTTAGCGTTTTCTGTTAGTGCTGTTGACTTTAACATTTCTATTTTTCCGAACGAACGCACTATAAAGTCAAACGAGACTGCTATTTTCGAGTTAGAATTAGAGCATGATTCTTCTGTTGAAGAGATATTTGAAGTTTTTTCGAATGACGTGACTTGGGATGTGCGTCCTGAAAAGATATTGATTGTTCTTCCTGGAGAGAAATTGAAGGCTAATTTGTCAGTGCACCCGTTGAATTTGAATCCTGGCTCGTATAACTTGCCTGTTGTTTTCAAGCGCACAGGCTCAAGTGATCAGAAAAAGGTTGCATTGTATATTTCTGTTGAGTCTCCTTTCCCTGAGGACGCCACTTATCTGCCTGCGATTAGGGGCGTGGCGACTGTTGATGAAGAGGTTGATCCGAGAAAAGGGATGACTATCAAGTTGTCTTTGGAAAATCAGAACATGCGTATTCTGGAAAATGTGAACGTGAAGGTCAGAAGCGGTGTTGTCAACAAGGATTATACAACTTCTCTTGGCCCGTTGGAGAAGAAGACTTTGACTTTCCTTGCCGAGATTGACGTTCTCACTCCTCCTGGAAAGGATGCTTTGCAGATTTCTATTGTCGTGCCGGAAAAAGAGAAAGTTTACCAGTTTGATTTGTTTCCTGCGCATTTTGAAGTTATAGATTATGGTGCTGTGGTGCCTTCTGTTGAGAGGAAGTCTTTATTCTTGAAGAGTTTGGAGACTGTTACTTTGTACAATAAGGGAAACAAGCCTTTGGCGCACGTGTACAAGGTTCCTGCTTGGTTTGCTAAGAAGTGGTTTATTTCTGCTGTTCCCGAGCCGCGCAGTGAAGAGGGCGCTTTGTCATGGGAAGTTCCTTTGAAGGCAGGTTCCAGTGCGCAGATTTCGATTACGTATGATTATCGTCCGTTGTTCTGGCTTGTGTTAATCGCAGTAGTTATTGTCGTTGCGTATTATTTGTTCAGGAGTCCGATTGCTGTTCAAAAGAGAGCTTCTGTTGTCAGCAGTCATGAGGGCGGGATTACTGAGTTGAAGGTCGTTATTGAGTTGGTGAATAGGAGCAGTAAGATTGTCCGAAATGTCCGCATTATGGACTTGGCGCCAAAGCTTGCTGATGTTGAAAAAGAGTTCAAGGAGACTATTCTTGCTCCGTCTAAGATTGTTCCTCACGAGAATACTGGCACATTGGTTAGATGGGATATTGAGATGATGGAGCCTAAAGAGCACAGGATTTTGATGTATAAGATGAGGACGAGGTTGCAGGTTATTGGCGGGATGACTTTGCCTGTGGCTGCCGTGCGCTTTTTCATTGAAGGTAATGAGCGCGAGGTTGTTTCTAACAAGCCTGAGATCAGGCATCGAGAGTAAGCGTCGGAAATCATAGATTTCTGACGTGCTCGGAATGTCAGCAATCTTCGATTGCTGAGCACACTCGACGAACTTTGTTCATCGATGATTTGAAGTATTGAATTATGGTTTTTAAATTTCCGACAGTTTTAAAAACAGTTCTTCTAGTTCTCATAATAACCCTCGCGTAGCTCAACGGCAGAGCATTCGGCTGTAGAGTAGTCGCCCACAGACGGAGTATTAACTCAGGATGATAGTGGGTCAGCACGTTGAGCCCGAAAGGTTGCTGGTTCAAATCCGGCCGCGGGGATTCTCTGCAGGGTCAAGAGCCCTGCAGTTTTTTTTCTTTATCACCGATATCTTTTTATTCTCCAAACTTTCTCAGCAGTTTAATGAGAAAGTGGTTTTTGGTTCTGTTGTTGTTGGCAGCGTGTGTTTCTCAGCCGTACGTCCAGCCGGGAATTGAGAATAAAACAGAAGAAAAGAGTGTTGAGAAGATTGTCGTTCAGTGCTGGGATGGCAGTACTGCTGATTCTGTTGACAAGTGTCCTGTGAAGGAAGAAACTCCTGTGGAAGCTGAAACCATGCCTTCTGTTGAAGATTTGCCTCCTGCGAAGGTTGTCGTTGAATCTGCTCCAGAGGCCATGCCTGTCGCGAAGAAATTGCTGGCTGATGCTCAGACTAAGTTTACAGGTTATGCTTTTGTGCTTGATGACAGGATGGTTATTGTTTATGGCAATAAGTCCAGGCATTTGTTTTTGAAGATGTCTCAATTGGATGATCGTACTCCGATTACTGATGTTTTTGTTGATCATGATAAAAAAGAGGCCGTCGCCTATTGTAATCTCGAGCGGGAAGGTCGTATTTTGGATGATTCATTTGAGTACGAGAGAAGCAGGTGCAAGGACTACATTGACAAGGAGATTTCAGTGCCTTATGAAAAATGGGTTCCTAAAGGTCCTTTAGAGTATTTGAAAGAATTTTCTGAACTGGAGCCTATTCTTGTGGAAAACAACATTCAAACTATTAGTATTGGTGGAAACTCAAAGACTGTCCAGCCTTCTTTGCATTACATGCTTGATGGCAAGCGTGTTATTTTGAGGATTGACAGGCGTTACCAAGTTCCTATTAAGATTGAGGTTGAGGGTACGCAAGCTGTGGACTTCAGGGATACTTACTTTGACGTCATGGTTCTTTATGGCGGTCAGCAGAAGATTGACAAGTCTTGGGTTGAATACGTTCCTGTTTCTGAGTATTGGAAGGCTTTGGGCGACTGATAAGCGATACATTTTTATCTTTGCAAGTTCTCTATTGTTCTATGAAATGGGTGGTTTTGTTATTATTGTTGTTTGCAGCATGCGCACAGCCTGCGGTACAGCCCGCTCCAACTATGCAGCCTGTGGTTGAAGAAAGAATTGTGGAGAAAGTCATCGTGCAGTGTTGGGATGGCAGTACTGCTTCTTCTGTTGAGCAATGCCCTCAGAAAGATGAAAGAATAATTGCTAATGAGGTTGTCGCGCCAGAGCCTCAGGCTGTTGAATCAGTTGCCATTGGCAGGCAATTGTTGGCTCAGGCTCAGAAGTATGATGGGTATGCGTATGAGCTTGAAGACAGGTTTGTGCTTGTTTCAGGCGGTAAATCGCGCCATATGTTTTTGAAAGTGATTTTTATTGATAGGGTGCCTATTACGGATGTGTTTGTTGATTCTGTAAGTAATACTGCGGTTGCTTATTGCAATGTGGAGCATGAGGCGCAGATGATGGGCAATCAGTTTACGTGGTCGCAGTCTAATTGCAAGCATTTTGTTAACAACGAAACTTCTATGCAATATGAAGATTGGACATCCAAGGGGCCTTTGAATTATTTAGAAGACTTTGCTGATGTTGTTCCTGATTTTGTTGAGGTTGGTGTTCAAACGCTTAATAGTGCGGGAGTGCCGAAAACAGTCCAGCCTTCTTTGCACTACTTAGTTGATGGCGTGCGTGTTGTCTTGCACATCGACCAGCGCAGGCAGGTGCCGATTCAGATTGAAATTCAGGGGCAGCAGCCGATTAGTTTCAGGAACGTGTTTTTCACTAATGTTCCGCTTTATGGCAAGGAGGAAAAAATCGCAGCCTTGCTGAATTATAAGCCTGTTTCTCAGGAATGGCTGAAAGAGCATGGCCAGTAGTAAGCTTTGAAACACTTTAAACAAGGATTCAGATAACTAAAAAACACCTTCCCAAAACCTGATACTTTCTGATTAAGTGAAGAAAAGTTCGCTCAATAGTTGTTATGCTCAATGTCGGGTTGCCTTTAGTACGGGGGCGGTCTTCTCTATGACTGAAATTTCTCCCTCTTCTTGTAGCTTCTTTAAGTAATCAAAAATTCCATCTCTATTTCTAAACTTCCATTCAGTTTTTTCAAATAATCTAATCGCATTTCTTACATCCTTTCTTGTTATCTCTTTTTGCTCTATGTCTCGGTAAAATTCTCCAAAATCATTGAACACTTGGCCATATGCTCTCTGGATCTCAAAGCAATCTCTCACTGCTTTAAGAGCTAAAATAGGAATCTTTATCCCTGACAGTCTTTCTCCAATTCTCTGATAAAAACGATGTTCATGATATTGTGCAGAATGGTGCGGAACGTCATTGCACGATTCTCTTTTATTATACCCATGGTCAGAAGTTATTTCTTCTTCCGTAAGCCCCGTTCTCAAAAGTTCTCTAATCTCCCATTTTTCATGAAATCTTAATCCATATCCTCTCAAAGAATCATGTTCTAACCTGAATTTATCTTCGGCAAAGTAAATTTTTGAGGGTGCAGGTAGAAAATACCTCCTCATCAATCCATCAGAAATCTCAGTATTTAAACGTGAAAATTCTTCGTCCACCCTTACAATTGATTCGATATCCATCATTAATACTAACGCCATCAGAAAAGCGTTACTTTTAAGACTATTGCAAAAATCAGGACTCGTCAGACTTTTAAGCTACATGTTGATCTTGTTGCAGAACGTGAGACAAATTTTGCCAATTATCAGCACGCGTCACTCTCGTGAGTGCGTGAGAAAACTTTTGCATTTCGCGTTCATTCGGGTTAAATAAATATAATTTCATTTTACCAGAAAGATAACTCAATACCTCAAGACGGTCATCGACAAAATGAGTCGCACCAATATCATCACATATGCCTCGTTTTTCGTTGCGCCTGCGACAGAAATGTACATTTTCTCTAGCAACTCCTGTTTTGTCGTAGAAATCATGATGCGCTAGCCATTCTAAAGTCTTGCGCTGAATATTCTCACCACACTTTGATACTAGATGAGTCACATAAATCCCCGAGAGAGTCTTTAATGCTTCAAATGCACCAGGCACGGCAGTTGTATGTAAATAATTACTGCCAAAGAAAGAAGTATCGGTATTGTCGTTTATTTTATCTATAATTACGCCACCGATATCTACCCCGAGAATGCCACCCATATTCTTCAGAATACTCTTTGTAATATATAAATTCTACTTTTATTCAACTGTTGGAAACTCCTATGCTTTGCCTGCAATATTGAGCAACCTTTATATACTCCCCCCTGCAATAGTTAACTATGGTTAACCGCTTGTTGCAGCCTCAGGAGATTGAGGTTTTTTACGTGCTTCCTGCTGTGCGCAGGGAAATCGCTATAGTGATGAAGGCAGAGGGGAAGTCTCAGAAGGAGATTGCAGGGCTTTTGAGCGTTACAGAGCCTGCTGTGAGCCAGTATATGAGTGCTAAGCGGGCTTCAACATTCCAATTAAACGACAGAGTAAAGGTTGCGATCAAGGAGTCTGTGAAGCGCATCACTGGAGAGATTGGTTTGATGCGTGAAATGCAGCGTTTGCTTATATTGATTCGTGAAGAGCGTTTGGTGTGTCAGGCGCATGAAGCATTGGGCGGTGCGCCTAAGGGTTGCAATGTCTGTTTTGAAGAAAACGGTTTGATTCAAATTAAGCAATAGGGGGAGTTATGAAATTAGAGATTAAGGACTTACATGTATCTGTGGAGGGGAATCAGATTTTGAAAGGGATTTCTCTAGTTGTGAATCCTGGAGAAGTTCACGCATTGATGGGTCCGAATGGCAGTGGCAAAAGTACTTTGTCGTATGTTCTTGCAGGTCATCCGAAGTACAAGGTGGAAAAGGGAGATGTTCTTATTGATGGTAAAAGCATTCTGGCTTTGAAGCCTGATGAGCGCGCAAAGCTTGGCTTGTTTTTGGCTTTCCAGCATCCTTTGGAGATTGCTGGCGTGAGTTTTTCAAAATTCTTGTTCACTTTGGCGAAGGCCAAGAACAATAAGCTTTCTATTATTGATTTCAAAAAAAATCTTGATGTTTCTCTTTCTCTGCTTGGTGTTGACAAGTCTTTTATTGATCGCGAGGTGAATGTCGGTTTTTCTGGTGGCGAGAAAAAGCGCGCTGAAGTTTTGCAGTTGTTGACCGTGAAGCCTCAGCTTGCCGTTCTTGATGAGATGGATTCTGGTCTTGATGTTGACAGCTTGCAGTTGTTGTCTAAGGCTGTTAGCGCTCTTCGTTCTCCTGAATTTAGTTGTTTGGTCATTACTCATTATCAGCGTTTGTTGAATTATTTGAAGCCGGATTTCGTTCATATTATGGTTGACGGAAAGATTGTGGCGAGTGGTGATGCAACGCTTGCCCTTGATATTGAAAAGAAAGGTTATCAGAAACTGGTGACGGTATGAGCTTGACGATTCTTAATAATGATTATGAGAAGAAGTATGGCTTCAAAGATCCTGAGAATTTTGTGTTCAAGACGCAGAAAGGATTGTCAGAAGATATTGTTAGGCAGATTTCTAAAATAAAAGGCGAACCTCAGTGGATGCTTGACTTGCGTTTGAAAGCGTTCAAGATTTTTTTGAGCAAGCCTATGCCTGAGTGGGGCGGTGATTTGAAGGATATTGATTTTGGCAGGTATACTTATTATTTTTCTTCTTCGGAAAAGACTGCGCATAATTGGGATGATGTTCCTGCTGATATCAAGAAAACGTTTGACAGATTGGGTATTCCTGAGGCTGAGCAGAAATTTTTAGGCGGTGTTGGCGCGCAGTATGAAAGCCAGACAGTTTATCACAAGTTGAGAGAGGATTTGGCGAAGCAGGGCGTTGTTTTCACAGATACAGACACTGCGGTCAAGGAATATCCTGAGCTCGTAAAGAAATATTTTGCAACGCTTGTTCCTGCTGGCGATAACAAGTTCGCTGCATTAAATACTGCGGTGTGGAGTGGTGGTAGTTTCGTTTACATTCCTCCTGGAGTCAAAGTCACGGTGCCGTTGCAGGCTTATTTCAGGATTAATGCAAAGAATGTTGGCCAGTTTGAGAGGACTTTGATTATTGTCGATAAAGATGCGGAAGTGCATTACATCGAGGGCTGCACAGCGCCCGTTTACTCTACAGATAGCCTTCACGCAGCAGTTGTTGAAGTTATCGCGCTTGAAGGCGCAAAAGTCCGTTACACTACAATTCAGAACTGGAGCAGTAATGTTTACAATCTTGTTACAAAGCGTGCCATGGCGCATAAAAACGCGACTGTTGAATGGGTTGATGGCAATCTTGGAAGCAAGCTGACGATGAAATATCCGTGCGTCATCTTGAATGGTGAGGGCGCAAAGGCGGATATTCTGAGTGTTGCGTATGCCGGCAAGAATCAGCATCAGGATGCTGGCGGCAAAGTGATTCATCTTGCATCAAACACCAGTTCAAGAATTGTTTCAAAGTCGGTTAGTAAGGATGGTGGCAGAAGTAGTTATAGGGGCTTGTTGCGTGTTGCAAAAGGCGCAAAGAACGTTACTAGTTCTGTCAGGTGTGATGCGTTATTGCTTGATGAATTCTCAAGGTCTGATACTTATCCGACGATGAAGATTGAGGAGCCGACTTCAACTATTGTGCACGAAGCTACTGTTGGAAAAGTGGGCGAGGAGCAGTTGTTTTACTTAATGTCTCGCGGACTTTCAGAAAGTGAGGCTTTGTCATTGATTGTTCTTGGCTTTATTGCTGAATTCACTAAAGAGTTGCCGATGGAGTATTCTGTTGAGTTGAACAAGCTTATCCAGATGGAGATGGAGGGTAGTGTGGGATGAGCGAGCTGATTGTTCCTGCTGGAGAGAAGAGGCATATTGTGCTTATTCATGATAGTCCTACGCGCGTTGAGCAGGTTATTCGCTTGTCAGGCGAGGGCGCTGAGGTGCTTGTTGATGAGTTTTTCACTTCTGGTGATGTGGAAAGTAATTTGACGATAATTCATGATGCTGCGCGTACTAAATCAAGGATTAATTCCCGTGGTGTTGTTGGTAAATCTCAGAATACTGTTTCGCACGCGAGGATTGTTATTCCGAAGAGTGGTGATTTGAGTGATAGTTTTGTTGAACAGCATTTCTTGCTTTTGGATGGCAGTGCTAAGGTAGAGGCTGTTCCTTCTTTGGAGATTGAGGCGAATAACGTCAAGGCGTCTCACTCTGCTACTATGAGTCCGATTGATGCTGAAAAGATATTTTATTTGACTAGCAGGGGCATGAGCGAGTCAGAAGCTTGTAAGATGATCATTCAGGGTTTTTTGAAATTGCCTGAGGGGTATGACAAATGGCAAATGTGAGCGTTTTAGATATTGCGCGTGTGCGAAAGGATTTTCCGTTTTTTGCGCGCGGAATGGTTTATTTGGATAGCGCAGCAACTACTCATAAGCCGGCAATTGTGTTGGAAGCGATGAAAAAGTTTTACGAGACGTCTAATTCTAATGTGCATCGTGGGGTGAATTCTCTTGCTGAGGAGGCAACGCAGGCTTACGAGGGCGCTAGAAAAAAGATTGCAGAGTTTATCGGCGCTCATCCCAAAGAGATTGTTTTTGTCAGGAATGCGACTGAGGGTATTAATTTGGTCGCGCAGAGCTGGGGCTCAAATATCAACAAGGGTGACACTATTTTGTTGACTGAGATGGAGCATCATAGTAATATTGTGCCTTGGCAGATGCTGGCGAAGAGGGCAGGCGCGAAAATTTCGTACATTCCTATTACTGAGCATGGTGAGCTTGATAAGAATTCAACAACTCATATGTTAGAGCAAAAGCCGAAATTGTTTGCGTTCTTGCAAGTCAGCAATGTTCTTGGCACGGTCAATCCTGCCAAAGAATTGATTGCTGAGGCTCACAAGAATGGAGTTATCACTTTGGTTGACGCGTCTCAGAGTGTTCCTCATATGCCTGTTAATGTCAAAGAGCTTGATTGTGATTTCATGGTCTTCTCAGGCCATAAGATGCTGGCTCCTTTTGGGATCGGTGTTCTCTATGGCAAGCGTGAATTGTTGGAGAAGATGGAGCCGGTTCTTGGCGGCGGGGACATGATTAAGGAAGTGACTTTTGAAGGTTCTACTTGGAATGAGGTTCCTTGGAAGTTTGAGGCTGGCACTCCTAATGTTGCTGGCGCTGTTGGTTTTGGCGTTGCTGTTGATTATTTGAAATCTTTGGGCATGGATAACGTGTGGAAGCACGAGCAGGAATTGACAAGGTATGCGTATGATAAGATGAAAAAGGATGATGTAATCATGATGTATGGTCCTGAAATGCGTGGCGGTGTTATCAGTTTTAATCTTGGTGACATGCACGCTCATGATGTTTCTACTGTTCTTGATCATTTGAAAGTGTGTGTTCGTTCTGGGCATCATTGCGCTCAGCCTTTGATGGACAGGCTTGGCGTTGCTGCCACGGTCAGAATTAGCTTTGGCCCTTACAATACTAAAGAGGATGTTGATGTCTTTTTGGCAGCGTTGCAGAAGGCAAAGAAGGTGTTCAGGTTATGATAGATGAGATGTATCAGGAAATAATTTTGGATTATTATCGTAATCCGAGGAATAAGGGAATTCTTCCTCATCCGGACATCATATCTCATGATGCGAATACTTCGTGTGGTGACGAGATTACGATGCATGTTCTTGTTAAAGACAATAGGATTGGCAATGTTCGTTTTTCTGGAAAGGGTTGTGCTATTTCACAGGCTGCTGCTTCGATGCTGACAGAGTATGCGTTGGGCAAGTCTTTGGAAGAGGTAGCTAGGTTTAATAAAGCGGATGCGTTAAGCCTTATTAATATCCCGATTTCGTGCATGAGGTTGAAGTGTGCTTTGCTGGGTTTGAAAGTGCTGAAATTGGGCGTTTTGCAATTCATGGGTAAGAAGTTGGAGGTAGAAGATGACACAGACAATTGAAATCAAGCAGTTAGTTACAAAGGACATGGTAATTGCTGATGTTTTGAAGAAGTATCCTGATGTAGCTGTTATTATGCTCGAGCATGGGTTGCATTGCGTTGGTTGTCATGCGAACGTGTTTGATACGGTTGAAGCTGGTGCTAGAGTGCACGGTCTTGATGATGAGACAATTGACAGCATGGTTGTTGAGATTAACAAGTTCATTTCTGAGGAAAGCAAAGAGCACAAGCATGAGGAGCCGACTGGCCCTGCAAGAGTGCTTATTTCCGATGGTGCTGCTGGTAAAATAAAGGAATTGCTGGCTAAGGACAAGATTGCAGGTCATGGCTTGCGCGTTGCAGTTTCTCCTGGTGGTTGTTCTGGTTTTGTTTATCAGATGAATTTTGAGAAGCAGCCGGAAAAAACCGATATTGTTATTGAAGACAAGGGCGTTAAATTGTTTATTGACGCGGACAGTTTGAACATGTTGCGTGATTCCGAGATTGATTATGTTGATTCTTTGAACGAGTCTGGTTTTAAGATTAATAATCCAAATGCAAAGCAAAGCTGTGGTTGCGGAAAGAGCTTCGGATAGTAAGTTCCGAGCGTTAACTCTTGATTTTTGGGGTACTTTGGTAGATTGGCTGCCTGTTTGGGAGAATGTTTCTGCGGGTATTGTCAAAAAGAATAATTTGAAGTGTTCTGCTCGTGAGTTCGCTTTGTCTTGGCGTCGTGCTGGCCGTTGGTATGTTGAGAAGATGCCTTTCTTGAAGTATAAGGAGATGGTTAAGAAGAGTCTTGATGAGGTGTGTAAGACTTTTGGCGTTGAAGCTTCTGGTGAGGAGAATTTGTTGTTTGAGAAGTGGAAGGAGATTAAGCCTTATCCTGAAGTTGCCGGTGTTTTGTCAGAGCTGAAGAAGCGCCATAGGCTGGTTATAGTTTCGAATGGTGATCCTGATTTGTTTGAGATGACTGTGAAAAAGATTCCTGTTGATTTTGATGGAACTTTTGTTTCTGATGAGACTGGTGTTACAAAGCCTCATGTTGAGATGTATAATGCTGCGGTTAAGTATTTGGGCTTGCAGCGTTCTGAGATTTTGCACGTGGCGAGTTCTCAGATGGACGTGTGCGGCGCGACTAATGCGGGTTTGACTGTGTGCTGGATTAATCGCAGGAAAGAGGAGAATAGTCCTGAAACTCCCAAGCCTAAGTACGAAATTAGTGATTTGAAAGAATTGTTGAAGATTGTTGGTTAATATGAAGTCTCTCTTGTTTGGCACTCCTGGAATTCCGATTTCTACCGTGCCTAGGGATACGCTTAATGGTGTTAAACAAGTTCGTAAGCTCGGTCTTGACGCTATGGAGTTTGAGTTTGTGCAGAACGTGCATGTGAATGAGACGCTTGCTCCGATAATCAAGAAAACAGCAGAAGAGTTGAATGTTGTTCTCACCTGTCATGGCCAGTATTATGTGAACTTGGCAGCGATAGAGCCTGCGAAACTGCAAGCGTCTATTGGCAGGATGCTTTCAGCTGCCCGTCGTGTGAATGAGTGTGGCGGGTATAGCATTACTTGGCATATGGGTTACTATCTTGGCAGGCCGAAGGATAAAGTGCACGAGATTGTCACGCGCGGCGTGAAGGAAGTTGTCAAGAAATTACAGGATGAAGATGTTAAAATCTGGATTAGGCCTGAAACAACTGGCAAGGAAACTCAGTGGGGTGACTTGCAGGAGACTATCAAATTATCGCAGGAAGTCGAGCAAGTCTTGCCGTGCATTGATTTCGGCCATTTGCACGCGAGATATAATGGTACGAACAATACATTAGAGGAATTCCGCAATATCTTATCTCAAATCGAAAAAGGTCTTGGCAGGGAAGCGCTGGACAACATGCATATTCAGTGTTGTGGCATTAATTATGGTCCGAAGGGCGAAAAGAATCATTTGAACTTCGAAGAATCTGATTTTAACTGGAAAGATATGCTGAAAGCGTGGAAGGAATTCAAGATTAAAGGCGTTGTTATTACAGAATCTCCCAACATTGAAAGCGATGCGTTGATGTTGCAGCGCGCTTTTTCAAAACTATAATGAAAATATTTATAAACTTGTTCTACAAAAATCTTTTTACATGGAAGTTCGCGTTGTTGATGCTAAGCTTGATTCTTTCAAAACAGAGTTAATTGTTGTTGGCTTGTTTTCTCCGGCTGAAAAACTTCCTGCGGAATTGAAATCTGTTGATGAGAAATTGCACGGCGCTATCGCGCATGCTATCAAGGGAAAGGAGTTTGAGGGCGAATGGCTGCAGTTCAGATCGGTTTCTACTTTGGACAAGATTCCTGCGAAGAATATTCTCTTGTTGGGTCTTGGTAAGAAAGAGGATGTTACTCTTGAGATTTTGCGCAAGGCTGCAGGCTTGAGTGCTAAGATTACTCGTGATTTTTGTGGTATTACTGAATATTCCACTACTTTGCATAATCTGGAGATTAAGGGCACGACGAGAAAGGAGCGCGCTCAGGCTGTTGCAGAGGGCAGTGTTCTTGGCGCTTATCAGTACATCAAGTATCGCACCGTCGATAAGCATAGGATAAAAGTTATTTCTCAGGTGACTCTTGTCGGTGATGACGTTCATGCTGAGGTGAAGAAGGGAGTGGTTCTTGCGGAATGCTCTAATCTGGTCAGGGATTTGGTTAACGAGCCTGCAAGCAATATGAAGCCTGATGATCTTGCGCAGGAAGCGAAGAAGTTGGAAAAGCTAGGCGTTAAAGTCACTGTTTTTGATAAAAAGGCGATTGAAAAGATTGGTCTTACTGCATTGCTTGCAGTTAACAGGGGCAGTGTTAATGAGCCCAGATTTGTCATAATGGAATATAATGGCGGTGGAAAGAAAAAAGTCGCTTTTGTCGGGAAAGGCATAACATTTGATTCTGGTGGTCTTGACATTAAGTCTGCTGATGGTATGGTGACGATGAAAGAGGATATGGCTGGTGCTGCGACTGTTCTCGCGGCAGTTCGCGCTGCTGCTTTGCTTAAGCTGAAAGTTCATGTTGTCGGAGTTTTCGCTGCGACGGAAAACATGCTTGGTATGGATGCGTACAAGCCTGGAGATGTAGTTACTGCTTACAATGGTAAGACTATTGAGATTAATAATACTGATGCTGAGGGCAGGGTTATTCTTTCTGATGCGCTTTCTTACACTGAGAAGAATTTGAAGCCTGATGTTATGGTTGACTTGGCTACTTTGACAGGTGCAGTGCGTATTGCGTTGGGCAATGTGTGCGCGGCAGTGATGAGTAAGGACGAGAAGCTCGTGAGTCATTTGATCGCTTCAGGTAATGCTTCAGGTGAGCGCTTGTGGCAGTTGCCTATGTGGCCTGAATATAATGAGCTTGTTAAGTCTGAAATCGCTGACGTGTTCAACACGTCTACTGTTCCCAGAAATGCTGGAACAATTGTGGGCGCGGTTTTTCTTTCAAATTTCGTCGAGAAAACTCCTTGGGCGCATCTTGATATTGCTGGCGTGAGCTGGTCTGATGTTGATGCGGAATATGTCAGGAAAGGCGGCACTGGTTTTGGTGTGAGATTGTTGGTTCACGCGTTAGAGCATTATGCTTAAGTATAGAAAAATTGCAAAAGAGGAATTGAGGAAGATGTTGGAGAAAGGTGATGTTGTGTTGTTTGATGTGCGCAATTACGCTGCTTATTTAGAGAAACATATAAAAGGGGCAAAGAGTTTACCGACTGATGTGATTGACAGAGAGGTGAAGACGTTGGACAAGTCAAAGCCTGTTGTAGTGTATTGCACAAGTTCTACATGTTCATTATCAGGGTATGCTGCTGAGAAATTGTCTTCTTTTGGTTTCAAGGTTTTTGATTTTGCAGGCGGGATTGCCGAGTGGAGTGAAGCGGGCTTTCCGGTGGAATCTGGATGAATTATTTCACCATCGAGCAGGCCGAGAAGTGTTTGCCTAAGGTGGAGCGTTTGTTGAAGAAGGCGCAGAAATTGCGCGACAGGATTGCTTGGATTCTTGAGACTAATGATGTTGTTTTGGAAGTCAGCAGCGATGAAGGCTTTCATTTCTTCATGACTGAGCAGGTCAAGGCTAACAAGGAGTTTCACCGTTTGTATTACCAGTTTTATAGGGTGATTGATGTATTGAGCTCGATGGGAGTGATTGTCAAAGATATTGATGATGGATTGATTGATTTTCCTTTCATGTTGAATGGTCAGGATGCGTTCTTGTGCTGGCAGTTGGGCGAGGACAAGATTCGTTATTGGCACGACTGTGATTCTGGCTATGAGAACAGGAAGCCTATCTTGGATGTTGATGAGTTGTTCCAAGAGAAAGATTTATAATTGTCCCAGACGCCGTTTTTTCTATGGAAAAGAAGGAGAAGACTTATAAGATTGTATTTGACAGGAAGAACTGCATTGGCGCTGCGGCTTGTGCTGCTGTCTCTCCTGATTTTTGGGTGATGAAGGATGATGGCAAGGCAGACTTGATCGGCCATAAAGTTGACGAGAACGGAATGCAAGTATTGATTGTAAAGGAAAGTCAGTTGTCAAAGGAGGGCAAGAACGTGTTGGCTGTTAACAAGGAAGCTGCCGAAGTCTGTCCTGTGCAAGTCATTCATATTTATGATAATGATACTAATGAAAGAATAATTTGAGGTGTTTGTTATGGATAAGATGTTTGATGATTTTGGTCCGGAAAGAATTATTGAGGTTTATCATCCAAAACTGGGAATGCGCGGCGTGCTGGTTATTGATAACACTGCGCTCGGCCCTGGAAAGGGCGGAATTCGTTTTACGCCGACTGTTGACAAAGAGGAAGTTTTCAGGTTGGCGAGAACTATGACTTGGAAGAATGCCATGGCGGACTTGCCTTTCGGTGGCGCTAAGGCTGGAATTATTGGCGAGCCGCATAAGATGACTCCGGAGTTGAAGGATGAGTGGGTTGCCGCGTTTTCAAAATTGTTGAAGAGTGTCGTGCCATCAATTTATGTTGCGGGTCCTGATATTAGTATGGCAGAGCACGATATGGAGACGTTCGCGAAGGCGAATGGTGATATGAAGGCGTGCACTGGCAAGCCTAAGAAGCTTGGTGGTTTGCCTCATGAGCTTGGCAGCACTGGTTTTGGTGTTTTCCACGCGATAAAGGTCGCTCTCAAGCATATGGGTAGAGATATCAAGAAAGTTACGTATGCTGTTGAGGGTTATGGTAATGTTGGCGAGTTTGTCTGCAAGTTTATGTCTGATGCAGGCGCGAAGCTCGTGGCAATTTCTGACAGCAAGGGGACGTTGGTTGTTCCCAAGGGTATTGATGTTAAGAAATTGTATGACGTGAAGAAGAGTAAGGGCAGTGTTACTGCGTATGGCGGCAAGGTTTTGTCGAACAAGGATATTTGTTTTCAGGATGTTGATGTTTTCGTTACCGCGGCTATTCCTGATTTGTTTGGTGTTTCTGATGTGCCGAAGATTAAAGCAAAGCTGATTGTCGAGGGCAGTAACATCGCGACTAGTGTTGAAGCTGAGGAAGCTTTGGCGAAGAAAGGCGTTCTAGTTATTCCTGACTTTGTCGCGAACGCCGGAGGAGTTATTTCCAGTTACATGGAGTACATCGGCGGCACTGAGGCGAAGATGTTCAAGCTGGTCGAGGAAAAGATTACGAAGAACACCCAATTAGTTCTTGAGCGTTCGAAGAAAGACAAGGTCATTCCGCGTGTTGCTGCTGAGAAGATTGCGAAGGAACGTGTGAGAGCGAAGTGCACGACTTGTAAATAGTTTCTAAAAGCTTATATATCCCTCTTTTTGTCGTCGATAACAATGTACGATACTGATGGTTGGGATTATGCATTCTTATTGGCGCCAGTGCAAATTCCTCTTGAGGAGCGGTTGCATCTTGTTGAAGTGGCTATTGAGATGTATATTGGGAAGCAGAAGCAGAAAAAGATTGTCAGGCCTGATTACGCAGCAGTCATTAAGACTGACGGCAAGAGCGGTCTGCTTGGTTGTTTTAGCGGTCAGCAGTTTACTGGTGTTGTTGTAACTCCCAAAGGCAACTATGATTTGGCTTTTCTAGTTACAAAGAAATTAGACCACACAATGAACTAAATCCCGCACGTCTTTGATCCTTTTTTCATCAGATACTTCTGGTGGTATTCTTCTGCGCGGTAGAACGTGTTTGCTTTGGTGATTTCTGTCGCAATTTTTTCTTTGTGATGTTTTTGTTCTTCTTTCAACGATTTTTCTGCAATTTTCTTTTGTTCTTCAGAATGGTAAAATATGGCGCTTCTGTATTGTGTGCCGACGTCAGGTCCTTGCTTGTTTTTTTGTGTCGGGTCGTGTATGGTCCAGAAGACTTCAAGTAATTTTTCATACGGCACAACCTTCGGGTCAAATTCAAGCTGTACGACTTCTGCATGACCAGTCTCATCTGTGCATATGTCTTCGTATGTTGGATTTTTCATTTTTCCGCCGGAATAGCCGACTTCTGTTTTGAGTACGCCTTTTATTTCTCTGAATGCTTCTTCTACGTGCCAGAAGCATCCTGCTCCGAATGTTGCTAGTTCTGTCATCTTATTCCTGTGTCTATGCTGATGTCGAGTGTTGTTGTTTTGTCCGGTTCTATTGTGATGCTTGCTGGCAGTTCTTTGCTGAAATCCATGCCTGCTCGGTTGATGTCGATTGTGTACGTTCCTGGTTTTAGTTCTGTTTTATAGTGCCCTGTGTTGTCAATGTCTATTTGTTTGACTAGTTTTTTGCCGTTGTAAACCATTATTTTGCGTGCTTCGTACGCTTCTGGCGGGACTTTGCAGGGCTGGTCTGGTCTTTCGACTGGACAGATTGGTCCGATGTCAGCGCTTCCTTCGAGAAATCCGTTTTGGGCAGGAGCGCAGCTGGCGAGTATGAGCAGAATGATAAGCGTTTTTTTCATCATAAACCTTTTATATGCTGTTCTGCGTTAATAAATATTATGAAAGTCGATGCGACGGTAAAAGAGGTTGTTCAGGAGACTCCGAAAGTTCGTCTTGTGAGATTGTCATTGCCGCAAAAAATCGCTTTCCGCCCCGGCCAGTGGGCTGGTGTATGGTGTGATGATTTTATTGGCGAGAACAACAAGCCTTTGAGAAGGGCTTTCTCGATTGCTTCAATGTCTGGCGAAGATTATGTTGAACTGTGTGTTGCTCGTGGTCAGGGTTTGAGCGCTCACTTGCAGGACTTGAAGCCTGGTAGTGTTGTGCATATTGATGGCCCTTATGGAATGTTTTGGCTGAGGCCTGCGCAAAAATATCTTTTCATTGCAGGTGGAACTGGCATAGCTCCGTTCAGGCCGATGATTCATCAGGCTTTGGCTGAAGGAAAGGAAGTTCTTCTAATCTACAGCATGAAAACTCCTTCTGACTTTATCTATAGAAAAGAGTTTGAAAGCTTGAAAGGCAAGTTCAAGCTTGTTCCGACGATTACTGTTGATGGTTTTCCTCAGTGGGATGGTGAGCGTGGAAGAGTGCAGAATTTCTTGCAGAAGTATTTCAAGAAAGGTTATCAAGTTTACATCTGCGGTCCGCCAGCACTGGTGGAGAATGTTGAGGAGAAGTTAATCGATCTTGGCCAGCTGAAAGAGCACATTTTCTTGGATAAGTGGGAATGAGCTCTTCGTAATGTTTATAAACTGTGTAATGATTTATTCTTTCCGTGGTAGATTATAAAGAGGTTGTGGGTAGTGAAAAAGAAGCTAAAAGATTCTTTGACAAGTTGAAGGATTCTAGAGTCTCAGCTGGCTCTTTTTCGCATCATCAGGATTATGCTGATTTTGCCAGTTCTTTTCTGCAAAATGTTTCACAGTACAAGCACATTTTGATTCATCATTCTGGTGTTGCGGCAAAGCATAAGAGCGCATTGAAGGCGCATGCTGCTTTGGAGAGCATGCAGGCTGTCGCAAAGGAAATTGTTGATGATGCTGGTTTGTTGAAGCGGATTCCGTATAGGTATGAAAGCGCGTTTCGAAATGCTGCAGGTGAAAAACTGCCTCATCCTGTAGAAAGCAAGGTAGGCAAGAATGTTGTGGATGCCTTGAAATCGATAAAGTCTGATTTGGTTGGCCATGATGGTGATGGTGGTTTTGCAAAGTCGTTAAGCAATAATATTAGTCATTTGAAGCCTCACATGCATGGTTATTCTTCTGTTCGTGAGGACGTTTTCCATCACGCGCATGAATATATCAGAAAGGTTCAGAGCTTGGCAGAGTTGAAAAAGAATCATTCTGATGTGTTGAACGAGAATAAAGCGCTGGTGAATGATGTTGTGGGAGCTGTTAATAATTATCGTGAGTTGTTGGTCGATGGTGTGGCTGTTGTGATGCCTGCTGACTGGTCTGAATCTATGCGTAGTGAGTTTCTCGGTTTGATTAAGTCTGAGTTTTCTTTGGATAAGTGAAACTTGCGCTCACAGTAACATTTTAAAACTCTCCTTCTTATCTTGTGTGTATGGCTGAAAAATTGGTGATTACGCCTTGGGAAGTAAAGGGAGCTCTTGATTATGATAGGTTGATCAAGGAGTTTGGCTTGAAGCCGATGCCTTCTTTGCCGAAGCAGTTTAATCATTTGCTTTTTAGGAGAAATATTATTTTTGCTCATCGTGATTTCGAGCGTATTGTTGATGCTGTTGAGAAGAAGAAGCCTTTTGTGATGATGACTGGCTTGATGCCTTCTGGCAAGTTTCATTTTGGGCATAAGATGGTTGCTGACCAGATGTTGTTTTATCAGGGTCTTGGCGCGAAATTGTACATTACTGTTGCTGATATTGAAGCGTATAACACTCGTATTCCTAATATGGCTGAATTGCACGAGACTGCGGTTGAGGAATACTTGCTGAATTATGTCGCGTTGGGTTTGGAGCCTAAGAATTGCGATTTTTATTTCCAGTCAAAGCGTTCTAAAGATGGGAAGAAGTCAAATGCGTATTACAGTCTTGCGAGTATGCTTGCGCGCAGTGCGACTTTTAATGAGTTCAAGGCGGTGTATGGCGAGATTTCTCCTGGTAAGATGTCTGCTTCTTTGTTGCAGGCGGCTGATATGCTTCACCCGCAACTTCCTGAGTTTGAGGGCAGGCCTTTGCCGGTTGTTGTTCCTGTTGGTCCTGATCAGGATCCGCATTTGCGTCTCGCAAGGGATGTTTCGCAGAGGACTGAAGTTTTCAAGTTTATGCAGTTGAGTTCTACTTATCATTTGTTTCAGCCTGGCTTGAAGGGTGGCAAGATGTCTAGTTCTGATCCGATGTCTTTTATCGCTTTGACTGATTCTCCTGATGATGCAGAGCGTAAAATCAGGAAATTTGCTTTCTCTGGCGGCCAGCCGACTGTTGAGGAGCATCGGAAGAAGGGCGGTAATCCTGATGTTGATGTTGCTTTCCAGATGTTGCGTTATGGTTTGGAGCCTGATGATAAGAAGCTGGCAAAGATTTATGATGATTATAAGTCTGGTAAATTGTTGACTTCTGAGTTGAAGGATATTGCCATTGAGAAGGTGAAGGCATTTTTATCACATCATCAGAAAGAGCGTGAGAAGGCTAGAAGCAAGTTGGACAAGTTTTTATGGAAAGATTAGCCTGAGAGCGAATAAATATTGTCGTGGTGGTCAAAATCATAGAATACTATTTTGTCTTCTGATTCTATATATTTGAAGACCAACACAAATGGTCCATTGATGTGTACCCTTTTGAAAGCTTGCATCGGGCTTCGTAGATTTTTATAATGGTCGATATCGAGGCATGTGAGAATTTCTTGGATTTTGTTGATTAATATTTCATGCGTTTTTCTATCTTTTTTGTATAGTCTATTCATTATTTTCAGAAGTTTCTCTTCAAAAGAAAAATTACGCATGCTCTATATGCTCGCGTAGTTCCTTGATATTCTTAAAGCTGATAAATTTGCCTTCTTTCTCTAATTTGCTCAATTTTTTGATATATTCAGGCCTTAATTCCGGCTCCATGTGTTCGTTTTTGTAAATAGTCACGACAAGTGTTATCGCTTCAACTTTATTCTTCAAATTATGCTGTGCTTTGATAATATTAAGTGTCTGGTTTACTTCTTGCGGGATATCTAGTAATGCTTTCATTGTCTCACCTGTTAATATCTATTAACAGTTGTTAATATATGTTAATATTTAAACCTTTCGGTGTGAGCAAGTTTTTATATGGGCGTGTCTAATATTCGACTGAAAGAGGAGCAATATGAACTGGTTTGACTGGGGTAAAGAAGCATTTCTGAAGGCTAAGAAGGAGAAGAAGCCAGTCTTGCTCGGAATTTCTGCAGTATGGTGTCATTGGTGTCATACGATGGACCGTTTGACGTATTCTAATAAAGAAATTATTGAGTTCATCAACAAAAATTTCATTCCGATAAGGGTTGATACTGACGAGCGTCCTGATATTAATGACAGGTATAATGTTGGCGGCTGGCCTACCACTGCTGTTCTAGCGCACGATGGAGAAATAGTCTCTGCTGCTACTTATGTTTCTCCTGAGCATATGATTAAATTTTTGGAGGACGCGATTGGTCGTTTCAAGAAGTATAAGCCGAAGAAAGCAGGGAAGGAAAAGCCGTTGAAGCTGCCTTTTGATCATGAGTATTTCTGGAAGATGATTAAGTCGTTCTACGACCCAATTAATGGCGGTTTTGGTTTGGAGCCTAAATTCCCTCATCATGAGATTCTTGGTTATCTTGTCTGGCGTATTATGAAGTTGAAGGACAAGGATGCTGCCAAGATGCTTGATTTCACGCTTTCAAAGATGTTGAAGGGCGAGATTTTCGATCATGTGAGCGGTGGTTTCTATAGGTATGCTACTTTGCAGAACTGGACTATTCCTCATTTTGAGAAAATGCTGGAGGATAATTCCAGATTGTTAGCATATTATTTGTTTGCTCACAGGGTGTTCAAGAAGGAAGAGTACTTGACGGCTTCAAATAAGATTTTGTTCTGGCTGTTTTCGATGATGTATGACCATGAGAAAGGCGTTTTCTTTGCGAGCCAGGATGCTGATGAGGCTTATTGCAATCTGCCGTTGTCCGAGCGGATGCGTCATGAAGCTCCTGCGGTTGATAGGAGAATTTTTACTGATTGTAATGCTGCGATGATTATGGCGTTGTCAGAAGCCGCCATTCTTGATCCTGAGTATGATAAAGTCGCATTTAAGCTCCTTGATTCTTTGTACAAAACGAATATGCGTGGTTGTGTAGCGCATTGTTATCCTGCTGAGAAGCCGTTGTTTTTGTTTAAGGATCATGCTTATTTGTTGTTGGGCTTGCTTTGGGCTTTCAAGAGGACTGATAAATTGGAGTGGAAGGCCAAGGCGATGACTGTTGCGAAGGCGTTGGAAAGGTTTTATGACAAGAAGAATGGAGGCTTTTTTGATGTTCTTGCCAGTAAGGATTCTGTTGGCAGGTTGAAAGAACGTAAAAAGATTGTGAATGATAATGCTTTTGTGGCTTTGGTTTTGTTCCAGCTGGCGCATATTACGCGTGAAGGCAAATATGTGAAAATGGCTCAGAAGACTTTGGAGGCTGTTTCTTCTCAGGCCGCGATGATGGGTCCGTATGCTGCTGGGTATGCGGTTGCCGTCGGTGAATTGCAAAAAAATATATAGTCCTGTTCTGCCGTCTATATCATGCGTATCGCTTCAGAAATCAAATCTCCGGACGGCACAAGAAAATTCTTGATTGAATTAGATGACGCCAAAAAAGTGGAGTCTGTATTAATTCATCACAAGCGTACTTTGTGCGCGTGCATATCGTCGCAAGTTGGTTGCGCTATGAAGTGTTCTTTTTGCGCGACTGGAATGATGGGTTTCACAAGAAATTTGTCAAAAGAAGAAATTGTTGGACAGTTATCTTTGATGCAGTCTGTTTCAGAACAAAAAATCACTAATATTGTGTTCATGGGCATGGGCGAGCCGTTGCACAATTATGATAATGTTGTTGGTGCTGTTAATGAGTTCAGAAAGCAGGGTATGAGTTGGCAGAAAATCACTGTCTCTACTGTTGGACTGCCGGATAAGATTATGCAATTGGGCAAAGACACTCAGTGTCAGTTTGCATTGTCGTTGCATGCTCCGAATGATGAGTTGAGAAGCAGGATTGTTCCTATTAATAGTCGTTATCCGATTAAGGATGTGCTTGACGCTTGCAGGGAGTTTCCTTTCACGAAACGTGGTCCGTTGATGGTTGAGTATGTGTTATTAGCAGGCGTGAATGATAAGATTGAGCATGCTGAAGAATTGGCTGTTTTATTGAAAGGTTTCAAACATATCGTTATTAATCTTATAATGTACAATCCGGTTGATGGCGCGACTTTTGC
Organism: uncultured Methanosarcinales archaeon; assembly: GCA_964617195.1. Taxonomy (GTDB): domain Archaea; phylum Nanobdellota; class Nanobdellia; order Woesearchaeales; family ARS49; genus CABMGU01. Next base: position 13,293 of record CAZTVK010000015.1, on the reverse strand, counting down.
AAGGCCGTCAAAAGAGTCTGCTGAAGTTTTCAAGCAGGCTTTAATCAGTGCTGGTTTTAAGACTATTATTAGGACTACTAAGGGTATTGAGTCGAATGCTGCTTGTGGCATGCTTAGCACCAAAAAGAATTTAAATGAGAAGCTTGTACAGATTTCTGAGTGAGTGAAGATGCAGTCAAAGCCGTATTTACCTAATTTGGACCGTTCTACGTATGAATTAGTATTAGCTGAAGCTCAGTACGTGAGAGGTCAGCTTATCAAACCTAAGCAGGTTGTAATGCCTCGTTTTGGGGGAGATGATCGTTCAAGTATGAGTATTGAGTCTTTTGTGAATGTTCTGGACAGGTCGGATTCTTTGGAATGTATTGCAGAAGAAACACCTCATCCGGATGGCATTGTTGTTGTTATGACTAATATTAACAATAATAAAAAGGCGATTTTAACGCTAAGGTATTCTGGTAAAGATTGCACCCCAAAAGATTACATTGCAAGTATCACTTTGGGCGTGCACAAGCAGGTGTCGTTCAAGGGCGGCGTGAAGAAGGCTGTAGAGATTGTTGAAGATTATTTGTTGAATAGAAGAAAGGAAACGACTAAAAGGTATTCTCCGGACGGCTCAGAGGGCGAGTATGCGCATTTGGAAGAACAGTTCAGGATTTCTTAATATTATAGTCGCATAACATTTATAAATCGCCCGTATCAAACCTAAATCTATTGCCGGGATAGTGTAGTGGCCTAGCACGCGAGCCTGTCGCGCTTGCAACCCGGGTTCAAATCCCGGTCCCGGCGTTTTTTCAGGACGAAGTCAAAAATCTCAATCTCGGCGTTTTCAGAAATCTATGCGTATCTTCCTTTAGTTAATGCAAATCCGCATTTGAGGTTGAGATTCGCTTGGGCTATGACTCCTCCTCCTTTTTCTTGTACGAACTTATATAGGTCGAGTGTAGTGCAAAGTTTGCCGTTTACATATATGGATAAGGGCTTGTCTTTATACCAGTCCATGCCTTTTTCAAATGTTGTTGGGAAGTGAAGCCGGTATGAGCCTTTGATTCTGCCTGTTGCAACTCGGCGTTGGCCAGCAACTCCCACAATGCTGCCTGCCCATATTGGTTTTCCATTGCTGTCATCGATTCTGCCCTCGAACATCATTGTTCCTATGTAGCTGGCTTTTCCGTATTGGTTTGATGAGTAGAACATGAATGCAAGTGCAGCTAATGCTATTATTGTGAATAAAATGATGTACGGGACGTTTTTGTTCATGGCTGCCTCTTTTTGTTCATGTATGTTATGTAACTTAAAAAGGTTTGTGGTAACTTCCGTATCAGGGAGAAACAGTAAGCTTTATATACCCCCTCCTTTCCCAAAGCCTCTATTGTTACAGGGTAGTGCGCACAATGGGGTTAACCATCACCAAAATTTCTCACATCCACAAAAGTCTCCAGTTATACCTATCATCAGTTGAAGTGAAGATCAAGGGCCGTTAGCTCAACCTGGTTAGAGCATCTGGCTTTTAACCAGAGGGTTGCGGGTTCAAAAGTTCGCGAGCGCGAGTTCGCGACTGAACGTCCCGTACGGCCCGTTATACTACCATGGAAAAACAACAAAAATTCGCAATTTTTTGTGCCTCGTCATGCGGAGGCGTCGCATGACTAAGTTTGAAGTTGCAAAGCACGAACTTGTACCGAAGCATTCCAAGCTCTCTGAGAAAGAGACTAAGGAATTGTTCGAAAAATACTCTATTGAGCTTCTGAACCTGCCGAGAATTTTCAAGAATGATCCTGCGATTCAGGAGCTTGATATCAAGGAAGGGGACATTGTCAAGATTTCGCGCAAGAGCCCTACCGCGGGCGAGACAGTATTTTATAGAAGGGTGGCGGCATGACTGTAGCAAAAACTTTGATTAAGAAGTTCTTTGAGGAGAATAGTTTTGTCAAGTCTAATATTGAGAGTTTCAATTTCTTTGTTGATCGAGAGCTTAACTTGATTGTTGAAGAGAACAAGGAAGTTATTCCTACGATTATTCCTCCGAATGTTGAAAGTTTCAAGATCAGGTTGGATAAGATCTGGGTCACGAAGCCAGAAATCACTGAAGCTGACGGTAGCAGGCGTAATATTTATCCTGCAGAAGCCAGATTGAGAAAACTCTCATATGCCGCTCCTATCTTTATTGAAGTCTCAGCGCACGTGAATGACGTGCAAAGAGAGTCTTTCACCACGCAGATTGGCAGCCTGCCTGTAATGCTGCACAGCAATTACTGTCATTTGAACAAGTTGTCAAAGCAGGAATTGATAGAGAAGGGAGAGGACCCGTTCGAGCCTGGCGGTTATTTTATTATAAATGGTACAGAGCGTGTTCTTGTTAACATTGAGGACTTGGGCGCGAACAGGTTCTTGGTTAATGAGGAGTCTGGCGGTGTTTCATCATTCATTGGCAAGATGTTCAGCGAGCAGGGCTCGTATAAGATTCCGCACACGGTTGAAAAAATGAAAGATGGTATTTACTATTTGAGTTTCACAAGAGTGAAGCGTGTTCCTATAATTCTCGTGGTTAAGGCATTAGGTCTTGTGAAAGATGAAGAGATACTGCAATCTGTCAGCAAGGACAAACAGTTTGATGAGGTTCTCATTAATTTGTTCGAGTTTGTTGATGTTAAGGCTCCTGATGAGGCTATGGATAGGATTGCGAAAGTGATCGGAATCACGCAGACAAGGGAGATAAGGCTTGAAAGGATGATTGAGCTGATTGACAAGTATTTGCTGCCTCACATTGGTTCAGATAAGGAAGACCGTATGATGAAGGCTTACAATTTGTGCAAGATGTTGAAGAAATATATTTTAGCTGCGCGCGGAGAGGTTCCGTTGGATGATAAGGACCATTATATGAACAAGCGCATCAAGATGTCAGGGGATTTGCTGGCAGATTTGTTCAGGATGAATTTGAAAGTTTTGATTGGCGACTTGTTGTACAATTTCCAGCGTATTGTGAAAAGAGGAAAGTTCCCAAGCATCAAGGTTATAATCAGGGACAAGCTTTTGACGTCGAGGATTTACAGCGCGATGGCGACCGGCAACTGGGTTGGCGGCAGGAAGGGTGTTTCTCAGAGAATCCAGAGATTGAATTTCTTGAATACTTTGTCGCACTTGCAGAGAGTTGTCTCGCCTTTGAGCTCTTCTCAGGAGAATTTTGAGGCTAGAGAATTGCACGCTACTCATTTGGGAAGATTGTGCCCTTCAGAGACTCCTGAAGGTACTAATATTGGTTTGAGAAAGAATTTCAGTATGCTCGCGACAGTTAGCAAGGACGTTCCTGAAGAGGATGTGCTTAAGCAGTTGAAAGCCGCTGGCTTGAAGGCGGTTATAAAATGAGTGAAGTTTACCTGAACGGCAAGTTTGCGGGTGATATTGAGAATGCTCATGAGTTTGTTCAGCGTTTGAAGCAGGACAGGCGTTCTGGAGCGCTTTCTACTAATGTGAACGTTTATTTTGACGAGATGATTGACCACGTTTTTGTTGAAAGTTCAAGAGGAAGATGCCGAAGACCATTGATAGTGGTTAATGGCGGCATGCCTGTTTTGACTGACAAGCACGTCAAGCAATTGCAAAAAGGCGAAACCACTTGGTCTGACTTGGTTGACCAGGGCGTCATCGAGTTTTTGGATGCTGCAGAGGAGGAGAATTCTCTTATTGCTTTCTCAGACCAGGATCTGACTCCTGAGCACACTCATTTGGAGATTTCTCCATTGTGCATGCTGGGTATTGTTACCGGCTTGATTCCATATGGTGATTACATTCAGTCTGCTCGTTTGATCATTGGAAGCAGGAACTTGAAGCAGTCTATTGGTTTGTACGCTACAAATTATCCTGTTCGTATGGATATGGACGTTAACTTATTGCACTATCCGCAGGCTCCTTTGGTTCATACGATGATGCACGAGTTGTCTGAATACAACGCGCACCCTTGTGGTCAAAACATTGTTGTCGCAATTATGAGCTATAAGGGTTATAACATGGAAGACGCAGTCATTATCAACAAGGGGTCTATTGAGCGAGGATTTGGAAGAAGCACGTATTTCAGGCCGGCCATCAGTGAAGAGTTGAGGTATTCTGGCGGTTTGATGGATTCTGTCGGCATTCCTGACAAGGATGTCAAGGGTTACAAGTCAGAGCGTGATTACAGGTTCTTGGAAGGCGACGGTATTGTTTATCCTGAAGCGAAGGTTAAGGAGGAAGACGTCATTATCGGAAAGACTTCTCCTCCAAGATTCTTGTCTAACCTTGAAGAGTATAGTCTTGCGTCAAACATAAGGAGAGAATCTTCAGTCTCGCTTCGCCATGGTGAAGAGGGCGTTGTTGATTTTGTCTGTTTGACTGAGAATGAGGAAGGTAACAAGTTAGTGCAGGTCAGACTTCGTGATTCAAGAGTTCCTGAGATTGGGGACAAGTTCGTTTCGCGTCACGGTCAGAAGGGAGTTGTTGGATTGATCGTTCCTGAGGCAGATGTGCCGTTCAGCGCTTCAGGTATCAAGCCTGATCTCATCTTCTCTCCTCACGGTATTCCTTCGCGTATGACTATTTCGCATTTGATAGAGCTTATTGGCGGCAAGACTGGTGCATTGTCTGGAAGACTCATTGATGGCACGACTTTCAGCGGCGAGCCTGAGCAGGAAATTAGAAAAGAATTGGTCAGCATGGGCTTTAAGGAAAATGGCTCTGAGACTATGTATAATGGTGTGACTGGCGAGATTTTCGAGGCCAAGATTTACATGGGTAATATGTATTATTTGAAATTGAAGCACATGGTTGCGAACAAGATTCACTCGCGTGCGCGTGGTCCTATCCAGCTTCTTACAAGACAGCCTACAGAGGGTCGTGCGAAGGAAGGCGGTTTGAGATTGGGAGAAATGGAGAAGGATACTTTTGTAGCCCATGGTGCGAGCATGTTGTTGAAGGAGCGTTTTGATTCTGACAAGACTGTCGTGCCGATCTGTGAGAGTTGCGGCATTATTGCCATTTTCGACCAGTTCAAGGACAAGAGGTATTGTCCTATTTGCGGTGATAATGTCGAGATTAGTGATATCGAGATTTCATACGCGTTCAAGTTGATTTTGGATGAATTTAAGAGCTTGGGTATTTATCCAAAGCTTGTATTGAAAAATAAATATTGAGGAAAAAATGCCACGCAAGAAAAAGGAAGAAGCAGTAACAACTGAAGCCCCTGCGGCTGAAGAAGTGAAAGCAGAAATTGTAGCTGAAAAAGCAGTTGAAACTCCAGTTGAAGCTCCGAAGGAAGAGAAGATTGAGCGGGAGCAGTTTTCAAGGGAGCGCATGGAAGGGATGGCTCATTACGTTTACAAACAAGTTTCTAGCGTTGTGTTCGGTGTTCTTTCTCCTAAGATGATTAAGAAGATGGCGTCCGCAAAGATTGTGACGCCTGAATTGTATGATAAGGAAGGTTATCCTGTTGATGGCGGATTGATGGATGTCCGTCTTGGAGTCATCGATCCTGGTTTGAGATGCAAGACTTGCGGTAGCAAATTGAAGGAATGCATCGGTCACTTTGGTTATATTGAACTTGCAAGACCTGTCATTCACGTTAAGTTTGCCAGAATAATCCAGTTGTTGTTGAGAACAGCGTGCAAGGAATGCTCTCGTTTGATGGTTCATCCGGACAAGCTGGCTAAGGCTAAAGCGCATTTGGACAAGATTGAGTTCGAGGAAGGTCCTGAAGCGCGACGTTTGGCAGTCAAGGCTTTGATTGACAGTTCCAAGACTGGCGGCAAGTGTCCGCATTGCAAGGCTAAACAGGCAAAGATTTCGATTGAAAAACCCACTACTTTCCTTGAGGGTGACAAGCGTATTTCTCCGATAGAGATTCGCGCGCGCCTTGAGAAGATTCCTGATGAGGACACTGAGTTATTCGGCTTGAATCCTAAGGCTGCAAGGCCTGAGTGGATGATTTTGACAGTCTTGCCTATTCCTCCTGTTACTGTCAGGCCGTCCATCACTCTCGAGAGTGGTGAGCGTTCTGAGGATGATTTGACGCACAAGCTTGGCGATATTGTCAGGATTAACCAGAGATTGTTTGAGAACATCAATGCTGGTGCTCCTGAAATAATCATTGAGGACTTGTGGGACTTGTTGCAGTATCACGTGACCACGTTCTTTGACAACAGCATTGCGCAATTGCCGCCTGCAAGGCACAGGTCTGGTCAGCCTTTGAAGACGATCACTGAGAGAATCAAGAGTAAGGAAGGTCGTATCAGGCATAATCTTGCTGGTAAGCGTACGAACTTCTGCGCTAGAACTGTTATCTCGCCTGACCCGATGCTTGCATTGGATGAGGTTGGTGTTCCGAAGATTATTGCTATGAAATTGACTGTTCCTGAGACTGTTAATGATTGGAACATGGTGTATTTGAAGAAGTTCGTGCAGAATGGTCCTGGTGTTTATCCTGGTTCTAATTATGTTGTAAGGCCTGATGGCAAAAAGAAGAAGATTACTGAGGAAACTAAGGAAGCTGCTTTGGAAGAATTGCAGCCTGGTTATGTTGTTGAGCGTCATTTGCTTGACGGCGACATTGCGATTTTCAACCGTCAGCCTTCGCTTCACAGGATGAGCATGATGTGCCACCGTGTGAGAGTTTTGCCTGGCAGGACTTTGAGATTGAACCCTGCTGTTTGTAACCCTTATAACGCTGACTTTGACGGTGACGAGATGAACTTGCATATTCCTCAGACTGAGGAATCAAGGGCTGAAGCTGAGATTTTGATGCAGGTTCAGACGCAACTGATTTCGCCAAGATATGGTCTTTCAGTCATTGGTTGCATTCAGGACGCGATCAGTGGCAATTATCTTTTGACGAAGCGTGGAGATTTGACTCCTGAGCAGGCGACTTCGATGCTTGCGAGCATTGGTGCGTCTGGTTTCGCAGGGCTCGCGTCAAAGAAGAAAGTGACTGGCAGGGAAGTGTTCAGTGCTTTGCTGCCTGATGATTTTGATTATGTTGGCGTTTCCCGTTCTGGAGAGCCGGTTATCATAAAGAAGGGTCAGCTTATTGAGGGAATTATTGATACCAAGGCGATCGGCGGAGAAGGCGAGGGTCTTCTTTTGAGAAGCCTGCACAAGCAGTATGGGCCTGCGAAGACTATCAAAATTTTGCACCACATTTTGAAAATGGGTATTGAGTACTTGTTCATTCATGGATTCAGCACTGGTATTGCTGACGAGGACTTGCCTCAGGAAGCCCGTGACCAGATCGACCAATTGCTTCACCAGGCAGAAGAGGATGTTTCTCAGATGATTAAGTCTTTCCAAGGCGGCACTCTTGAAGTGTATCCTGGCAGGACTGCGAGTGAGACTCTTGAGCTTAAGATTTTGGAGCGTTTGAACAAGGCGCGTAACGCGTGCGGTCAGATCATCAAGGGTTTTGTCGAGGACAAAAACCATGCTGCTGTAATGATTTTGTCTGGTGCTAGAGGTAGCATCACTTCTTTGATTCAGATGAGCGCTTGTGTTGGCCAGCAAGCTATGCGTGGTAAGCGTATCGAGAAGGGTTATCGTAACAGGACTTTGAGTTGTTTCAAGCGCGGAGACTTGAGTCCTGAATCTCACGGTTTCATCATTCACGGTTTCAAGCACGGCATTAATCCTAAGGAGTTTTTCTTCCACGCTATAACTGGAAGGGATGCTTTGATGGACACTGCTTTGCGTACGCCTAAGTCAGGTTATTTGTACAGACGTTTGGCGAACGCTATGCAGGACTTGCGTGTTGAGTATGACGGAACTGTCCGTGACGCGTCTGGCAGAATTATTCAGTTCAAATACGGTGAAGATGGAATTGATGTCGCCAGGTCTGAGAGCGGAAAGATTGATGTTAAAAAAATAATTAATACGACGGAGTAAAAAAATGGTACATGCAGATCTTAAGGATTTTGAGGACAAGCTGCCTCCGAGCATGCTGAAGGAGATTGAGGAAAATTGTCCTGCGGGCAAGATTAAGAAGGTGGCAAAGCGTGTGCTTGAAGAGTACGAGGCTGCCAAGATTGATGCCGGTGAAGCTGTTGGTTTGGTCGGAGCTGAAAGTATCGGCGAGCCGGGCACTCAGATGACTTTGAACACTTTCCACTTTGCTGGTGTCGCAGAGATGAACGTCACAATGGGTTTGCCGCGTATTATTGAGATTCTTGACGGAAGGAAATCGATCGCGACTCCTTTCATGGAAATTTTCTTGAAGGCTCCGTTTAACAAGGGAAAGGACATTCGTGAGATTGCTTTGCAGATTAAGGAGACCAAGTTTGATGAGGTTGTTTCCGAGTATGGTATGAACATTGTTGATTTGAAGATTGATGTCAAGCTGAATTCTGAGAAGATGAAGGAGTTTGATATTTCTCCGCAATCATTGGTGAAGGCTGTTGAGAAGGGATTGTCTACAGAGGCCAATGTGAAGTATGCTGATGGTATTGTAACGCTGAAGGTTAAGGGCAAGGATGAGGAGAAAGGCCTTAATGCGTTGTATCGTTTGAAGGAAAAAGCAAAGGAAGTTTATGTTAAGGGCATTAAGGGTGTTACTCAGATACTTCCTGTTAAGAGAAAGGATGAGTTCATCATTATTACTGCCGGGAGCAATCTGAAGAAGCTTTTCGAGCTTGATTTTGTTGATACGCAAAGAACTACCACTAATGATATTCATGAGGTTGCGGAAGTTTTGGGCGTTGAGGCTGCAAGGCAGGCAATCATGGATGAAGTGTTCAAGGTTATCGAGACGCAGGGTTTGAACGTTGACATCCGTCATATCATGCTGGTTGCTGACACGATGACTGCCAGCGGAGAGATCAAGGGTATTACCCGTTATGGTGTTGTCAGCGAGAAGGCTTCTGTTTTGGCAAGGGCTTCTTTCGAAACTCCTATCAAGCACATTGTGAATGCTGCTTTGAAGGGAGAGGTTGATCAGTTGAACAGTGTTGTTGAGAACGTGATGTTGAACCAGCCTGTGCCAGTTGGCACTGGACTGCCTGGATTGATTACGAAGATAGTCAAGGAGAAATGATATGGTTAAAGCTGTTGTTGAGGGTGTTTCTGAAGTCAAAAAGTTGATGAGTGCGAGCAAGCTAGTTTTAGGTTCAACTGTTACTGTGAAATTGTTGCGTCAGGGCAAGCTTGTCAGAGTGTTCATTTCTACAAATTGCAGTCCGCAGATGAAAAGCGATCTTGAGAGGGCGTGCGGTATTGCAGGAATTGATGTTGTCGAACTCAACCAGACGAGCGAGGAGATCGGCGTTTTGTGCAAGAAGCCTTTTGCTATTTCTGTAGTTGGCGTATTGGCATGAAGATAGTTCTTGACATGCAGGCAATGCAGACTATTGCTTTATTCGAGCAGTTGACTGGCGCTCATGTTAAGGACTGCGTGCCTAGTGATGAACAAGTTATTTTCATAGTGCATGAGGGCGAGAGCGCCAAGGCTATCGGTAGGGGAGGCCAGCATGTGCGAAACATTGAGAATAAGCTGAAGAAGCGTGTTAAGATCGTTGAATATCATACTGATGTGATGCAGTTCGTGAAGAATGTCGTGGCTCCATTGGAGTTGAAAGAGGTTAAAATGGAGGATTCCACTGTCTTTTTGTCTGCGAAAGATTTAAAAACCCGTGGTTTGCTGATAGGTCGTGGGGCTTCAAATTTGCGTTTATTTGAAGCTATCGTTCAGAGATATTTTCCGATTAAGGAATTAAGAGTGATTTAAGATGGCAAACAAGTCAAATGGATTGAATGTTGGAAAGGCCTTGAAGCGAAGGCGTCATTTTGGTAAATGGCATGATGCTAATTATATTCGCAAGACTTTGAATCTTGCCAGAAAGGCGGATCCGTTGGAAGGCGCGTCTCAGGCAAGAGGAATCGTTATTGAGAAGTTCCAGGTTGAGGCTAAGCAGCCTAACTCTGCGATGAGAAAGTGCTGCCGTGTTCAATTGGTTAAGAATGGCCGTCAGGTTGGAGTTTTCATGCCGAAGGATGGCGCTCAGAAGATGATTGATGAGCACGATGAAGTCATTATTGAAAGGATTGGCGGTTGTCAGGGAAAGTCTAAGGGAGACATTCCTGGTATCAGATGGCAGGTTATTAAGGTTAATGATCAGAGTTTGGATGCCCTTTTGAGGGGCAAAATAGAGAAGGCGAGAAAGTAAAATGAGTGTTTTGGCGTTTAACAAGTGGAGTGTTGAGGGCATCAAGGTTTTGGATGCTGGTTTGATTAGGTATGTTAATCTTGAGTCGCGTTTTGTTCCAAAGACTGGTGCTAGATATGCTGGCAAGAAGTTTCATAAGTCCAGGACTTTTATTGTTGAGCGTTTGATTAACAAGATCATGATTCCTGGGCACAAGGGTAAGAAGCATTTGAGGAGTTCTGGTCATAATTGCGGAAAGAGCTCTTTGGCGTACCAGACTGTGTTTAACGCTTTCAAGATTATAGAGGAAAGGATTAAGCAGAATCCGATTGCTGTTTTCGTCAAGGCTTTGGAGAATGCTGCTCCTCGTGAGGAGATTGTCACGATTGAGTATGGTGGCGCGCGTTATCCTAAGGCGACTGATTGCGCTCCTCAAAGGCGTGTTGATGTTGCTTTGAGGTATTTCGTGCAGGGCACTTATGAAAGGTGTTTCAACAAGAAGACTTCTGTTGAGGACGCTTTGGCTGATGAGCTTATTTCTGCTTTCAAGCTCGATGTTAAGTCTTTGGCGATTGCGAAGAAGGGCGAGATTGAGAGACAGGCAGATAGTTCACGTTAATTCTGATTTTTTTCAGGTTCTTTTCCTTTTACGCTGCAGACTGCGTAGACTGTTTTTGAGTATTCAAGAATAGTGTTGTTGTCTGCTCCTTTTTCAGCAGCATCAATAAGTAATATTTTGAATGCGTTTCTGTAGTCACGCACGGTTTCTTCTGCGAAATGAGGGATGGCCGCTTTGAAGTATCTTCGCGCGCTTTCATAATCTTTGCGCGCAAATTTTAGGAATCCTACGACGGCGTTCATTTCTGAATAGAAGATGGTGCCGCTGATGGCCTTGTTTTCAGCTTTCTTGTATTGCTCTCCTGCAAATAACTTCTGGAGTTTCTCCATGTCCTCAACTGTTCTTATTGGATCGTTTTTGAAATCGTTCATTAGAAGGGTAAATTCCACTCGAGAGTTGGGATAGTCTCCTAACATTGCATATCCTAGTGCGGCCATTGTGCGTTCTGTTGCGCCTGTTTTTAGTTCAGGAGCTATCGTTAAAATGCCTGAATTTCTGAATTGTTCAGCTATTCTTCTGTTCTCAGCATCAATGTATGTTTTTCTTTTTGTTATCAGGTCAATAAGCGTGCTGTATTGACTGTTGTTAAAATAGTCCACTTCGTGCTGCAAGACATTTTCAGCGATTTCCTCTGCGAATTCTTTTGGCGCAGTGGTTGGAGTTATGTTGCACCCAACCATTCCAAAAGTGCCCGCTGCCAGGACGAGCTCACATAATGTACGCTTCACTGCACTGAACATTGTTAAAATAAAAGTAAAAGAAGTTTAAAAAGGCTGTGACTTATTTGCGGGCGTTGACGATTCGGAGGTATACTCCTCCCTCGGCTTCCGCCTTGGCGCATAATTTTTCAACATAGTCTCGTGGCCTGCCTCTGCCGTACCAGGTTCCGAATTTTGGATGAGGTTCGATGGTCATTTTTCCAAACTCGCGTTTTTCCGGAGTCCATTTGAGCAATGGTTTATTGTCGTTTCTTTTTGGTCCGTATGCTGATCTTATCCTGTGGTCTTCGTTATTGTCGTCCGCGCCTCTGCGTATGACTGCAATATCAAAGTAGCGCATGTTTGGGTTTTCGTACTTGTCCCCGCCTTCAAGTATTACGCGTCTTGCGATTGATTGGTATCGTGCGTCTACGTCTTGCACCAGGTCTCTGGTGAGCAGTATGTTGTCGCCTGCCATAACTTCCTCGATGTTTCTTGGCATGCCTGCGTGTTTTTTCAAACCGATTATTCTTTCTTTGAGTTGCTGGTTTAGTCGTATGTAATTGCTTTCTTCTCCTTTATTGAATTTCTGTATTTGTTCAGCGCGTTTGATGCATTCTTTGAATGGCTTGTGCTTGATTGATACGCCGGAGTTATACAGTTGTTCTTTGGTTAGCCAGATGTTTGAGTACACTGTGTGTTTTTCGTAGAACTTTTCTACTTCTTGCACTGCTTTTTTTGCACATGGAATGTCTACTTCTTTCAATTCAGTGTTCAGCATGCTGAAGAGGTTGTTTATTGCTTCTTTTTGTTCTTTGCTGAAGTATTTCTTGCCTTCGTATACTTTTGTATTGAATTTCGGGTCTGATTTTTTGTATGAAGTTTTGCCGTCTTCAGCTCTGACGCCGGTGATTTCTACGTTGAGCTCTTCTTCAAGTTGTCTTAAGTATCCGATTTTTTGTGCAATTGTGCCGTCGTCTGCAGTGAAGTCTGCTGTTAATTTCATTGCTCTTTCCAGCATGCTTTCTTTCTTTCCATCGGGCTGGATGTATTTGGTTGGAATGAGTCCGGCGTAGTATGTTTCTTTTACATCTTCAATCACTTTTCTGAGCGATCTGGTGCTTATGCCGCTTTCTCTTATTTTTTTCTTCATCCATTTTGGTGTTGAACAAAAGTCAAGGGCGCCTTGCAGGAGTTTATCCATGCTTTCGCTTTTCTGTATAGTGCTGTATGCTCTTCCGAGCACATCGTCGCCTTTCTGTTTGGCGAGTTCTGTTTTCTTTCCTTCAGTGTAAAGTGTTTTGGCAACTTCGTTGGCGTTTTCCATGAAGACGTAGTTCAGGAAGACGTCTCTGGTGCTTACTGTGTTGTCAGTTCTTTGCACTCTTTCTTCAAGTTCAAAGAAATCTCTGAGCGCTTTCCAGTTGTCTTTTTTCCATGGCATGTCTGGCTCTTTGATGCCTTTTGCTTTTGCTTCAGCAAAACGTTTTCTTTCAAAGTTGACTTTTTCTCTCAAATTAACAAGGACTTTGTTGAATTCATCTGGCGTGCAGTATGAGTTGATTGTTTCCCTGTTGTGGTATTCGCGTCTGTCGTGAAGTCCGGTTACGCTGTACTTTACCGCCCTTGATTGCGCTTTTGTAACAGAGTCTCTTTCTAGCAATTTTCCGAGTTTTACTTCTTCCCAGCGTGCTTTGTTGAATGCTTTTATTGGCTCAACAACTTTTTCTAGGTCTACTTTGCCGTATTTTTGTATGACTGCTGCATCTGATTGCAGGTTTGACAGGTAAAGTATGTCTTCTTTGATGCCGCCAAGCTCTCC
>CAZTVK010000014.1:0-33892 GCA_964617195.1 uncultured Methanosarcinales archaeon | reverse complement strand
GGATTGCTACATCGACGTCGGCTCTTCCTATCCTGGCCGTGCAGAAGCGGCCAAGGGTGAAGGGGTTCACTTGTTAAAAGGGATCGTTAGCTGGGTTCACAACGCTGTGAGGCAGTTGGTTTGATATCTACTGGAAATGTTTGAAGGCTGAGAGGAAGGAAGCCATAGTACGAGAGGAACTGGCTTTCGTCGCCACTGGTTTACCGGTTATCCGATAGGGTATTACGCCGGGCAGCTACGCGATTTAAGATAAGTTCTGAAAGCATCTAAGAATGAAACTTTCCTCGAAAAGAGCCTTCGTAGGGCATGGCTAGAAGAGCCGTTTAATGGAACCGGTGTGTAAGCACAAAGGTAACGATGTGTTCAGCATGCGGTCCCCAACGCCCGTAACCTAACAAGATTTAAAGTTCGACTATGAACGGTCTCTCCTTTTTTTATTTCTTTGAGATTGTTTTGAATGATAGCGTGAGCGCTGCAAGAAATCAAATAATTTAATCCATCACAAGATGTCGGAAACTTTCTAAAATAATAATCAAATACCTTAAGTTTCCGAGCACCCAAGAAATGTGGACATTTCGAAGGGTTTAAATAGCGTTCTCGAATATATGTATCCAAAGAAAGAGGTGAATATTATGGCAGAACCAGTTGCACCAATACTAATTATCGGTCCATCTTTAGCGCTTGGCGTCATCATAGGAGCGTACGAAGCGATTGTCATTCATCGTGACGTCACAGTTCCAACGCACAGGTTCGGACACATGATCCACGCATTCTTATTATCAATATTATTTGTATTCTGCACGATGAACGCGCAATTTGTTCTTGACTTGATTCCAGCGCTTCAATCAATTCCTTTGCTAGGAACAGCACTCGGCCTGCAAATCGCGATCGGGCTTGTTGCTGCAATAAAAGTCCATGGAGTCAGCCAAGCAATAAAATCAGGAGGCGGAGGAGCAGGACTGGGAGAGACCTGGTTCCACAGCGTCCTAATCGCAGCACTAATAGTAGCAGCACCATACGCGTACCCTGTTGTTGAGCCAATGCTGCCTGACTGGCTAAAATTCTGATGATGGTACCATGAGCAACAGCGAATTTTCGACAAACACCGACGATGCCATCGCAAAATTAAGCAACGCGCTCGCTATTCTAAGCGCAGGAAGCATTGACAAAGAGGCTGTAAGGTCTCTGGTTAAAGACGTCGTAGACGAAAAACACAGCCACTACATCGAGCAAGGGCTCACTTCAAACGATAGAGGCCTTATCATGCACGGAATTGTAGGAGCACTGAGCCATTATGAAGCAGAAAAAGAAAAAGCAGCCAAAGAAAAAAAGCTACACTCCCTCACGGAAGACTATCAGCTCCCTGATGATTAAACTGGAGAGCGCGCACAACGCTTTGGAAGCACACAAGAATTTCAACCTGGCAGAAGTACACATAGGCGAGTATTACAAAGAAATACCGCAGGAGCTGGTGGACCAGAAGCTAACCAAGAGCATTCTGAACGCCCTGCGAGACAGAGATTTCGAACTATTATTCTCAAGCGTTGAAGCAGAAATAGAACGGTTAAGTGTGGAGAAAATAAAACTTCTAAGGCTGAAAATAATACAGCAGTAATATTGTACGTACATTAATTATAAATAAGCCGAAATAATAAAGAACTACATGATCAACAAAAAAATGACCATCGGAATTCTAACAGCACTCACACTAGCATGTCTCGCACTATCCATAAACGCTTCAGCATCCAACTCGCAAAAGGCAGACTTTCCACACGAAGTCTGGAAGGCAATGCAGGAGGGCCATGACCAAGTAGAAATGCACGTTTCAAAAGAATTATCCCAAATACATTTCATTGATTACGCAAACCACGCGACCCCATCTGGAAATGATTGCGGACCAGAATCAAGCTCATACAAGCTAATGCGAGTTAAATGGAAATCATTCCCAATCACATACAGCATAGACGCATCAGCACTATCACAAGACGTCAACGGCGACAGCCTGATTGATTCGAACGACGCACTAGCAGCACAACAAGCAGTGCAGAATAGCATAACAACCTGGGACACAGAAGAACACCCAGCAGGAACTATCTTCGTACAAGGCGCAAACGCAAAAGTCCCAGTAAGCTGGGCATACATCGACGGTGCAGGCGGAACACTAGCAGTAACGAGCGTCACTTACTACACAGCAACAAAGGCAATCGTCAGAGCACCAGTAACATTTGACACGGGCGATTTATGGAAAGCATATTCACAGTTATCATGTACAGGCCAGGGGAATTCATTCGACATAGAGAACGTAGGAACACACGAATTAGGGCACGTCTTAGGTCTTGACCACGCGCGCAGGACCATGGATTCTGCTTTAACAATGTGGCCATACGCTTCTCAAGGAGAAACACTTAAGAGAACATTAGGAACAGGCGACAAGAAGGGTCTAGACGCGCTCTATTGATTTATTCAATTTTTACTTCTTGGCCCAAACTTTGGCCAGGCATACCGCGCTCGAAAATGACTCTTACTGCTCCCTTGTTGCCATGCGCGCTAGAAATTTTACCTTTTATCTGGGTTTTGCCTTTTCCTTCGGCAGTCCAGACAGCGTATTTGCCGATGTAGGATTTAGCTTTCTCTCTATCATCAACGCCAGGAACTATGACAATAATCTGATTGCCCTTCTTCCTTCTGAAACTGCCCCTGAAATGAGATACAATACCCATCATGGAAACGAAGGGATTATAGGTGGTTTATAAAGCTTACCACAACAGCAGCAATGTCGGTACGAGAAGGCAGCCCATCGCGTGACTTCTAGAAACATTTGTTAATGGAGCGATAAGGCCGATAAACGCGGCAGTTACGAAAACTAAAACACCTAGCCAACCTGAAAGAACATAACACATAATAAATAAAAAAGACAAAACTGCCAGTGAAATCAACGAGTAATCAACATGTTCCACTAGTTTTGCGTACCATTGTGAAGCAAATAACGCGACGATTGCGGCAATGCCTGCAGATGCACAAGCAATTGCGATGAAAGCCAGAAGAGTTGAACCTGAAATCGGACCTAAGAGTTGTTCGATGACTACGACAGCGCCATTCCTCGCCTTACTTAACACAAAAAAAGTTACAAGCGAAACAACGACATCAATCGTTCCCAAAGCACCTGTCAAAACCAAATAACCTGTAGACTTCATTCGCTTCACCTGCGCCAAAGCAGCAGCTTGCGAAGGACCAAGACCAGGAAATAATGTGACTATACTGCCTGCAAGAACACCAGTCAGAATTGAAACAAACATTGGAATTTTGTGCATTCTCAAAGAATCAGTGTTGAACTGTTCAGGAATCTCAACCTTGCCGTAAAGAGAAAACAACAAACCACCTGCGCCGAACAGGCCAGATAATAGAGGAAACAACGGCTCGCGCACACTTTCTAACGCAATCAGACCCAGAAGCCCGGCAAGCAAAAATACTACAATAGACCACCAGGAATCTTTAAAAAATAAAATAACGACTAAAATCAAAATCAGCCAAAACAATATCGGGCGTATCAATAAGGATAAAATTGGAAAAATAATGATGAAAAATGGAACGAGCAGAACGCCGGCAATGACGCCCAAAACACTGCCGAGCACGCAAAATTTCACAGCCTCAACACCAAAGCCTTTCTTTAGTAATTTGTGGCCTGGCAGCAGCGCCATCACATCATCCGACACACCAAGAAAAACAGTTGGCACAGCATCAATAACAGAACGCGAAACAGCCATGGCAACCAGAAAAACCGCTGAAAACCAAACATCAACATGCAAGCCGGCTACAATTACTGCTATCAAATTAGCATGAATGCCGGGGATAAGACCTGCCAGGATTCCTATCATTATGCCTGCAAAAACTGCCAATAACATGTTAATATAGACATTCTAATGCTTATTATACCCTGGCACGAAAAATCCGTGAAAATTACGTAATTTTATAAACCCTCATTTTCACTCACAACTTATGCGCGTACAAGAATCAAGCGAAATCCTCACAGTGATGTTTACCGACATCGTCGGATACACCAAGACTACGGCGCAATTAAGCAGAGAGGAATTCACCAAACTGCACGACACGTTCGACAGCATTTCCCTGCCACTTTTCGCAAAATACAACGGCAAAGTAATCAAAAAAATCGGAGATGCGTTCTTAATCACTTTCAAATCACCAACAAACGCAGTATTAAGCGGTATAGAATTGCAGAACGCCTTTGATCAGTTCAACAGGCACGCAAAAAGACCAATCAGAATACGCGTTGCAATACACACTGGCGAGGTCATCATCAGAAATGATGACGTGTTCGGAGAAGCAGTCAACACTGCATCACGAATAGAAAGCGTTGCAGAAGCAGGACACGTAGTCTTCAGCGACGCTGTGTTCCAAGCAATGAACAAACGCGAAATACCATACGTTCACATGGGACTCAAAAAAATGAAAGGAATGAAATATCCCATTAGATTGTTCAGAGTCAAAAGCCAATACGACGAAATATTACGAAGAAGAAGAGCGATAGCATCATTCTTCAAAAGGCTGATAGTGCTTGGAATAATCGCGCTGGTAATCTATTTCATACTCAGATACGTTTTATTTTCTGACTTATTCATGGCATATTAATCATACTCGTCAACAACAAATTCTACGCGCCCCTTATACTGCTGCAAACGGCCTGTCAGCGTATGTCTGCCCGGCTCTAGGTCAACATTATCAAAAGAAACTACTGTTAAATTATCAGGGATGAAACTGATGAATGCGACATTCTCCTTTTGATTCACATATTTTACAGTGCCTGTCAACTGGAGAGATTGAGGAGAGACTTCTGGCTTGAGGAAGAATATGGCTGCGATACCGATTATTGAAAGCGTTAGCGATATTAGCAGTAAAGATTTGCGTTTCATTGTAGACCAGCGCAAGTTATTTCATGATTCACTGCTTAATATTTGCTGCGCTGAGAAATCCGTAAAGTTTACGGCTTTTTCTTGAGACCTATAAAAAGACTTGACAATGGAGTGAAGAATTCCACCACCTAAAGACATATTAAGGACCTGCGTTTTTATTTTTTTAATGCAAAAGGGTGAAATGAAAGAAAGAAAAGTGCAAAGTCCAAGTTCAATCAAAACATACAAACAATGCCCCAGAAAATATTACTATTCCTACATACTCGGGCTGGAACAACCGCAAAATATACACACTGTTCGAGGAAATATTGCGCACTCAGCGCTTGAACACTACTTTGACATCGACACCAGCTTCATGACAATGGATGATTATGGACCGCACTTGAAGCTGATAATGCAGCAGTTATTGCTGAAAGAATGGAAACACCACAAGCCACAACTTGACAAATTGCAATTAACACAAGACCAGCAAATACACTATTTTGAAGAAACACTCAACATGCTGTTCAACTGGTTGGACTTGTTCTGCAGAAAATTGGAAGCAAAAGAAGGCAACTTTCAAGAAAGATTCAAACAATTAACACCAATACGAGAACTCATGTTCGTCTCAGAAAAATACCACACGAGAGGCATCATAGACGCAATAGAACACAATGGAGACGGCACAGTTCGCTTAATGGATTACAAAACGTCCAAATCAGAAAACCTGAACGAACACCTTTTACAGCTAGGAATTTATTCCTTGCTTTACTTCGACAAACACGGCGTAATGCCAAAACAAGTCGGAGTTTATTTCTTGAAAGGAAAAGAAACAGCAATAGAAGTAGACGAAGAACTCATCGAAATGGCGAAAAAAGAAATAGAGCACGTGCACGAAGTCACGCAAACAAAAGACGTCAACCATTACCCAAAAAGCCCAAGCCCATTATGCAAGTACAGCACAGGGCAATGCCCATTTTTTGACATCTGCAGACCGTTTGAGAAGAATCGTTAAACCTCCCGGCACAACCTTTTTAAAACAAGTTCAGCTATTGAATACTCATGGCGTATAAAGAGGGATTCCAGTTCTTAGCTGACATAGGACTGCTTGAAGTTGTGCTGCCGTTCTTCCTCGTATTCACAATAACATACGCAGTGCTGCAAAGAACACAAGTGTTCGGCCTAGACGGCACAAAGCCGAAAACAAAGCTGAACGCGATGGTAGCGTTCGTCATGGGATTCTTCGCAGTACTAGCGACCAACCTGCTCAATATTCTCAATATAATGCTATTCTACTTTGTACTATTACTAGTAATAGTGCTGCTGCTGGCATTAATATTCGGCCTGTCAGGAGGAGAAATCAGAAGCAGGCTATTCATCGGAATAACCATCTTTTTCGCAGGACTATTCCTATTCTTCGCACTGGCAAAAGCGGGCTTCATAGACGAAAACGCCTTCTGGACAGGATTCTTGATACCAATGGTAATACTGGGAGCAATCGTGTACGGAATATTCTACTTCTTCAAAGAGGAAAAGCCAGGTGCAAGGCGTGAAGAGCCCAGAAGAGAACAGCCAAGACCAGCGCCACGACAGGGACCAACGCCAGAGCAAATTGAGGAATTTAACCGGCAAATGGCACAAATGCCTCCAGCACAGCGTGAAGCGATAGAGAGAGAAATACAAAGACAACAAGGCCAGCAGTAATCCACAAGTTTTATAAAGGCTTTTTCTGTCGACAAAATGGGGAATGGCAAAAGAACTCAATTTCAAGACAACAGCAGAGATAAAAGTACCTGAGTCAATAATAGACCAAGTCATAGGCCAAGATGAAGCCTGCGCGATAGTCAAAAAAGCAGCAAAGCAAAGAAGACACGTTCTATTGATAGGAGAGCCTGGCACAGGAAAAAGCATGCTGGGCATGGCACTCGCAGAATTACTTCCGAAAGAGAAACTAATGGACATTCTGGCGTTCTTCAATCCGAATGACGACAATCAGCCTCTGATAAGAACAGTCCCAGCAGGAAAAGGAAGAGACTTGGTAGCCAAAGCGCGAATCCAAAACATGGGATTTTTCAAACTGCAAAATATAATCCTAATCGCACTATTAATCGCATCAATGATAATGCCGTGGTGGGCAAGAAAACACTACAACAGCGATATAATGTTCGCAGCATTCTTCCTGGGAGGCATGGTATTCCTGGCAGCATACGTAATGTTCATGAGCGTCAACAGAAGACCATTCGGAGGGCAAAGAATAGACTCGCCAAAAGTCATCGTAGACAACTACGGCAAAAAACAAGCACCATTCTGGGACGCAACAGGAGCACACGCGGGCGCTTTATTGGGGGACGTTCTTCATGACCCGCTACAATCAGGAGGACTAGGAACTCCAGCACACGAAAGAGTCGTTGCTGGACTAATACACAAAGCGCACATGGGAGTATTGTTCGTAGATGAAATCGCAACACTAGACCCAACGACACAGCAAGAACTGCTCACATCATTACAGGAAGGAAAATACTCAATCACAGGACAAAGCGAAAGATCAGCAGGAGCAATGGTAAGAACAGAACCAGTCCCATGCAATTTCGTTCTTGTTGCTGCAGGCAATGTCGAGACAGTCCAACACCTGCACCCAGCACTAAGAAGCAGAATCAGAGGGTATGGTTACGAAATATACATGAAAGACACCGTAGCAGACACACCAGACAACAGAGAAAAAATAGCGAGATTTGTCGCGCAAGAAGTCATAAGAGACAAAAAAATACCACATTTCACCAGAGAAGCAGTACTCTCAGTCATCGACGACGCAAGAAGATTGGCAAACAGAAAAGCGCATTTGACATTAAGGCTGAGAGAACTTGGCGGTTTGATACGAGCAGCAGGAGACATAGCGGTGGAAAAGAAAGCCAAATTCGTCGAACCAGAACATTTCTCACTCGCCAAAAAAATAGCACGACCGCTTGAACAACAAATCGCGGACAAGTTCATAGAAAGAAAAAGAGAATACGAAGTCATAGTCACAGAAGGAAAACAAGTTGGAAGAGTCAACGGCCTTGCAGTCATCGGAGGCGGAGGAACGTTCTCAGGAATTATCCTGCCAATTGAAGCAGCTGTCGGGCCATGGGGCAAGGAAAAAGAGATCGTAGCCACTGGAAAACTGGGAGAAATCGCCAAAGAAGCAATCAAAAACGTCACGCCAATCGTCAAGAAATACTTTGGCGAAGACATCAAAGATTACGACATCTACGTACAATTCCTGCAGACATACGAAGGAGTTGAAGGCGACAGCGCAAGCATAGCAGTGGCCATAGCAATAATCAGCGCGCTAAAAGACGTGCCAGTCAGGCAGGATACTGCGATGACAGGAAGCTTGAGCGTGCGCGGAGAAGTATTGCCAGTCGGAGGCGTTTCGGCAAAAGTAGAAGCTGCCATAGAAGCAGGCATCAAAAAAATAATTGTGCCGAAATCCAACTTACAAGACATTGTCATCGACAAGGCAAAACTGGCGAAAGTAAAAATCATCCCGGTAGAACAGTTGGATGAAGTTTTGAGAGAAGCGCTTGACTGGACAGGTAAGGAAGCAGTTCTCAAACAAATCGTCGCCATAAAGTAAACAAGAGGAGATTATCGTTTTCTAACTAGTAAAAGACGGCAGTCATAACTCTGAATTTGCGTCTTTTAATAGTGAAACACAAGTATTAAATATTGTCTACAAACCGCTCAGGCTTATGATACAGGACATAAAACAAATCAAAGAGTGCCCGGACTGCGCGAGCTCGAACATCGTTCACAATGTCGAACGAGAGCAAGTCATCTGCAGAGAATGCGGATTGATATTTGAGCCGTTAACTCCAGATGTGGAAGAAGCGTTCGAAAAAACACACCACCTGGGAACAGAAGGAACAAAGGCAAAGAAAACGGCCAAAAAACCGGCAAAAAAGGCCAAGGCGAAGAAGGGCAAGAAATAAATCAAGGAATTTCTATTTTTTAAGACGCACCCCTCTCCTTTCCAATATCAGAAATAATCGGTTTGACAACTTTCTCCCAGTCAATTCTTTTCATCGTAATGCTTGTATCATGCAGACCTGCGTTAAAATCAATCTCATCCGAGAGTTCTGGATCACAATAAACTGGAATGTTGAATAAATTGCCGAAAGGAGGAACGCTTCCGATTTCGCAATCAGTGACTTTCAGGACTTCCTCTGCTGACGCAAGCTTGACTTTTTTCACATTGAGCAGTTTCTTTATTTTCTTATCATCGACAATCTTGTGCGCTGGAACAATGCACTGGATGAAACTGTCATCTACTTTGAAAATCATGGCTTTCGCGCCACGCCGCATGCCAACATCCATGCCTTTGCCGCGCATTTGAGCAGCCTGCGCTGAAGTATAGACTGGTTCGTGCGTTAAAAGTTCGTACTGAATTTTATTATCGTCCAATAATTTCTTTATTTTTTCAAATACGGCATTACTCACGCCAAGTCACCTCAACCTCGTCAGCGCGCTCATAAGGCCTGATTTCAGCCTTGTCAGGGTCTAGCTTTTCTCCTGCCTTGAACTGCTGGACACCTTGCCAGGCGATCATGGCGCCTTGGTCGCCGCTGTATTGTAAAGGGACAGCATAGAATTTCGCGCCACGCTCATCGCACATGATGTTTAACATTTCTCCCAAGCGCTTGTTGGCAGCAACACCGCCGATTAACAGAAGCTCTTTCTTGTCTGTATGCGCCATTGCTCTTTCTGCAACTTCTGCAAGCATGGCAAAAGCAGTTTCTTGTAAGCTGAAGCACAAGTCTTCTTTGGAAGTGCCTTGTTTGTAGAATCTTAATGCTTTTGTCAGCATTCCGGCAAAAGAAACGTCCATGCCTTTCACAGAATAAGGAAGATCTGCATAATTTTTGCCCAATTTTGCCAACTGTTCAATTTTTGGACCGCCAGGGAAACCAAGGCCAATCTCTCTTGCAAACTTGTCAAGCATGTTGCCAAGACCGATATCAAGAGTTTCACCGAAAATGCGATACTTGCCTCCAGTAAAAGCGATGACTTGTGTGTTCGGACCAGAGACGTAGAGATAGACCGAGTCTTTAGTGCCGCAGATTAAATCACCGATTGTCAGGTGGCAGATGCTGTGGTTAACGCCAATCAATGGAATGTTGTGTTGTTTTGCTAATTCTTTGGCAAAGTTTAGTCCGACTAACAAGGAAGGCGCAAGGCCTGGAGCAGCAGAATAAGAAATCAGAGAAATATCTTTTATTGTGAGCTTGGCAGAGGCAAGTGCTTTTTGCAAGATGACATCTTTCAGACGCTCATGGTGTTTGGCAACATCGCTTGGTATGAGGCCGCCTGTTTCAGTCGTGAAAGTATCTTTTTCGTTGGCAATGATTTTGCCGTCAAAATCCGCAATGCCAACTCCAAAAGTGTGCGCGGTGCTTTCGATGCCTAGGCAGAGTTTCATAAGTCAGCGTCGAGAATGGCAGTTTATAAATATTGTTTAGAATAGTGGAATAAATACTAGTTGAAACAGTATGAAAAGGTGATATATTTTGGAATAATTTTTATAGGACACACGGGTTTCTATGCGCATGCACGAGAGCTGGCATGTTGTATGGGAGTTGATGTTGATCTTAGGTTCTGTGTTGATTTTCAGAAGCGTATGGATGTTGCTTGACATCAATCTTGGCAACCGCGCGTTGGGATTGTTGCTGGTGCTTGGCTTTGTTCTGGTTATTCCTGCGTTATACATTCTGAACAGCCATCTTGAAAAACATTATGAAAAGAAGACGCGTTAATCATAATCCTCTCAAATTCCCTGCTTTTTCTTACAGTTCGAAAATCCTAACTTTTAAATACTCTATTAGGCGCAATTAGGTAAAAAGGGTGGTATCATGTTCGGATTGTTATATGATCCTGTTAGTGAGATAAGGAAGGCTAGGAAGCAGAGTTATGCTAAAATTTTGATGTATTTGCTGACTGCCTCATTATTCGAAACAATCGGCGTTCTTTTTGTGGCGTGGCGTTATTTTCGTGATGCTCTTACCACAAATACTCTTGTGACTGGAATTTTTGGACTCTTGTTCGCATTAATTGCCGTTCATCTTGTTGTCGCGTTTTTCTTTTCTGTCGCAATGCATGTTCTTGATGGCAAGGGCGGTTATTATGATGGTCTTGCAGTTTTGGTTCTTGCAATGGTCGCTCCTGCTATTATGCTGTTTTTTGCAGGTGCGGCCTTGTTTATTCCATTCGGAGTAGTTGTCGCTTCCTTGTTGCTCGCTTATGGCTGTGTTCTTGGTATTACGACATTATTCCGTGCTGGGAAAGAATTGTTCGAGCTTGATTATGCTGGCGTTCTGGTTGGTTTTCTCGCAACAGCAATACCCTTAGGGTTGAGCGTATGCGCCATTAAACTTCTTTTATAAAATCGACGTCTCCGCCGTATAATGTTCCTTTTTTCAGAGGGACTGGTCTCCATTTGTCTTCTACTAGTGTTGCTCCGAGCCAGTCTGCGAGCTCGTCTGGATTTCCTATTGTTGCGCTGAGGCCGACTATTTGGACGCTCTTCAATATTTTTTTCATCACTGTTATTAAAATCTCGAGTGTTGGTCCTCTTTCAACGTCGTTGATCAAATGAATTTCATCAATCACGACCAAACTTACAAAGCTTAGCCATGGCGAGTGATGCCTGATTAGCGAGTCCAATTTCTCTGCAGTGCAGATTATGAAGTCATATTCAACCAGGTAAGGGTCTGAGCTGTCAAGGTCTCCAATGCTTAATGCTATTTTGCAGAAATGTCCGTATTTGCGTTTGAATTCCTTATACTTCTCATTCGCAAGAGCAATTAGTGGTACAATATAGATGACTTTTCCTTTGCCTTCAATTATGTTCTTCATTGCAGCCATTTCTGCAATCAGTGTTTTTCCAGAAGCGGTCGGAGTGCACACTAACAAGCTTTTGTGCTCTAATAGTCCTGCTTTGAGTGCTTTTTCTTGTGCTGGCCTGAAAGAGGTAATGCCTTCTTTGGCGAGTATTTCTTTCAGTTTTTCTGGTATTAATGGGTGCATTAAGAGTGCAGAATTCGTCTATAATAAAAGTTTATCCCCAGCTGTACGCGCTTCTCCAGAAGAGGAAGCTTGGATTGGATGTCTGGCACCTGCATTCGTATGTTTCGTGTAAGTCGTCGTAGTTTCCTGTTGGTATGCCTGGCAGGCCGTCTTCGCATTGTGAGCCGTGGCTGCACGCGTCGTATGCATCACGAACTTTGAACCAGCTGACTGCTGGTCGTTGCGAGCCGGAGACGAAGCCTGTGTCTGCTGGCGGTCCGCCAAATACAAGAATAAAAGCAAACACCGCGCCTAGCGCGATGAGTGCGAAAATAATCAAGCCGACGCTTTCTTCATTCATGCTTAGACATCAGTACAGGCAAGCATTGCTTTTGCATCTGGGTCTGTGCTGTCTGCTAGGCCTGGGCAATAGAACCAGTCGCAGAGTTTGCCTGGGACTGCTTCATATGGAATGTTTCCCTGTTGGCGTGTTCTGATTGCGCCGTTTGGACAGAGTGGAAGGTTTGAGCCTTCTAAGGATGAAATGAGTATTGCATTGCCGTATCCTGTTCCGGATGCTTGTCCGCCGCCGATGCCTGGTTCGTACCCAACTGGTGCTGGATATGCCACGTCAGGTGGTAATGGTGGCGGGAAAAATGCTTTTCCAGTTGCTGCTGGACTTGTAAACAATAACACGAGGCCGACTATTGCTAAGATGGCCACGATTCCTAAGAGCAAGATGCTCACTTCTTTTTTGTCTGCCATGATTATTTCCTCCTGCGCTTGCGCGCTTATGTTCTTATCAGGATGTTTTTCGGGTGTTTGCACTCGTTTTGCCCGATCATATGTTCTGGGCAGCAATAAACTTCGTATGCTCCTTGGTAGCCGAGGAAGTAGACTTCCTGCATTGTGTTTTCGCACATGATGTTTAGGCTGCCGATTTGCACCGTCGGATAAACGCTGCTGTCCTGCGTTATTTGCCCGCTGGGCTGACGCATGAACAAAGTGAGTGTAGCGAGCACGCCTACAACGCCGATAATACTCAGCACTGCAACGGCTATACTGCCTTGCTCACCTCTTTTCATTTAGATAGTTTGGGCGCATATTGTATTTAAATCTTTTGGTTGTGTAATGTGTATACTGGTAATGGCTTCATGTGCACTGGCTAAAGATTTATAAATTGCCTAATGCTGTAAAGCTGCTAAAGAGGTGAATGATGGGGGAATTAAGAAAGGATTACGTGCTGGACCGCTGGGTAATCATCTCTTCTGGCAGAGGCAAACGCCCTCATGAATTGCAAAAAGCCGTCACGACAGTCCAGCCAGGCCAGTGCTTTTTTTGTCCTGGTAGCGAGAGCTTGACTCCTTCTGAGATTGGCAGAATAGTTAGGAATGGTGGTTGGCAGTTGCGTTGGTTTGAGAACAAGTTTGCAGCTCTGAAGCCTGAAGGGCAGGTTTTGCCGAAGAATGACAACCGGTTTTACACTTTCGCAAATTCTTATGGTTATCACGAAGTTGTTGTTGAAACGCCTAGGCATGATAAACAGCTTGCAGAATTGCCTGTTGAAGATGTGGAGCAATTGTTGCACGTGTACGCGCGCAGGATTCTTGAGTTGGAGTCAAAACAGGATGTTGCGTATGTGAACGTGTTCAAGAATCATGGTTATCTTGGCGGGACTTCTATTGTGCATTCTCATTCGCAGATCATGGCGACTGCGGTTATTCCTCCTGAAATTCAGAATAAGTTAGATACGATGCGCAAATTCATTTCTTGTCCGTATTGTGCTGTTGTTGAGTCTGAAAGTAACAGCGGTCGTAAGTGTTTCGAGAATTCTGATTTTGTCGCTTTTACTCCTTATGCTTCCAGATTTAATTATGAGATTTGGATTTTCCCGAAGCATCATATTTCTCGTCTTGAACAGGTTAATTTCTCCAGTCTTGCCGGCATCGTCTCAAAGGTTTTGAAAAAAGTGCATGAGGGCAATCTTGACTATAATATGTTGGTGCAGTATGGTCCTAAAGGCCAGGACTTTCATTTTCACATCGAAGTCTGTCCGCGTTCCGCAATCTGGGCTGGTTTCGAGTTAGGCTCTGGCATTATTATTAACTCAGTCTCTCCTGAGGACGCTGCGAAGTGGTATCGAGGGGAGGAATGACGTTTCTAGTCTCAAATACTTCTGGCAATTTTGCCTTGTTCGGAATTAAATCGCGTTATCAGGGAGTGTTTTTTTCTAATCAGGACAAAGTTTTCAAAACAATCGCGCATATTGAATTGAAGGGCATGCCTGGCGCTATTTTGAATGAATTGTGGAAGGTCACAAGAGATCGCGAGGGCGTGCAGGAATCTTTTTGGTTTGCGCGCAACCTGCCTGTTTTCTTTTATGAGCTTTCTGAGCCTGCAAAAGTCGACGTCCTGTTTGACTGCAAGCTGAATTATGATAATCGCGTGTGGGGCAGGAACTATGAGTTTGTCGTGCAGGATAAGGCTTTGCTGGTTCATTTTGAGAAGAAGAATGATTCTCGCGAAAGCGATGAGCATGGCGAGTACAGTTTCTGGCTTGCTTTGTATGGTTGTGAGTTTGAGAAGGTTGAGCAGTGGGAAGAGCAGCATTATTCTTTTGATGAATTGCGCAATAGTCTTCCTTTTTCAAGGTGGGTTTTGCGTGGCTGCAGGGCAAATGGCAGTTTTGTGATGGCGTTTTCAAAGTCAAAAGATGAGGCGTTGAGCATTGCTAAGAGTTCTTGGAAGAGGAAAAGCGAGCTTGCGAAGGATGCGGAGAAGTATGCGGCTGGATTGATTGGCAAGTTGAAAGTAAAAAATGATGACATGCGCGTAGCTGCGGAGTGCGCTCGGTATTCTCTTGCTTGTTTGCGTTCTAATCATGGTTTGTATGCTGGTTTGCCGTGGTTTCACCAGCGTTGGGCGCGTGACGAATTAATTTCGACAAAAGCTTTGCTGCATTCTGGTCAGAAGAGTCTGGCTAAGGTAATTTTATTTTCTTGGTTGGAAAAATTGTTGCCTGGTGGAAAACTGCCTGGCACGCTGACTTCTTTTATTGCTGATGCTGGCTGGCTGTTTTTGCGTTTTGAGGATTACTTACCTGAGTTGAAAAAGCAGGAAAAGGCGTGGCTTGTTCGCAAGCTGGAGTTTTTCTTGGAAGAAATCAGTAAAAGTCTGCAGAAGGGATTGGTTGTTAACAGCGCGCGCGAGACGTGGATGGACAGCATTGACCGTCCTGGTGCAAGAATAGAAATTCAGGCTTTGACTTTGGCTGCCTGCAGGTTGTTACGTTTGCTCGGAAAACAGTCTCCTTTGGAGCAGAAGCTCAAAGCGCGTGTGAAAGAAGTTTTTTGGAAGGGAAAACATCTTGTTGATGGCGCAGAGGATGATACAATCCGTCCGAACATTTTCATCGCAGCGTATGCTTATCCGGAATTATTGTCAAAAAAGGACTGGATTTCTTGTTTTGACCACGTCTTGCAGAAATTGTGGTTGGACTGGGGAGGCATTTCAACAATTGACAAGTCTCATTCTTCTTTTGTCGCGAATCATTCTGGTGAAAACCCAAAGAGTTATCATTCTGGCGACAGCTGGTTTTGGCTGAACAATCTTGCCGCAATTGTCCTGTTCGCGTTTGATAAGAAGAAGTACAAGAATCACATTCAGCACATTTTGAAAGCCAGCACTCAAGAAATTCTTTATGAAGGAGTGGTTGGCCATCACGCCGAGCTGAGTAGCGCATCCGAATTCAAATCCCAGGGCTGTCTCGCGCAGGCGTGGAGCGCTGCATTGTACGTTGAGCTTGTTGAGGAATTGTTTCAATAGAATATATGGTCAAAGCCTTACTAAATCATAATGTTAATATATCGTGCTTGCTGTTTTATCATCATGGATATCCGTTTGGACAAGGAAACTTTCAAAGCGCTGGCTAGTGGCACTAGAGTTGATATTCTGAAAGTGTTGGGTCAGCGTCGTCATATGCAGACTGAGATTGCTGCTGTGCTTAGTCTTTCTACTCCAACTGTTAAAGAGCATCTTGATGCGTTGGAGAAGGCTGGTTTGGTTGAGCGTCATGAGGAAGGCAGGAAGTGGAAGTATTATTCATTGTCAAAAAAGGGCAAGGGCGTGCTTAATCCTGAGGAGATGAAGATTTGGATTGTTCTTGCGTTGTTTGTTTTCAGTGTTGTCGGCGGATTTTGGACTTTTTCCAAATCATTGATAGGTGCGAATGCTCCTGTTGAGGCGGAGATGATGGCGAAAACAATGGATGCGGGTGCTGAGAGTCTGAGTTTGATGGCTGAAGCGCCTCCAATGCTGGCTCCAGTGCCAATTAACTATTGGCCGTACTTGTTCGGAATTGCCGCAATAATATTTGCTGTTGCATTCATTTGGTTGCTCGTAAAAAACGCACAATATAAAAAGCAGTTAGGCAATTCCCTTACTAAAAAATAGGGTATATATTAAAGCTCGACTTTCATAAAAAAAGGTGATCAAAAATGAAACAAACACTATGGATTTTAGCGGTCTTGATGATCGCATTGACAGCATGTGAGACCAGAGTTATTATGGAGCAGCCTGGACAGCAGACCCAGAATGCTATAATGGTGCAGGGCACCACAGAGTTTGATGTTGCTCCTGACATGGCAAAGATTCGTTTCAGAATTGAAACCATGAGCTTTACTGCGCAGGACGCACAGTTGAGAAATCGTGAGATTGGCGCGAACGTGAAAGCCGGGCTTGTTAAGGCTGGCGTAAGAGCGAACGAGATTGAAACTGCTGATTATCGCATTGAAAAAGTGCAGGAGTGGGACCCTACTGGCCAGAAGATGGTTGACAAGGGATACCGTGCAACAAACGCATTTGTCGTTTCCACCAAGGATCTTGAAAAGGTCGGTCCTCTGCTTGATGTCGGTGTTCAGGCTGGAGCTAACAATGTTGAAAGCATCAGTTTTGAATTGTCTGATGAAAAGCAGAATGAAGTGAAGACTGAAGCGTTGCGAAAAGCTACCCAGAATGCGCGCGGCAAGGCTGAGGCATTGGCAGATGGTGCTGGTGTCAGGCTTGGCAAAGTTTTGAGCTTGTCTGAGAACAGCTATGTTGTCATGCCGTATTATCGTGACTCTATGATGGCAAAGGCAGAAATGGGCGGAATGGAAGCTCCGTCAACAGATGTCTCTCCGCAAAACGTTCGCATCAGCGCGCAGGTTAGCGTTAGTTATGAGATTGCCTGAAATGAAAGTATTTTCTTTTTTTCTTTTATTTTTAGTTTCTTGCGCAGTTATTCCTCCTCAACCGAAGGAGCCGCAGCCTCCAGCTGGAAATATGCTTGAGGACCCATTGTTGTGCAATGTTGATGCTGACTGCACTTGCGGTGGTATTGTTAAGGATACTGACAATTGTTTTGTCGGCAACAAGTTGTACGCGTCTAAGAATGTTGACATGTCTCGTGACTGTCCTGACTTCTGCACGGGTATTGCAGGTCATTTGGAAACGAGATGCGTTAATTATCAGTGTCAGAATATTCCTCGTCCGGGCTGGAATCAGCCAGTAGCTTGTACTGAAGAGGCTAAGGTTTGCCCTGATGGTAGTGCTGTTGGCAGGACTGGTCCGAATTGCGAGTTTGCTCCGTGTCCTGGAGAAGAGTGTTCTTCAAATTCTGATTGTGTTCCGGCTGATTGTTGTCATGCGACCAGTTGTGTTCCTGCCGGCCAGGCTCCTGATTGCAGCGGTGTGGCATGCACTATGGATTGTCGTCCTGGCACTATGGATTGTTATGGCGGGTGCGAGTGCCAGAGCAGCAAGTGTGTTGCGAGGTTGAGCGAGCCTGAAGTTGTTGAAGTGTCAGGTGATTTGTCCAGCGCGCACTGGTTGTGCGAGGATGGTAGTTGGAAGGAGTCTCCTGAGCAGTGTTTTGATAGTTCTTGTTTGAGGAAGCAGGACTGCCAGTTGATGGGTGTTAAGGGTCCGTGTGGTCCTTACCTGATTGCAGGTCCGACAGATACTTTGCACAAGCCTCCCGTGTATTATCCTGATAGGTGTGGCGCAGAGCAGTGTTCAGTGATTAGCGCTTTGTGCGTTCCTCCTGGTGAGATGCCGAGAATGACTGGGTTTGATTGTGTTGAGAGCCAGTGTGTTATCAGGTACGAGCAGTAATCAGGCGAGTTTGCTGATTTTGTGCACGTGGGAGAAGATTTCTTTGTAGCATTTTAGAAATCCGACTTCTTTGTATTTTATTTTTGTATTCATGCAGAATTTTTTCACGATTTCTCTTGATTTCCCGAGGTTTTTCCGTGACATGTTTGGGAAAAGATGGTGCTCTATCTGATAGTTTAATCCTCCGAAGATGAAGTCTTTGAGCCATGATGGGGTGATGTTGCGCGCTGTGATTGTCTGTTTTTCAAGGAAGGATAATTTTGTATCTGGCTTGAGCATGGGCATTCCGACGTGGTTTGGGACAAAGACAAGGGAGAAATATATGCTTCTTAGGACTGATGCTATGGTATAGAATATTGCTGCATTCCAGAATCCGATGAAAAATCCAGGTAGTGCTATCCAAAATGCGAAGTGCAGAATTACCAATGTGATTTCTGCTATTGTAGCGGTTCTTTTTTTCTTGATTGAATGAATGATTGAGTTGATTGTCATGCTGAATGTTGTCAATAGGTGCATTGGCACAAAGAGTGCGCTTTGGTGTCTGACAAAAAATCTGGTTAATTTGTTCTTCTTCCTGATTTGGTCTTTGTCAAATGCAGCTATCAAATAATTTGCGTCGGGGTCTTCCAGGTGGTTGGGACCTTTGTGGTGTGTGTTGTGATTGTCAAACCAGTATGACCATGATATGCCGTTGACAAAAGTCATTGTGATATTGCCGATAATGATGTTTACTGCTTGTTTGTCTGTTATTGCTTTGTGTCCTGCGTCGTGCGCGATGAATCCGATGTGAACGCATAGAAATCCAAGGATCAGAATGATTATTGTTCTAACGAACGTGTTTTGCACAAGGTAAAATATGATCCATGATGCGGTGAAGAGGGTTGTCAGCAGGGAAATAATTATTACGTAATACCAATGCGTTTTGTTCAGTAGTCCTCTTTTTTCCAGCTGCTCGCGCAGGGCTAAATAATCCATTAGAATGGATTTGGTGTGCTTGGTATAAAAACGTTATTGAATTCTTTTTATTTCAAAGCCTTCGTCATCGTAATATTTGAGCAGTGTTGGCCCTATTAACAAGTGTGCAAGGTCGACAAGGATTAATGATGGGGCTTTCCTCAAATAGGCCAATGAGCGTTCGACCATGCTCGGATTGCATGTCTTGAGAGTTTGTGATTGTGATAATGTTAGCGTGCTCTGTTTCTCCAAATATATTTTTCTCATTTCATTTTCATCTCCTTTCTTGAATGCCATTGTCGCGGCAGGTTCGTATGCGAGAGGTCGTGCGTATTTATTGTAAAACAAGTTGCTTTTTTCTTCTGTTGCGAGTCCTGCAAGTTGCATGCCTCTTTCTTTTGCGACAATTTCTGTCAGTGCGTCTAATTCGCCAAATCCCTTCAATTCTTCTACAAGTACGCAGCCTTTTTCGTTCAGGTAACTGAACAAATCCGGAACGTACTTCCTGAAATCAATTTGTATGCCGTGCGGCGAGCCTACAATGTGTGAGGTAATTTGCTTGTCTTTCAGTTCCCAGACGAATGGCAGTTTCATTGTACTCGTTTTACCTCTATTCCTTTTTCTTTGTAGAAATCAATGAGTGTTGGCTCATAAGCAACAAAGTGAAAAATGCCGCATACAAGCAGGCTGGGTTTTTTGAGAATATGCTCTAGGGATCTTGAAGCAATTTTTTCGTTTCTCTTATTTATCTCATTAACTTCGCTTCTTGTGTAATTGTCTTTCAAGTCTTTCTGCACGAGCCGCTTGATTGTTTTTTCATCTCCCTCTTTGTAAGCTTTTTTCATTCTGAGTAGTTTCGACTTTTCCACATGCTTATTTTCATAGACCTTTCCTGCTGCTCGATGCTCTTTTGTTGTTTCCAATGAAATAACAGGAAGTTTTGCTTGTACGTATGCAAAATCGTGTATTGCTGGTTCGAGTGTATATGGCACTAAGAAATATTTTCCTCTCATTTCTTGTTCAACTAAAAGACATTCTTTGTCCTTGAATAATTTCTTTATGTTATTCTCGTATATATTTTGTTCAGTATGTATGATGCCTGCTCCGTGTGAGATGATTCCTTTATATTTCAGTTCCCAGACGAATGGAAGTTTGCTCATTTTTCTGCCAGCATCATCAGGCTCATCGCCCATGCCAATGGAGTGTTTTCGTTGTGTGTTGAAGTTCCGCCAAAATAAAGTTCTGGCATGTCTCCGTTTTCATTCATTGCTTCTCTTGCTTTGTTGAGATAGAAATGGTATTTGTGGGGTTTATCTTTGTAAATTATGGCTAGCCATGGAAAGCCCATTGTCCATTCTGCTTCTTTGCCGTTGTTGTAGTAGTCGTCTTCTGAATATCTGATGACTCCTTTTTCTCTGACTAGTTGTTCTTCGACGTTTTTCAAAATCTGTTCTTTTTCTTGCTTTGTTACAACTCTGTACGGCCAGATTAATGATAGCAGTGCAAAGTCGGCGTGTCTTGTCGCGCTTTCGTTTGGTAGCATTGTTCGCAGTGCGTGTTCTCCGTGCGCAATTAAGTGTAAAGGAACTTCAACGATGTGCTGCACGGCAATTAGTCCTGCAAGGCATGCTCCGATTGAGCTGGCGTGGACTTCTTCTGCGTTTTCCCACATGCCGTTGTCTGCGTCGTGCCAGTATTCTATTGCTTGAAGATAGTGAACGATTTTTTGGATGATTTCTTTGTCTCCTGGTCTCAGCTTCATGCCTTTTTTCTCAAGGTCTCCTGTTTTCCAAAGCAGCGCGCCGATGGCGTCGTTTTGCTTGTTTCCCCATGATTCTAGAATTTCGTTTCCGTGTTCGTCATAACGAGGGTGTATGTATCTGTATGATTCTTTTGTTGGTTGTTTTATCATCCAGTTTATTTTGTAGGAGTGTTTTTTTAGAATGTCGAGCAGTGCGAATATTGTTTTTTCTGCCTCTTTGTCTGGCAGGCCGAGTGTGGTGTAGATGTTGTCTCTGATCCACACGCGATGATATCCTGTTCTCCTGTTTGGTGCTGCTGAGAATAGGCCTGTTGGATACTGCTGCCTGTTAAAGATTGTACTGCGCATATACAAATAAGGGTATTTAGTGTATAAAAACCTTTCCATTATTTACTACTAAAAAGTGACTAATGAGGAGGGTTAGGGGCTGTACATAACCTTTATATACACCTGAATCTGATTCAAGTTCATAAAGAGGTGTACCAGTGAGCAGGTTTGCAGTTGCAGTTCTGATATTAATGTTGCTTGCTGTTAGTGTTCTCGCTATTCATGACTTTCAGGTATACGATGACAATTTCTATGGCTACTCAGGCCAGCTAGCTAGGGACAGGAGAATTTACGACCCGTATACAAGAGAGCGTTACTTTGGTGATGATTATCAGCGCGAGTTTGTCAATTATGGTTCAAAGGGTCCTACGGACCGTGTTATGAATACTGGCGCCAAGAGCGGTTTTTCAGCTATTTTTAACGTTGACACTAATACTTATTCCAACAGGGGGCGTGACCCTTCTCACATCAGCAACTTTGATCCGGATATCCGTGGTTTCGCGCGTCTTGACCGTTCGATTGATTTGCTTCCATACAGTCCTGTTGAGCAATTGGTTGGTTACGATCCTGTCATTGCGAAGGGCACTGCGCACATTTTGAGCACTGGTGATCAGTATGGTGCTGGATTGAACAAGCCTTTGCCTCGTTCGCAGATAATCGTTCAATTGGTGAACTTGCAGCCTGCTGGTGAAAACTATATGTATGAGATTTGGTTGTTGGATGATGAGACTGAGTATGCGTTGAGTATGGGTCTTGTGAAGAGTGGTATTGGTTTGACCTCTCAGTTTGTGTGGCAAATCAGGCGTTTGGTGCACATGTTCGAGCACGTTATGGTTACTAAGGAGCCTTATCCGGATCCTGATCCTAGTCCTGGCGAGATTATTTTGATTGGAGATATTAACAAGCCTAGAATCGACACGGTTCCTTCGTCGTCGGAGTTTGACAGGTTAAGATGAAAGCGTTTATTGGAATACTGATTGGGTTGCTGTTGGTTTTGTCAGTTGCAGCTATCCATGAGGAATACAAAAGTCCTTTTAAGTGGGAGTTCCGTCGTTATGGTGTTGACCGTATTGGTCCTGAGCGTGTTACTCATTATGATCCGCGAATTGGATTTGCGCGTATTGATTCAATGGTTTATCTCAGCCCTCCAGGTGTTCAGGATTACAAGGGTGTTGGCAGAGGCGGTTATGCTCCGTTTTATGCGCGCGGCACTGCAAGCATTAAAAGTTCGGCTTGGTATGGGTTTCCCAGGGCGCAGGCAAACTTTATGACAAAAGATTTGGAGCCTTCAGACAGGATTGATTCTCAGTATGAGGCGTGGCTTGTTGATGAAGATACTGGTTACCGCTTGTCATTAGGCACATTTACTACTATGTTTGGCGGTGTTGGCGAACTCTGGTATAATGCTGATTTGTATTTTGACGCTTATGAGTGGGTTGAGATTACTGTAGAGCCGTATGATGATGTTGACGTTTCTCCTGGTCCGGTTGTTTTGCTTGGCAGAATTCCTCCGCCTTCTAACTTCAACCCGCCTCCAAAGCAGGCTAAGATGATTACTGAGACTTTTAGTGATTATTGAGATATCCTATGAGCTTTCTTAAGCCATTTCAGGGCGGATTGATTGGGCTGCTTTTATTTCTGATTTCTTTCCTTCCTGCCGTTTTTACTTTTTCAGGTTTTGCTGGCGCGTCTTTTTTGGAGACTGTCTTCATAATTGGAGTTTTTCCTCTTCCAGGCATCCTTTTGTGCGCAATTCTTTTTACTGCAGGTTTTATGCTAGCCAAAAGGAAGCCACTATTTTCTCTTATTTCTTGGCTTGTTCTATTGAAGGGTGTTGGTCTTTTCGTGGTCGGGATAGTATCGATGATGGCGAGTGCGATTTATTTCGGAACGTCTGGCGAGCAAGGGATGGTTTTACTTCTTGGAATGGTTCCGATTGCGTACGGAATTCCAATTGGGATAGCGGGAGCTGTTTTGTTGTCTCTTGATGCCAGTACAAAAAAATCTAAGCGCTAGAACTCGATAATTCTTGCTTTTTTCCTGCTGATTGTTATCATGGCTTTTTTTCCTGGAGTTAGCACAACCATGCGCGGCTCGTTGTCCGCTACAACAAATGCTTCTCCGCGCGTCATTGTCAGTTGTATTTTGCTTTTTTCTGATAAGAATATTGGCGGATGAATTGTTGTTGTGTTGTTGAATGCGATTCCTATTCCTTTTTTGAAGTTTTTCTTTGTTATGCTATGGAAGTATGCTGTCGAGCCGAATGGCGTTGCGATAACTATTCCGTCTCCGATGAATTCTTCTTTCATTTTTTTTCCATTGACGGTGAGTGTGAATCTTATCGCGTGGGTTGGCAGGGCGTTTCTGATTACTATGTCGTTTGCTGCAGTAAGCACTGTGCTATTGATTTTTACTTCGAGTTTTGAATGTTGAATAATCCTGTATTTTCTTTTTCTGATCAGCTCTAGTGCGTGGTCTATTGGCAGGTTGTGGCATTTTTTGCAGGTTTTGCTGTATCTGAAGAGCGCTTTTGGAATGCCGGGGTATTTTCTTTCTGCCCAGAGGAATGTTCCGTCTCCTCCATAAGAAATTACCAAGTCTGGTTTTTTCTCGTCGTATGCGAATCCTGCTTTTCTGACCGCTTTCAGCAATTGTGCTTTGCTTTCTGGTGTTTTTCCGTACACCGCTATTTTCATGTTATCCACCTTGCAAGCGCTAATGCCATTCCGAGCTTTGTGTGCGTTTTTTCAAGGTTTTTCGCGAGTGCGGGTTCTTTGAATGCTTCTTTTACCCATGTGCTGAAATCGTTTTTGTGTTCGTTGCAGTGGTATGAGAATGTTTCATCTTCCATTGCGACGAGGGCTTTATGCAGTCCTGGGATGCTTTTGATTGTGCCTCCTCCGTGGAGTTTGAAGTGGAGTTCTGGTTGGAGTTGTGAGAATAATTTTCTTCCGTGTTCTTCTGGGATTTCAGTGCAGACTGATTCGCATCGCTGCAGGACAATATCTTTGACTGCTCTTATTATTGTCGCAAAGCCGTCGTTTCCAATTATTCTTAGCGGTATTGGTGAGTGTTGGCTGAGGACTTCTGCTGTTGCGCTTCCTAGTCCTCCTGGTGTGTGTTCTTCTACTGTTACCATGCAGCCTGTCAGTCGTGCGCTGGTTATGATTGCGTGTTTGTCAAGTGGTTGTATTGTGTGGCAATCCAAGACAGTGCATTCTATTTCTTGTTTTGAGAGTTTGTCTGCCGCGATTAGCGCGTCGTGTAGTGCAGTTCCGCTTGCGATGATGGTGCAGTCTTTTCCTGCGCGCATGATTTCAACTCTGCCGATGGTGAATGACGTTTTTGCTGTTGTCGCGTACGTTTTTTCTTTTGCGAGCCTTATGTAGACTGGTCCTTTTGTTATTCCTGCTGCGAGTGTTGCTTTTTTTGCTTCGTGGTAGTCTGCTGGTGTGATTATTGTTATGTTTGGCAGCGCTCTTAGGAGCGCGATGTCTTCTCTGTTGTTTTCCGTGTCTATTATTTTGATGTTGATGTTTTTGTGGCAGGCCTCTATTATCATGTCCCAGTGTTTTCCAAGTGATGCGCATGCTTCGATGAATGGTATTTTTCCTTCAAGCGCGAGCCCGATGGCGACTGACACGTTCTTCTCGATAATTATGTCGTCTCTTTTTTCAGCGAGCTGGCTGAGTGCTTCTCGGTATCCGTCGTTGCTTGTTTTCATCTGAGTTCGGTTATCGCTTTTTGTTCTTCTTCTTTTGTTGGTGTTTTTTCGTGCCATTCAGGGTTGTTTTCAATGAAACTTACGCCTTTTCCAGGTATCGTGTGTGCTATTATGACTGTTGGCTTTATTTCGTTTTTTTCTTGCAAGGCTTCGGTGATGTGTTCGATGTTGTGCCCGTCTACTTCTGTTACTTTCCAGTTGAAGGCTTCAAATTTCGCGCGTACTGGTTCTATGTTCATGAATCCGTCTGCGTGGAGGTTGTTTCTGTCGATGATTAGCGTGAGGTTGCTGATTTTGCGTGTTCCTGCTAGTGCTGCTGTTTCCCAGAGGTGCCCGTTTTGGAGTTCTGAGTCGCTGATAATGCAATAAGTGTTTTGTTGGGAGGCTAGTGCTCTGCCTGCTGCTATGCCTAGCGCGTGTCCGTGTGGTGCTCCGCTTGGCAGGTTGTTTGGCTGGTGTAGTTCTCTTTTTGAGAAATGTCCTGAGTGTGCCATTGCCGCGTGCCATGCTG
This sequence comes from uncultured Methanosarcinales archaeon, assembly GCA_964617195.1. Classification (GTDB taxonomy): domain Archaea; phylum Nanobdellota; class Nanobdellia; order Woesearchaeales; family ARS49; genus CABMGU01. Next base: position 8,513 of record CAZTVK010000014.1, on the reverse strand, counting down.
GTTCTAGGTTTTTCGAGACTACTATTTTTTCTTGTGTTTGTTTTTGCGGGTGGAATTTGAGCGTGGAAAAATAGATTGCTGTGAGGATGTCTGCTGCGCTGAGGTTGGTTGCTGTTTGTCCTCCTTTTCTGGCAATCGTTTTGATTATGTCTTGCCTTATGTGGTTTGCTTTTATCGTCAACGACATTTTTTCATCATCTCTGCGTGCGCTTTTTTTGGTTCTTTTGTGTCTGTGATTGCGTGTGTCGCAATTGCAAAGTCTGCGTCTGAATGTGCTGCCATTCTACACGTTTGCGTGTTTATTCCGCCGTCCACTCCCACTATTATTGTTGGATTATGTTTTTTTATTTCAGCAATTTTTCGCAGGGGCATTTTGATTAATGTTTGCCCGCTGTAGCCTGGGTGTACTGTCATCACTAACGCGATATCTGCGTGTTTGACTGCATCAGCATCTATTTTTGTTTCTGGGTTGAACGCGATTCCTGCTTTCATGCCTTTTTCTCGTATCATTTCAAGGGTTTCTGCTGTTTTTTTTGTTGCTTCCGCGTGGAAAATGAGTTCTTTTGCTCCTAATCGCGCAAATGATTCAACGTAAGTGTGCGGTTTGTGTGCCATCAGGTGTATTTGCATGTCCATTTTGGGAAGGGCTTTTTTCAAGGTGAGTGCTTGTATTGTTTTGTTTGGCACGAACTTGCCGTCCATGATGTCTATGTGCACTTTTTTCGCCCAGCTGAGCAGGTGTAGTTTTTCTTTCAACTCTTTTAGCGTGTGTACGAGTATTCCTGGTATGATTTCTGTCATGTCAAAAACCTGGTTTTTGATCACGCTCAGGATTTTCCAAATCCTGACGTTCTAGTCTCCGTATCTCTTTTATTCTTCTCACATGTCTTGCTTCTTTTGAAAATGGTGTTTTTAGCCACGTCAAAGCAATCTGCTCGGCTTTTTTCTTTGAGAGTTCCCATCCGCTCAGGCATAGCACGTTCGCGTCGTTGTGTTGTCTGCTTAATTTTGCATTCTGCAGTGTCCAGACTGGCACTGCTCTGATTCGTTTGATCTTGTTTGCGGCTATGCAGATGCCTTCTGCGCTTCCGCAGACGAGTATTCCTTTGCCGTTTTTCTGCACTGCTCGTGCTACTTTTGCTGCGTAAACAGGATAATCGTCTGTTTTTACGAGCTTGTGCGCGCCAGCATCTTTGACAGAATAACCTTTTTTCTGCAAGAACTTCTTCAAGTGTTCTTTGAGCTCAAATCCTGCATGGTCTGCGCCTATGTGGACTATCATGCCTTTCCACTGCTCCCGAATAATTGCATTCTGTGTTCGACGACTTGTTGGATAAGGTCTCGTGCTGGCGCCAGAATGTGTCTTGGGTCGAAGTCTTCTGGTTTTTCTGAAAGGAATTTTCTGACTGCCGCGTCAAATGATAGGCGCAGATCCGTGTCAGTATTTATTTTGTTGATGCCGTATTCTACTGCTTTGCTTATTTGGTCGTCTGGCACGCCTTCTGGTTTGCCTAATTGTGCTCCATAGCGTGCTGCTTGTGTTACCAGCCATGCTGGTACTCCTGATGCGCCGTGCAGGACTAGTGGCATGTTGAGTTTTTCTTTGATCGTTTTGAGCAGGTGAAGGTCTAGTTTGGCGCTTCCCTCGAATTTGTACGCTCCGTGTGATGTTCCTATTGCGATAGCGAGTGCATCAACTCCTGTTTTTTTCACAAATTCTATGGCCGCATCTGGATCTGTGTATATGATCTGTCTCGAAATGATTTTTTCTTCTGCTCCGCCGATAGTGCCCAGCTCTCCTTCTACTCCTATTCCTTTTTTGTGCGCCCAACTAACGACTTTTTTGGTGTTTTTCACATTCTGTTCGAATGGCAGGTGGCTTCCGTCGTACATTATTCCTGTCCAGCCTGCTTTGATGCATTTTTTGATCAGGTCTAAGTCTCTGCCGTGGTCAACGTGCAGGACTACAGGGACTTTTTCTTTTGCCGCGTTGTACGCGAGGCATTTCAGATAGTCAACCCCGGCATATGCCAATGCTCCTTCTGATGTTTGCAGTATTACTGGTGATTTTTGCGCTTTTGCAGCGTTGATTACTCCCTGCACAATTTCCATGTTGTTGATGTTGAATGCTCCGACTGCGTAGTTTCCTTTGTTCGCTTTGGCGAGTATTTGTTTTAGCGTGACTAACATTTTATGCCTCCTTTACGCGTCCTGCGCGCATTGCTTGTTTTTCTACTTCTTTTCTGCTCAAAAGTATGTTTGTTGCGCCGAAGTGTTGTATTACGCTGTTTGCCTGCGCTGCTCCCCAGCGCAATGCTGTTTGCATGTCTTTTTTTAGCATTAGTGCTGCTAAAAATCCGCTTGCAAATGAATCGCCTGCTCCTGTTGGCTCTATTACTGGTACGTCTGTTGGCACAATTGAGTATGTTCTAAGTCCATTATTTGCCCAGGCTCCTTTGGGCCCGTCTGTAATTACCACTATCGGGATATTTTTTTGTAGTTCTTTCAGCAATTTGTCAATGTTTGTTTTCTTTCCCGTGACTGCTTGTGCTTCTTCTTTGTTGAGTATGAGTACAGTGCATGCGTCAAGTACTGGTTTCAAAAACTTTTTCCCTTGCTCTGCGAGGTAGAGTGACGGATTGAATAGGACGTTTATGCCGTTCTTTTTCGCGTATTGTGCTATCGCGCAGTGGGTTTTCCAGCTTTTTTCGAGCATCGTGCCGAGGTAGAGCCATTTCGTGTCAAGTTTTTTCGGCACGTCAGAAAGCGTCATTAAGTCGTTGTTTCCTTTGTGCGTGAGTATTGTCCTGTTTTTCTTGAATCCTGTTAGTATGACTGAGTATCCTGTGTGTCCTGCTGTTTTCTTTCCTAAGAATTCTACTTTTTCTTTTTTGAGCTTTGAAAGGATGCTGTCCGCGTTCATGTCCGCCCCAAGTTTTGCAATTAATCCTGTTTTGAATCCGAGTCGTGCGAATGATATTGAGGTGTTTACGCCTCCTCCTCCGACTTCTGTGTGCAGTGTGTCGATGAGTATTTTCGCTCCTATCGGTAGGCAGATGTCTTCGTGCGCGTGTATTCTCTCAATCTCGATGTTTTTGCTTTTGCTGGTTACAAATACATCGATTGACGCGCTTCCTACGCATATTATGTCGTATTTCATATGAACATGATGATTAGTGCTGCTACTGCAACGCCGATGACTATGCCTAGCACCAGGTGGCTTATGATTACGGTTGCAGAGTGGTGGTGTGTTTTGACTTCGTGGACGTAGATTTCTTTTTGTTCATTTCCTAGTCTTAATTGTGTTTTGTGTGGTGTTCGAATTATTTTATTTGGAGGTTCTTCGTGTGTCAGTTTTAGTTGTGTCTTGTGCGGGGTTCGTATTATTGGTTTTGGTTGTTCTTTTTGCGCGATTATGAGTTGTGTTGTCTTGTGTGTTCTTACAACTGTGGGCTGGTATGCTAGTTTGAGTGGCGTGACGTTTTTTGTTCGAATGATTGTTGGCATGGTTTGTTTTTCTCGTGGTGCAGTTTGTTTTTTCGGCGGTGTTGTCAGTTCCTGTATTCTTCTTTCTACTATTGCTGCCATTCTTTCCTTGTTTTTCGTGGTTTTCAGGAGTGTTGCCAGTTGTTCGTCTTTTATGCAGTGTTGTATCCAGTTCGCAAAATCGTTTTTTTGGTTGGTTACGTAGTGTGCGAATGTTTCGTTGTTCATTTGTTTGAGTTCTTTGGCTAGTTCGAGGATGTTTTTGATTGTTTTTCCTCCGTGAAGCCAGAATACTTTGTCCGATGGTGTGTCTTGCAGGGTCATTTTTTGGTTAGTTCTCTTACTAAGTGTTTCAATAGTGCTCGTTGCGTGTCTATTTTGTTGCGTACGTGTCTGATTTCATCTGCCAGGTTTTTCTCGCTGAACACGTGTTCTATCCAGTTTGCGAAGTGGTTTTCTGCTTCTGTTGCGTATTGTCTGAATGTTTCTTCTGTCATTGTTTCAAGCTCGTCTACTAATTCGTATACGCTTCTGAGTTTTCTTCCGTCTTGCAGGTTGAAGCTGTATTTTTCTGGTGTTTTGCCGAGTGTTTTTTTGATTATTGTTACTTTCATTTTTTCCAAGTGTTTTGGTTTTGTTTGTTTTTTCGATTTTGTTCTTTGTGGTTTTCCTCGTTTCATGTTCTCATCTCTTTGAGGTAGCTTGTGAGTGAAGCTAATAGTCCTGGTTTGTTTGTTCTTCCTGCGATGTCTTGCAGTACGTTCATGTATGAGATGAATCCGTCGTATGGCGTGTCGTAGGGGTTGAAGTATTTGTGGACGTCTCCGTCGTTGAACCATTTTGTGCACATGTAGTAGAAGTGGTCGCTGGTTGTCAGTTTTTTCCATTTTTCTATGAGGTCTTTGTTTTTTGTGGCGAGCACGCTTTTTTTCAGCCTGTATAATGTATTATTTGCTGCTTGTTGCATTTTGTTTCCGAGCCAGGCGCTCGTATCGCGCTCAACATCTGCCCAACTTATGGTATTGTGAACATCAAGCTCTTCTTTTGCCTTGATGTTCAGTAGTTCGCTTGGGTGTTGGAAGCTTATGTCGTGTTTTTTGAGCGCTTTTGGCAGGTTTTTTAGGAAGTTGAATATTCCTGTGTCTTCCCATTGGTGTTCTCCGAATGTTTCGTAGTCCATGAACAAGTTTATCGTGTCTCCTTGTATTGGTGCTATCCAGCCTGCATATTTTTCTGCTGTTAATGGCCACCCGCTCCATTGTTTGTTTGAGAATCTGAATGCCAGGTCGTCTGATAGTCGGTAGTTTTTGAGCAGCAATTTTATTTTTTTCGTGCCAGTCGGGCTGTAAACGTAGTTCGGGCTTCTCCAGCCGAGCACTCCGTCCCATCCTTCTGCTAGTATTCCTTTGAATCCTAGTTGTTCTGCTGTTTTTGCCAGTTCGTTGTTGTAGATTAATTCTGTGTTCCTGAATATTTTTGGTTTTTGCCCGAAATAATTCTTGATTAATTTCTGGTGTTCTTTGATTTGTTGTTTGAATTCTTCTTTGTCTTGTAGGAAGCTGAGTGAGTGGTGGCTTGTTTCTGTTAGGAATTCTACTTTGCCCGTGTCTGCTAGGTCTTGGAAGCTTCTGAGTACGTTTGGAGTGTATTTTTCGAATTGTTCGAGTGCTGTGCCTGTGATGCTGTACGAGACTTTGAAGTCGTCGTGTTTTTCTATGAGTTCTTTTATGATTGAGTTTGCTGGCAGGTAGCATTTGCGCGCTATTTTGAGCATTATTTCTCTGTTTTTGTAGTGGTCAAAGTAGTCTGTGTTTTTGCCTATGTCAAAGAGCGTGTACTTGCGTAGTCTGAATGGTTGGTGGACTTGGAAGTATAGGCAAACGTTAGTCATATTCCCCTCTTTTGTTGTAATTTGTATTCTTCATGGTTTTAATGCTTTCTCTTTAATACTTCTAGGTATGATTGCATGACTTTTTTGGCTGGGTCTTCAAGGTTGAATTTTTGTGCTTCTTGGTGGCCGTTTTTTGCGAGTTCTTCTTTGAGCGCGTTGTGCCTTAGCACTGCCACAATTTTGCCTGTCATGTCGTCTAGATCCCAGAAGTCTGCTTTTAGTGCGTGTTTGATTACTTCTGATACTCCGCTTGTTTTGCTGATTAGTATTGGCGTGCCGTTCTTGAGGCTCTCTAGTGCTACTAGTCCGAATGGTTCGCTGACGCTTGGCATGACGTAGAGGTCTGCTGTTTGGAATGCTTTGTTTACGTCTTCTCCTGCGAGTGCCCCGGTGAAGATTACTTTGTCTGTTATGCCGAGTTCTGCTGTTCTATCAATAATTTTGGGCAGCATGTCTCCATCTCCTGCGATGATGAATCTTGTGCTTGGTTCGTAGTCGAGCACTTTTTTGGCTACTTGGATGAAATAGTCTGGTCCTTTTTGGAGTGTTACTCTGCCGAGGAATAGTACTGTTTTGTCTTTTTTGACGTCGTGTTGTTTTAGTGGCGCTTCGTCTATTCCCCAGTGCACGACGTCTATCTTGTCAGGGTTTATCTTGTAATGTTTGATGATGTTCTCTTTGCTGTAGTTGCTGTTCGTGATTATTTTGTCTGCTTCTTTTAGGCCTTGCCATTCTACGTGGCTGATTCTTGGATCTGGGTTTCCTCCGGTTCTGTCAAATTCTGTTGCGTGCAAATGCACGACTAATGGTTTTTTGCTGATTTTTTTCGCGTTTATTGCTGCTTGGTATGTCATCCAGTCGTGTGCGTGGATTAGGTCGTGTTCTTCTTCTCTTGCAATCTTTACTGCGCGCAGTGAATATCTTGCTACTTCGTCAAATAGGTCTCTTCCGTAGACGTGTTTTCTTTTCGCGTTTGAATAGTTTTCTTCATAGCTGTTGCTGGTCATGTATGCTGTTAGTAGGCTGTCTATTTTTTTGATTTTGATGTTGCTTGCGCTGATGAGTTTGACGAATTTTGCTTTGGCTCCTTCTGGTGTGACTGGCATTACAAAGGTGACGTGTATGCCGTTGCTCGCTAGTCCTTTTGTTAGTCCGTAGCATGCAGTGCCGAGTCCGCCGCTTTTGAATGGCGGGAATTCCCATCCGAACATGAGCACTTTTGGTTTGCTCATGCAGGCACCTTCAATCTGTAAATGCGTACGTACTCGCTTACAAACACTGGCTCTACCAAACCTTTCCCTATAAGATAGACAAGGTGGTTGTCAACTGTTCTCCAAGTCAGCCCCGTAGAGGACGCTATTTCGTTTACTGTTCTTTCTCCTTTCTGAAAGTTTTTGAGAATTATCTGCCTGATTTCTTTGAACTTTCTTTTAGGCTGTCTTCTGCTCACAGTATACTATTACGTATACTGGTATTTAAATGTTATGCTTATCATAACCTTATGATAATTCTATACTGGGCTTATGTTATGCTTATAATTGATAAAAACGTACTCTTCACGTTTTATACTTCGTTTTGCTTTTAGTCGTACGGTTAATTATTTAAATAGAAATTGTTTTATTTCGGAAAGCATGAAAAAAGGTGAGCTGATAACTCTTAGTATTGCAGTTTTTGCTGCTGTTTCTGGTTTGATTCTTGTTTTGTGGGGCACTGCAGGTTCGACTGGAGCGTTTGCAGCTGAAATATATTGCGATCCTGCAAATAATAATGCAGAGTGTCCTCCTGGCGAAACTTGCCAAGACTACGGAGAAGGATGGGAGTGTGGTATTGAGCCTACGACTACGACTGAGCCGCCTACCACTACGACTACTTCAACGCCTACGACTACGACTGAGCCGACAACTACAACGACCACAACTGTTCCAACTACGACGACTACTGTTCCTACAACGACCACGACTACAACAACGACCACGACTACAACGACTACGACCACGACTACAACTACAACGACGACTACGAGTACGACAACGACTACTACTACGACCACGACTACGACAACTACTACGACTACTACGACCACGACAACGACTACGACTACAACTACGACTACTACGACGACCACTACTACAACTACGACAACGACCACTACTACAACTACGACAACGACGACTACGACTACAACTACAACTACGACAACTACTACGACTACGACTACAACTACAACTACGACAACTACTACGACTACGACCACGACTACAACTACAACGACGACTACGACTACAACTACAACGACGACTACGACAACGACTACTACTACGACCACGACTACGACAACTACTACGACTACTACGACCACGACAACGACTACGACAACTACAACGACTACGACTACAACGACAACTACAACTACAACGACTACAACTGAAGAGCCTACTACAACAACAACGACTACGACAACGACTACTACGACTACGACAACGACTACGACTACTACGACTACAACAACAACTACTACTACGACCACGACTACGACCACGACTACGACTACGACTACGACTACGACTACGACTACGACTACGACTACGACTACGACTACTACGACTACGACAACGACTACGACTACTACGACTACGACAACTACTACGACAACTACTACGACTACGACTACAACTACGACCACGACTACTACTACCACGACTACGACCACTACCACGACAACGACTACAACTACAACGACGACTACGACGACTACAACTACGACTACTACAACGACTACAACTACAACAACGACTACAACGACGACTACTACAACGACGACTACTACAACGACGACTACGACCACGACTACAACTACAACTACGACAACTACGACGACGACTACAACTACGACAACTACAACGACTACGACTACAACGACAACTACAACTACAACGACTACAACTGAAGAGCCTACTACGACTACAACTGAAGAGCCTACTACAACTACTACAACAACGACTACAACTACAACTACAACGACTACAACTGAAGAGCCTACTACGACTACAACTGAAGAGCCTACTACGACTACAACTGAAGAGCCTACTACGACTACAACTGAAGAGCCTACTACGACTACAACTGAAGAGCCTAC
>CAZTVK010000013.1:0-1135 GCA_964617195.1 uncultured Methanosarcinales archaeon | reverse complement strand
GAGGGTGATGCCTCGCGACCCGGGTTCGCCATCACGTAGGCAAAAGCAGTGACCACCTTGCCTGCCGTGGTCCGGACCTGGACCTCCGTGCGGACGTAGAGATCGGGGTAGCCTTCGTATTCATCCAACGCCTTCCGCTCGGATTCGCTGATCTCCCACAGGACCCCTTCGACCTTCTTCCCGGCAGTGGCTCGGATGTCCGCGATCGCGCCGCCCCACATCCGGGAGTTTCCGGAGAAGACCAGCTCGTGGTCGGGCAACACGGCGCCTGCCACAAACTTGGCCTTCGGGCAGCGCCGCTTCAACTGCACCCGCTCCATGTTTGACCCGTAGGCAAAGTAGAGCATCGTCTTAGCGTCCCTTCGAACGATTGCCACCCTTGCGCCAGATGGCGCGGGGGTCGAACTTGTAGGAGGTTGCCTTCCGGTGGTTCTCGGCGATGTCCAGCTCGAATCGCGCCTCCTGGCCAGAATCGAGCGCCATGACCTTTACGGTCTGTTGTCCCAACTCCTGTCGGCGGGGTGCCGGTCGAGGGCGACGGGTCACGGTAGAAGTCCCCGGGTCGCCATAGAACCGAACGATGATGACGATATCCTCGGCTCGATCAGCGCTGACGTTCTTCACGGTGCCCTTGAGCGTGTCGATCCACCGCTCTGAGTGGATGATCACCAGATCCTTATTGGTGGCGGCCGCCGCCTCGCATGAGAGCAGGCTGAGGGCGAGACTGATCGCTATGCCGGCTTGCCGTGACGTTGGCCGCATTGCTTCACAGGGGTGGCTTGCGGAGGTGCCAGTCTGTTGCCTGCTCGTAGGCGTGTGCCACCTTGAGGACGGTCACCTCGTCGAAGGGCTTCCCGATGAGTTGGAGCCCGATCGGCAGGCCAGCCTTTGTGAACCCGCACGGGATCGACATGCCGGGCAGGCCCGCCAGGTTGACGGAGATCGTGAAGATGTCTGAGAGGTACATCTGGAGCGGGTTCTCGGTCTTCTCCCCGACCTTGAACGCCGGCGTCGGCGAGGTGGGGGTGGCAATCACCTCGCACCGTTCGAAGGCCTGCTCGAAATCTCGCCGGATCAGCGTTCGCACCTTCTGCGCTTTGAGGTAGTAGGCGTCGTAATAGCCGGCCGAGAGCGC
>CAZTVK010000012.1:0-61900 GCA_964617195.1 uncultured Methanosarcinales archaeon | reverse complement strand
GATGTCATCGCTAGTGGTGCCAGTGGAAAAAATATGGGTTTGCCTGTTGAAGGCACTGCTTTTGATTTTGTTGAAATGGTCCGTGCTATAGGTAAGAAATATGCGAAGCAATGGTGGAATTTGACTCGTAAAGGTCGGGATAATTTGATTTCATTGATTAAAAGAGAATCAATTAGTTGTGATTTGGAAAAAACCGGCAGTTTGTACGTTGGACTTGATGAAAAGCAGAGAGCTTGGTTGAAGAAAGAAGCTGTTGAGCGCAGGAAAAACGGAATTTATTGCAAGTTTCTGGATAAGTCAAAGTTGAAGAGTGTTATCTCCAGTCCTTTTGAAGCAGCGATTTACGTTCCTAACAATTATATGCTGAATCCTGTCAAGCTCGTGCGTGGTTTGGCGAAGAAAGCAGAGCAGCTCGATGTAAAAATATACGAAAAAACGCCAGCTGTCAGGATAGAGCCTCGCGCGGTTCACACGCCAAAAGGCATAATTGCGTGTGATAGGGTATTTGTCGCTCTTGAATCGTATAACAATTTCGTTAAAGCCCGCAAGGAGGGCGTGTTGGCCGTAATGACCAAGCCCTTACCTGGCGCGTTCAAGCTCGGCTGGAATTATGGTCATATGCTCTGGGATAATATTCCAAAGTATCATGCAATCCGTTTTTCTGACAATCGCCTGTTAATCACGCATTACATAAGCGCGAGTGCATCACAACGGCAAAAAGACAGGCACGCAGCTGCTTTGATTCGTGTTTTGCTGAAGTATTTCCCAGCTCTTAAGAAAAGAGATGTCCAAATAAGCCATCAGTGGGACTGCAAAGTTGCTATGTCTCCAAGAAGAATTTTCTCTATCTGCAATGTTAATGGAATCTGGCATGCTTTTGGCTGCGATGGACAGGGCATGTCTCAGGGCTCTCTGGCGGGTAAAATAATTGCCGAGCATTTCAGTGGTAAATCAATTCCTGAGGTATACGATCCTGAAAGTAAGATTAGTATGGTTGGAAAGACTTGGTAAACATTTTTAAACAGTCTATATTCTCTTTTTAGCATGAAGGCAAAAGCCGGTGACAAGGTCAAGTTAACAACTTCTGATGGGGAATTCGAGGGTACTTTACTGCCAAGGCCGGAAGTGTTGTCTCAAGACATTACTGTTCTCAAGCTTAAAACGGGTTATAATATTGGGATTGAGTCCAAGAAGATCAAGAAGGAAGTGATTGTTGAAGAATACACGGCTCCAATTCCAAAAGTAAGGAAGCTCAAGCCAAATGCGGATTTGCCGACAGTTGCCATTCTTTCTACCGGCGGTACAATTTCGTCAAGAATTGATTACAGGACTGGCGGTGTCTACGCTGACTATACTGCTGAAGACTTTGTGGCTATGTGTCCTGAACTGCAGGATATTGCTAACATTAAGGCTGCCAAGATTATGAGTGTTATGAGCGAAGATGCTCTCTCGACTGATTGGGTGCATATGGCTGAGGAAGTGTTAAAAGTTATCAAGGATGTTGATGGTGTTGTCATTACGCATGGCACTGACACAATGCATTTCACCAGCGCCGCGTTATCTTTCTTGCTCAAAGACTTGAACAAGCCTGTTGTCATTACCGGCGCTCAAAGATCTATCGACCGTGGTTCCTCAGATGCATTCATGAATCTTATCTGTTCCGTATCAGTTGCTGCTAAGTGGGATGGTGCTGGTGTCGTCATCTGCATGCATGGTTCTATGGAGGATAAGTTCTGTCATTTGTTGCGTGGCGCTAAGGTCAGGAAGATGCATACGTCAAGGCGTGATGCTTTCAGGCCAGTTAGTGATGAGCCGTTGGCCGTAGTGTTTACTGATGGCAAGATTGAAATTGTTGATGGTTCATATCTAAAGCGCAGTAAGAGTTCTCCTTCGTTGCGCGAAATAGACCCGAAAGTCGCTTTGGTCTATGTTTATCCTGAGATGGATCCGGGAATTATTGATTATCATGTTAAGCAGAAAGTTCATGGTATTGTTATTGCTGCTACTGCTCTTGGTCATGTGCCTTTGAATAATCCGAAATCATTGGAGCCTGCTCTTAAGAGGGCAGTGAGCGCGAAGATTCCGGTCTTTGTTTGTTCTCAGACTTTGTATGGCAGGGTTAATCCTTTTGTTTACACTAATTTGCGTAGGCTGAGCATTGGTCTTGGTTTATCTTACTTGTCTGATATGCTTCCTGAAGTTGCTTATGTGAAATTAATGGTGGCGTTAAAGCAGAAGAATCCGGTTGAGTTCATGCTCGCAAATATTGCGGGTGAGATTAGCAGTCGTGAGACAGATGACTGCTTTTTGAGATGAGGCCTGTGCAGGATGTGCTTAACCAGATTAAGTGGGATAAGAAGCTCAAGCCGGGCGAGTACACGATTGAATATGTTAACTTTGGAAAGCTTAAGTCAATGGCGTACACTGACATCAAGCGTATCGAGGAGGGTTTTATGATTGTTGGTGCTGACGAGGCGAATATTCCAATGCATAGAATTCGTATTATCAAGAAAAATGGAGAAATATTATGGCAAAGATCAAGTGCGGTTTAGAGATTCATCAGCAGCTTGAGTGTAAGAAGCTGTTCTGCGAGTGTGATTCGATTATTCAGGAGAACGCGCCTCATTACACAATCATGCGCAGGCTGAGAGCTGTTGTTGGCGAGACCGGAGAAATAGATGTTGCTGCTGCGCAAGAGGCGATGAAGGGCAAGCAGTACATTTACGAAGCGTATGATGATAATTGTTGTCTTATCGAGCTTGATGAGGAGCCTCCGCGAAGTCTTAGACAGGAAGCATTGTCTACTGCGATTCAGGTTGGTAAGTTGGCTAAGGCGAAGTTTGTTGATGAAGTTCAGGTTATGCGTAAGACTATTCTTGATGGGAGTAATACTTCTGGTTTCCAGCGTACTTCTTTGGTTGCTTTTGATGGGAAGATTGATTCTTCTTTGGGTCCGGTTAGTATTCTTGCAATTATTGTTGAGGAGGATAGCGCTCGTATCGTCAAGGAAGAGGTTGATAAGACTGTTTTCCGTCTTGACCGGCTTGGTATTCCTTTGATCGAGATTTCAACTGGTCCTGATATTGTGACTCCTGATCATGCTGCTGAGGTTGCTGAAAAGATTGGGCTGTTGTTGCGAAGTACTGGAAAAGTTAAGCGCGGTCTGGGTTCGATCAGGCAGGACTTGAACGTTTCTATTGAGGGTGGCGAGCGTGTTGAGATTAAGGGCGCGCAGGACTTGAAGCTCATTCCTAAATTGGTTGAGTTAGAGGGCGTGCGTCAGGAAAACCTGCTGTCCATTAAGAAAGAGTTGGAGAAGCGCAAGGTGCGTGAAGTGCTTACTCAGATTATGGACGTTTCCAGATTGATGAAAAACAGCAAGTCAAAAATGATTCAGTCAACGATTGCGAAAGGCGGAGTTATACTTGGCATAAAATTGTCCTGCTTCAAGGGTCTTATTGGCAAAGAAGTTCAGCCGAATAGGCGTTTGGGTACTGAATTTTCTGATTATGCTAAAGTTGCAGCTGGCGTTGGCGGTATTTTTCATAGCGATGAATTGCCAGACTATGGCATAATGCCGGACGAGGTTGAACAGATTTCAAAGCATCTTGATTGTGGTGAGCATGATGCTTTCGTGTTGGTTGCTGATATGAAGCCGCGTGCTGAGCGTGCTTTGCAGGCTGTTATCACTCGTGCAAGTGCTTCCATTATTGGTGTTCCTAAGGAGGTTCGTCGTGCGAATGAGGACGGGACTTCTTCTTTTATGCGTCCGATGCCTGGTGCTGCGCGTATGTATCCTGAGACTGATGTGCTTCCTATTAGGATGACGAAGCAGTTGGTTGATTCTGTTGTGCTTCCTGAATTGATTGAGCATAAGATTGGAAGATATGAGAAGCTCGGTCTTGGTCATGATTTGGCTGAGCTGACTGCAAAATCCGACAGGACTGCATTGTTTGACAATTTTGCGAAATCTTTCAAGCAGTTGAAGCCTGCATACATTGCAGAATTGTTGATGACTTCTGAGAGAACGATAAGGCGTCAGTTCAACATTGAAATCTCTCCTTCAGATGAGGATTTCTGTGATTTATTGGCTGCGTTGGAGCATGATGAAATTTCTAAAGAGAGCGTATTGGAAATCTTAAAGGAAAAGAAGCCGGTGAAGGAAGTCTTGCGCAAATATCGCACTTTGTCAGAAAGCGAATTGTTGCGCGAGTTAACAAGGATTATTGAGGCGAATAAGGGAATGCCCTTTAACGCCTTGATTGGCAAGGCAATGGCCGAGCTTAGAGGCAAGGCTTCTGGTCAGAAGATTGTTGAATTGCTGAAGAAGCTGGCTCAGTAATTCTCTTTTCTTGTCGCTCTGATGGCAAGCATTATCCCTATTCCAACAAGTATCCCGATTGTGTTGTAGATGAAGTCCCATCCTTCGTTTATCCATCCGCCGCCGATTGCGTCTATGAACTCAGTGCCTTTTAGGCCTGCTACTCCGTCTCCTGGTCCGAATTGGAATGCTCCTTCTCCTTCGCCTGCGAAGAGATAGCCTACAAATTCTGATATTTCAACTACTGCTCCTATTCCTGTTGCTGCCAAAAATATTCCAATCAGTACAAAGAAGGTTTTTTTTGTGAACTTTTTTTCCATCCATTGCTCCATCCATCTGAAAACCAGTAGTGAGAATGCAAATCCTCCTGCGAGGTGTGTTACGATTTCCCATCTTATGGGTACTGGGGAGATGTGGTACCATCCGAATATTCCTCCTGCGTGTAAAATGTGTGCGATGATGAGGAATGTGAATATCGGCATGTTCATTCTGAGCGTGTCATAAGCCCAGTAGTAGAACAATGCGAGAAATGCAAACACGATAATGTCTGGTATCCACCCGTAAACGCCGTTTAGATAGGCTATGGGTATCATTACTAGAAAGATTAGTATGCTGATGGCAGTTAGGTTTTTTACGTAGTTGTCCATTGTCCCCCGTCGATAAAGGGCCTGTTTTTGTATATATAATTAGCGCAACCTTTATAAAGCGTAAATAGGTATTTTACCTATATGCTGCAGTACATATTATGGGGTATTTCTTTCGTTACCCTTTGGTTGATTTTGGTATGGTTGAGCTTTTTGTACGCAGAGCCAACTCCTAAGAAGAAATTCTCAGAATATCCTAAGATTACTTTTGGAATTCCGGCTTTGAATGAAGTTGGAACGATTCTGAAAACAGTAAGGTCGATTCTTGCGACAGATTATCCTGTTGGCAAGAGAGAAATCATTGTTGTTGATGATGGTTCTACTGATGGCACTGCTTCTATCATAAAGAAGTTCGCAGTGAAGCATCCTGAGGTTCGTGTTATTTTCAAGAAAAATGGCGGCAAGGCATCTGCTTTGAATGTTGCGTTAGATAACGCATCTGGTGAGTTTTTTGCTGTTGTTGATGCTGATAGCCGTATTTCTAGGAATAGTGTGAAGAAGTCTTTGGCAAACTTTTCTGACAAGAAGATAGGTGCTGTTATCAGCCGTGTTCGTGTTGATGAGCCAAGAAACTTTTTAGAGCGTATTCAGCGTTTCGAATATATCATGTCTAGCATGACTCGTAAGATCATGTGTAATTTCGGCACTTTGTACATGACTCCTGGTGTCCTGTCGGTTTATCATACTAAAGTTTTGCGAAAGCTTGGCGGTTTTACTCGTGACAGGAATAACTTGACTGAGGATTTGGAGATTGCCATGCGTTTGAAGTATAACGGGTATCTCATTAAGATGGAGCCTGAAAGCATCACCTATACGCATGTTCCTAATACTTTCGAATCTTTCTGGCGTCAGCGTATCAGGTGGGCTCGTGGTTACATCTATAATCATTGGAATTATCGTGATATGTTCTTTTCAAAGAAGCACGGCATGTATGGTTTTTTCCAGATGCCTCTGAACGTGTTTGCAGTGTTGTTGCTTGTGGCCAATATCGGCATTATTGCGTATGATTTGTTTGACCGCATGTTTGATTTTGTGTTCAGAAGTTTTACTATTCCTAATTATTTCTTGAATCAGTTGTTGGACTGGCCGTCTTTGCAGCAGTTTGTTCTTGCTCGTAATATTCAGGTGTATCTTCCGATAATCATTAGTTTTATTCTTGGTGTTTACCTGATTATGTTCGCTCATCGTTTGTTTAAGGAGCAGTTCAGGAGCCAGATTTCGCCTTTGGTCTCGTACATGCTCGTCATGCCTTATTTCTCCACTGTAAACTGGATCGCTTCTATTTGGCAGGAATTCGCGAGAAGTAAGCGTAAGTGGTAGTCATAACGTCAGATACATCGCTGCCCAGAGCATTCCTTCGTCTGCGTGGTATAATAGTGAGTTGTATGGTTTTCCTGTTGGATGGTAGACTTCGTGGAGTGTTCCGTTCTTTTTGATGATTTCAGCGTATGCCTGCTTGTATTTTCTAGCATCATCGTATTTTTTCACTGCGTGCATCCATATGAATCCTAGGAACGGCCATATTGCGTCGTGCTGCCATCCTGGAACTAAAATCTCTATTGGTATCATGTGAGCGTGTTTTTTGCTGCTGTATGCTAGTGGGAATGGCTGGTCTATTCCTTGTTTTTTGATGATTGAGAGTGATTTTTGGAAGTCTCTACCAATGCCTAGCCAGTATGGCAGTGTGTTCGCATCTCCACTTGGTTCTGGGTTGCTTCTGTCGTCTCTGTAGTATCCTTTCCAATAATCGTCTAATTTTCTGACGAGCTGCTTCTCTGTGTAGGGAAAGTGGAATCCGAGCAGTTTTGCTTCTCTTGCTAGTAATATTGCCATGCAGTGTGTGTAGCAGCTGCTGTCGTGTCTGGTATAGTCTCGCATGCCTGAGAAGTGGGCGTGTCTTCTTACAATTCCGTCTTCTAAAACAATGTTTGCGAACGCGTCTATTTCTCCTTGCAGGAATTCTTCATATTTTTCGATTAAATTCTCATCGCGTGCAATGCGTAGTGCATGAACAATCAGAGCAACTGAGTCTGGGCTGTAAATGTCTGGGAATGAGAATGGTGTTCCGTTTCTAGAAATGGTCGTCTTGATGCCTGTTTTTGCATATTTTGCCAGCGCATATTCCAGTGTTTTTCTGACTTCTTTCAGATATCCTAGTTTTACTAAACTCTCAGAGCAATATCCGAAATCTCGTGCCCAGAATTCTTTGTAGTGGTGCGTGCTTGTTTGGAAGTATTTGCCGTTCCAGCAGTTTTTGACTATTTGTTTGCAGATTTGTTCTGCGTTTCCTTTGTATCTTGTTGGTCCTTTGATTTTTTGGCCTAGTGATGATAGGAAGTATCTGATTCCTTGTGTGACGTGTATCGGATGATGCATTGTGCCTCTTTTACGCGCCGTGGAGGATTTGAACCCCCGATCTTCCGGTTAGGAACCGACTGCTCTATCCAAGCTGAGCTAACGGCGCATAGCTTAATCGTCCTTAGGAGATTATTTAAAGCTTTATCTTTGTCGTCGATGATATGTACGTCATCAAGCACATTCCTGAAGACTTTGTTGTTGAAGAATTCAGTGCTGTAAAACCAAAGCAATCTGGCTCATTTGTCTACTTTAAGCTGTGGAAAAAGGACGTTTCAACGCTTGATGCGGTGCACTATATCGCGCATGACTTGCATATTCCTGAAAAAGACGTATCGTGCGCAGGAAACAAGGATAAAAAGGCGGTTACAGAGCAGGTTTGCAGTGCTCGTGCGACAAAAGAAGGAATTGAGCGTTTGTCTTATCAAAAGATTAAGTTGACATTTCTTGGCTATGGTGACGAGCCAGTTCATCTTGGAGAATTAGAGGGTAATAAGTTCAAAATTGTTGTGCGCAATTTGGACATTTTGCCAGAAATCTCATCAAAATTCCGTAATTTGTTCGGTGAGCAGCGTTTTAGCACTAATAATGTTGAGATTGGCCGTTTTATTGTCAAGCGCGAGTTTGAGAAGGCCGCATTGTTGATCGCGAAAATGCATTCTCACATCGAAAAAATCAAGCCTCATCTTAATCAGCGTGATTGGGTTGGTGCTTTAAGGTGTTTGCCGCGTAAATTGTTGCTTTTGTTCGTGCATGCATACCAGAGTCATTTATGGAATAAGGCGGCAATGCTTTCTAGTGCGGAAGTTTTGCCTATTGTCGGCTTTGGCACTGAAGTCAATGATGAAATTACTACGGAAATATTGGCAGAGGAGAATCTTAAGCCTTCGAATTTTGTCATTCGTGAGCTTCCTGAAGTCAGTGCAGAGGGCAGTGAGCGTTCTGTCTGGGTTGAGGCTAAAGATTTGAAAGTCGGCAAGCTTGAGGATGATGAGTTCTTTCCAGGGAAGAAGAAGGCAGTTTTAGAATTCTTCCTGCCGAGAGGAAGTTATGCTACTGAGTTTATCCGCCAGCAGCTTCAATGAGTTTGCAGAGGTCTTTGAACACTGCGTCTATACTTCCGGAAGCGTCTACTGAGTGTACGATTTTGCGCGGTCGGTAATATTCGAGTAATGGTTCTGTTTCGTCGTGGTATTGGTCGAGTCTTTTTTTGACTGCTTCTGGCTTGTCGTCATTTCTTTGGTATACTTCTCCTGCACACCGGTTGCATACGCCTGGTTTTCGCGGAGGGTTTTCTGTTCCGAATATTGCTCTGCATTGCTTGCATTGTCTTCTTCCTGAGAGTCTTTTTACTGATTCTTCGTCTGTCAGTTTAAGCTCGATGACGAGGTTGATTTCGGTTATTTCGTCTAGGGCTTCTGCTTGTGGCAGTGTTCTTGGGAACCCGTCGAATATTATGCCGTGTTTTTCTTTCGAAATGCGTTTTTTGATTAGCTTGATCATTTGGGTGTCTGAGAATAGTTTGCCGGTTGCCAGTTGTTTGGTTATTTTTTCGTCTTGTGCTGCTGCTTCTCGCAGCAGATCGCCGGTTGATAAGTGGACTAACTTATATTGTTCTTTGAGAAGTTGTGCTTGTGTTCCTTTGCCTGAGCCTTGTGTGCCTAGTATTATTATGTTCATCCTAGATACTCTAGTATTTCTTTTGGCTCGAAGTGTTTTTGCCAGTGCTCGCGCATTTTTTTGACGTATGGTGCTATTTGTTTTCTAACAGTTTGCCATTCTTCGTATGTTTTCTTGATAACTTCAACGTCTGTTTTGTCTTCTTTTTGCAGGTCTGTTTCCAATAACAGTCTGAATGTCTGCATTAGTGTTCTGTAGATGTCGAAGAGCTGGTTTTTTTCTCCTTTTGTGAAGCATGTTGACTCGTACATGTCTGTTAGCATGTTTGGGTCTGGTTGTATGATTCTTTCTATTACTTGTATGACTGGTTCTATTGTGTTTGCTATTCTTTCTTTTATTTCGCTGAGAAGGAAGTCTTCGTTTTCTATTGTTGATAGTTGGAATTCTTTGTTTATTTTGTCAAAGTCCGGCAGTATTGGGTGTTCTTTCTTTAACTGTGCGTATGAGTCTTTTATCATAGGTTAGTCGCTCTTGTATGGCGTATATAAAATTTGCTATGTTAAGAGCAACTTTTTTAAACTATCACGAAGGAGCTATTCATAACGCCTCCGTAGCTTAGTAGCCATAGCGGCGGTTTTGTATATCGCGACTGCGTCGCGTAACTTCAGACGCAGGCGTCAGAAGAACCGCAGGTCGAGGGTGCAACTCCCTCCGGAGGCTTTAACGGTTAAGTTTGGAGCACTCGGAAAATAGCGCGTTTTGCGCTACAAAAAATTCAGAGGATTTTAAGGTTGTGCTTGTTTCCATAACATTTCGAATAGAACCGTTTGCTGCTTGGCAAAATCGGCGTGCCTCACGATGATGCCGAGCGGGTTTTGCGGGTCTGTTGACAGAATTGCGACTTTATCTCCATAGATGTATTCTGTTATTTTCGTTCGTTCTAGCGCGGGCAAGAATCGGGTTTCCCGAAGCTCTTGCTTGTCCTTTTTCTTCCATGTCTCGATTGCGCCAGGTGTTTTTTCAGTGAGTAGCTTCGCAGGAATTTTCTCTGTTACTCGTTGTTGAATAAATCTGGGCGAGAAATATTTGAGAGTGTTGAACACGGATTCGTAGTTAGAAAATGCAAGGAGCGGTTGTTTTTCTCCGAGAATATCCTGCCAGATCGTGCGAATGCCCTCTACTCCTTCGTAGAGTTCAAGTGTTGGCCCTTCGGTGACGAATTGTCGTAATTTTCTCAGTTCCGGAAGTGCTTCCTGGATTTTTTGTTTCTTCGCGTCGAGACTTTCAATGAGCTTTTGCGGGTCTGCAGCTTCGAAATGGAGGATTCGATTTTTCACAAGGCTAGCCACAATGCCTTTTTCTCGCAGCGATTTGAGGATGTCGTAGGTTGTTGTTCGAATGAGGTCAGAACGTTCGGCGATCATGTTGACTGTTGAAGGACCCAAGGAGAGCAAAACCAGGTAGACCTTTGCTTCTTTCTCGCTCAAGCCGACTTCTTGCAATAACGGGCCTAACTCCATAGGGTAACGTACTGAAGGGCTATTTAAATATTTTTTGTTTTGTCGTAGACTTTCGACAGCAAACATTTAATTACTTTTCACTACTATGTAGTAGTTAGAAGTTACTCATCCTCGAAAACGGGTGGAGACGCAATGACACAAAAAAAACCCATTAAAATCCGTGAAGACTGCCGGAGAGACGGCATCGCGGCTAATTTCTTGATAGATGCAAGTATGATGAAGACGCTTGCAGAAGCGCTTCCCACAGCCATCATCGATGTTGGTTACCCGTCCATTTGTTCTGCGGAGGAAAAGCGTGTTGCACAGATTCTGGAAGCACTGAAGGAAACCAACGTAGAGTCCGCAGTTTACAGTCACGCCATGCGCTCGCATCTTGATCAGACGGGACACCTGATTGCGCCTTACCGGAATGCAAGCGCGTGCTTCTGGATCCCTACAAGTGACCACTTCATTTCGCAGACGCTCGCGGGCTGGAAGCCCGAGGATGTGCTCAACAATGCAGTTTCGCTGGTTGAGTACTTCACCAAGCAGTACGGCAAGCCGGTCGACGTAGCGTTGACTGACACGACGCGCGCAGAAAGCGGACTTGAGCACAGACTCGCGGAATGGTCTAGTCGCCTCAGCGACGCTGGCGCGCGCTCTCTGATTGTGTGTGACAGTCTTGGAATCGGCAACCGGGAGATTGCGGAACGGCTCTTTGATGCCATTCGCGCCCGATACAGCGGATTGCTTGAATTCCATGGCCACGATGACAACGATACTGCCCTTGATCAGGTCAAGGTCGCAGTTGAACACGGCTCTCCCATAATCAATACTGCACTGTTCAATGCTTCTGAGCGGGGGACGCTCGTGTCGCCGCAACGACTATTGCAGGCGGGACTGAACTTCCCGTGTGACCAGGAGCGGCTTGCAACGTTCGTTACTGAGTTCGAGCACAAGATAGGAAACCCTCAGGAGATTGTCCGTCTGCTCTACGGTCCGTCAACGATCGTGACCGGATCGCAGTACCGGCTCCGGGACAGATTTGCAGACCCGAAACTGCTCTTTGGAGTGACAAGTGACCGGTTCATCTACCGTAAAATGACGGGCAGCACTGCTCCTGATGACGTTGTGCGCCAGGAAATGGAGCGCTTGAAGAATTCACTCTACCAGCAGGGGAAAGTGTGCTTTGACGAGCGCGAGATTAACGTAGCGTGAGGATACTGTGTCTTCGCCACTCGAGAGCATCTACAGGAACAGGGAATTTAATTGGCGTGAGTACGCAAAGCTCTACGAACGCTACTGTGCGACGTCGGGGAACTACTACCGCTTGACCGCACGCGCAATCCTCAATCGCATCGCGATTCAGGACAGCCACAGCATTGTTGATGCGGCATGCGGCACAGGAATTTTTACTGAGGAAGTGTGCCGTTCACAATCGCCTCGAATCATTGGCATCGACCTGTCCGAGGAGGCGTTGGCACGCTACGCATCCAAGTTCGCTGCGCATGCACGGATTATGCCTGTTCGCGGAAATCTTGAAATGATCGATTCCTCGGTAGATTCCCCTATAGACCAGATTATCGCTGCCTCAGCGCTTTGGAACTTCAAATGGAAGGAGTTTTTCCCCAAGGCAGGCAAGATTCTCAAGCAGCACGGAGTGCTGTCGTTCAACGTTCCCGCGGCCTACCTAGGAGAAAAAAGCGGATTTTTGTACGAAGTCGCGCAGACGTTCGAGAAAGAGTGCAATACGAGCGGCAAGATGTTCTCTATCGAAGACCGCACGCTGCAGGACGTCCTTGCGGCCTCCGGTTTCAAGCACGTCGAGAAGCATGCATACCAATTTGCGATGTCTCCGGAAGCGCTGAAAGGCATGTTTGCACTGTTCAGGTTACGCGCACCGTTCATCTTCTTTCAGGACGACCTTCCGCTTGCCGAACGGCAAGCGGTAACGGACAGGACACTCGACTGGATACTCAAACAATGGCAAAAGGGTCACGTCGAAACAGGGCATGTCTACGTTTGCAAGAAATAGCAGAACATTTTTCGAGGACATCAAACTAATTGGTACACCATCGAAACAATAATAAACTTCAACCACGTTAGTTATTTCATTCAGGAGCCCGCAGAAATTCCTTAAAGGGCTCCAAACTTAATCTACGGAGCACATCGGAGGCTCTAATCAGGAATATATTTCAAAACGTGGATTGTGGTGTATCCGAGCCATTCGGCATCGTTCACGACGTCCTTGAATTTCATCCTTATTTCGTCAATGACTTGAAGAAGGTGTGGCAGGTCTTTCACGACAACTTCTATTTCAAAATCTGCTCCTCCGATGCTTTTGTTCATCTGATAGATATTCCGGTGTGTACTGCAGAATTCCAATAATTCTTTGTTGCGCCTGGTTGAAATGAGTTGTAAGTCCACGCGATATCCTGTAAGTCCGAGTTTTTTGAGTTCGAAATCCACGCGGTAGCCGACAATCACTTTGTTCTGTTCAAGATTCTTAATGCGGTCGCGCACGAGTTCGGAGCTGGTGCCCAGTTTCCTTGCGATTTCTGACGCGCTCTGCCGCACATTGACGGCATACGTTTCGATAATCTTCTTATCCAACTGGTCGACGGGTTCCGCAGTGCCGGCTCCATATACGCGGATGATTCCTTGCTCAGTCGTCGGAAGGAGGAATTTTCTGTTGAAATTGAAGATGGGCGCGTACACTGCTACATTATAGCTTTTGATGCGCGGCTTGTACTGTGCCAACAGTCCGTCCCAGACCGTGTGGAATTCAGTGATGGTCTTCACGCCGATGAATATTGCGATATCCCATCTTCCGTGCATGGAGACGACCGTCCATACCTGGCTGAAATGCTTCTGTGCATACTCTGCGAGCGCATCTCGATCCTGGAGGGTCATCTGTTGGAGTTTGAGATACACACGAAAAGTGAAAAAGCCCAATTTCGACATGTCCACGATCGCGTAATATCCGTTGATGATGCCGGCCTGCTCGAGCTTCTCCATCCTATATGAGACGAACTGCTTGGAGCGCTTCAGCACGCGGCCGAGCTCCGCAAGCGACTGCGCCGCGTTCTTGTCGAGCTCGGACAGCAACTTTCGGTCATACAGGTCGAGCTTATAATCTTCAATTTTACTAACAAAACGGGTTTTAGCATTTAAATATGCCTATTTTCGTCAAAAAATGAAGCAGTAATATTTTATATATCAACTCTACATTTACCACCAGTAAGTGAGAAACTATGAAAAAAGCAGTGTTAATCCGATGTTCGTATCCTTATGGCAAACCTCAGACGTGGCTGCCAATGGACCTTCACAAGATAGCGGCAAGCTTCGAAGCTGCAGGCACTCAAACCGATGTTGTTGACCTGAACCTCGAGCCTCTCCCGCGCCTTGAGCAGTACGATACCATAGGGATTGGCGTTATTGGGATGCCATATATTCCAATCACTCAGCGCACCGCGCGCGATGTCTATGACAAGACCGGGAAAAAGCCGCTTATCGGGGGGCAAATCATTGAGCATTTCAGACCTGATGAATTTCAAAAAGTCTTTCCGAATGCAGTACAAGTTTTTGGAGATGTTAACATCTCAGTTCCCGATAAGATTGCATCAATTACAGGAAAGAAGACCATAACAAATCCAGCACTTAAGACGCGGGGTATTGAAGCGCTTCCAATTTCTCATGTGAGCATTGCGGAGCGCATCAAAAACATTCCTGACGAACTGCTGAAGAAATATCTTAAAAATGATTTCGGCTTTTACGTTTCACAAGGATGCCATTATGGCTGTAAATTCTGCGCCGCAAAGAAGAATATGCGTGAAGAGTTCAGTGAACCGATTGTTATGGAACAAGATCTGGATGCACTCTGTGAGTCAGCACAGCGCCTCGGCCTTCCGGGAATGAGTCTCTATCTCAGTTCGTTGGATCTCTTCCAGAACCCGACGAAATTCAAAGGTGTCCTTCAACTATTCGCCCGTGCAAGGCAGAAGTATAATCTCGACATTCGCACCCGCGGTTTAAGCAGGGGTGATTCTTTTCTAAATGCGCTTAAAAAGGTTCCTGCACTGGATGAGATCATCCCTAACTCTGGTTTGCAGACCATTGGTTTTGGCGTTGATGGTATCGACCAAAAAACTTGGGAGGATCAGAATAAACGGAACAAGAGTCTTTATGATTTTGAGCGTACGTTTAAGACTTGTAGAAAAATGAAGATAGCGCCTGAGTCGTTAATGGTGACTGGATTCCATGATCCAGACAGTTATAAAGGAAGCATCGAAAAGTTGGAAAGGACAGTGCAGTATGCAATAAAATGGGCGGAAGATTACGGTGCGGTCTGCCGTCCGCATGTCGCAAAGGACTGTTCGCCTGGAAATGATGGCTGGCAAAGTAGCAAATGGGCACCTTTGCGTGCGCGCCTGGTTGATAACCCTGAATTATTCAAGAATCTTGATTATCTTATGGAAGCAACAGAGCTGAGCCATCCTGATATTGAGTACCGCGCGCATGTCAATGATGCGTATTGGAAGATTATTGATACACTTACTCCTCGCGGCTTATGCGCTACTGTTCCACTGAAGCCCTATCGCAATAAGGGGGCATATGTGCGAGAATCGAATGATGCTGCTGAAACATTTAATGCTCAAATGACATTTGACAGGTGAGAAACGTAACCGTAATCTTTATAATGTTGCGAGCGCGTCTGTGTACTTATGCAAAAGAAGTTCGGATTGTTAATCTTATTCGCGTTGTTGGTTGCGTGCGCTCAGAAGCAACCTGCGCCAGCGCCTATGAGTCCTGTTCTGCTTTCTGTGGATGAACTCGTGTGGGCAGATGCTCCGCCTTCCTTGTCCCCAGGAGCAAAAATTGCAGTCATTGAGGCAGGTGGTTTGAAGAATCCAGAACCATTCACTTTTAGGTTGAAGCTTTCTCCAAATTATACTATTGCACCTCACACTCATATTGCGATTGAGCACGTGACGGTCCTTTCTGGAAAGTTCTATTTCGCGGAAGGAAGCGACGCAGAAAAAGCCAGGGAATACACAGCTGGAAGCGTTATAATCATGCCAATCGGCCATTCTATGGTAGCTTTCACGAAAGATGAAGAAGCAGTCATCCAGGTGCACGGCACCGGTCCGTGGGGAATCGCTTATCTTGATGCTGCTGACGATCCGAGAAACAAGTAAAAATTATTCCAATTCTCTTTTCAGTATTTTGTGCGCCCGGTTGATGGCTTTGAATTTGGTCAGATTGCCTGTAGAAACGTCAGGGTGGTGTTCTTTTGCTAATGCCTTGTATCTTTTATTGATAGCCTCTAAATCTTTGGTATCGTGGCTTACTCCCAATGTCTCTCGTGCTTCTTTGCGTTGTTCATCAATATCTTCTTCCTCTTTGAATTCGCTGACGAAGTCCTGCATTGTTTTCCGTTTGTGAATTACAGCGTCGACTTCTAGCGCGATTACTTTTGAGATGACGTACAGGTTTTCAACAAACTTTGAAGCCGCTTCGTAGCTGTAGTACATGCGGTGTCCGTCCATGAACCATAGTACTGATGCAGGAGCGTTTTTCAGGGCGTATTTTTCCATTTGGACGTCAATTTGGCTTTCTGGAACTCCTAGCAAGTTCAGCGCTTCGATTATGTGATTCATGAATTGTACAGCTCGCCTGCTGAACGAGTCTTTTACTATGAACATCTCGAATTCATGTCCTTTAGCTTTTATCATCGTCATTATTCATTACCTGCTAGTGGTTATATACAAAAAACGCGCGTTCTTTATAAACCTTGGCTATGCAACCGAAACATTAAAATGCTCTAATCTCAACTTCTGGTGTATGACTATAAGCAAAAAGGACGTTGAAAAGTTAAGGAAAGGCTATCGTGATGAGCTTGCAATATTGGAAGAGAAGTGCAAGGCTGGCAATGCTACCAAAGAAGAATACGCTCAGTTGAATAAGTTTAGAAAAAAGATGAAGTAGTTATCTTTTGCGCCAGAATTGTTTTTGTCTTTTCTGTCCGCCGTGGTGTTGGAATGTTCTTTCTTGTGCCGGTCCTGCGACCATTACGACTTTCTCGAATTTCGGCAGTGGTGCAGGTGAAACGTCTCTTCCTATGCTGCGTAGTATGAGTTTGAAATCGCGCACGTCTTGCGGTGTTACGAAAGTTACCGCGTCTCCTTTTGCTCCTGCGCGAGCGGTTCTTCCAATTCTGTGTACGTAATCGTCTGCTGTTTGTGGCAGTTCATAATTGTAGACGTGTGAGATGTTGTCGATGTGGAGTCCGCGTGAAGCAACGTCTGTTGCGACGAGGATTCCAATTCCGCGTTTGTGGAGCATATTGATCGTGTTGATTCTTTTGCTTTGGGAAAGTCCGCCGTGTATTGGTGTCGCATCGACTTTTTGAAGGCGCAGGTTTTTTGCGACTTTATCGCAGCTGCGTCGTGTCGCGCAGAAAACAAGCGCGATTCCTGGAGTTTCATGCTTGAGGCAGTGCACCAGAAGGGAGAATTTGTCTTGCATGGGTACTGCGTATGCTTTTTCTGTGAGCAGGCTCGTGTCGACTTTGGTTTCTCCGTGTACTGGTGTTGGATTGTTCATGTATTTGTGCACCAGTGATTTCAGTCTTGGCGATAATGTCGCGCTGAACAGGAGTGTTTGTCTGGTTTTTGGAGTCTGACGTAAAATCTTTTCGACGTCATCTATGAATCCCATGTCTAGCATTCTGTCTGCTTCGTCAAGAACTAGGAATTTGACTGAACTAAGCCTTAGTCCTCGTCCGATCAGGTCGAGTAGTCTGCCTGGTGTTGCGACGATGACTTCTGCGGTGCGTACTGCGCTGATTTGTTGTCCTATTCCGACTCCGCCGAATACTGGTACTATTTTGAGTGGTAGGTATTTTGCGAATCCGCGTAATGCGTCGCTTACTTGGACGCAGAGTTCTCTTGTTGGGGTTAGGATGAGGGATTGGACTCCTTTTCCTGATGATACGTTGCTTAGTATTGGGAGCCCAAAAGCAGCTGTTTTTCCTGAGCCGGTTTGAGAGTGCCCGATTATGTCTTTTCCTGTGAGAATTAATGGTATGGATTGTGATTGGATTAGTGTTGGCGCTTTGTATCCTTGGTCGTGTATTGCCTTTAGGATTGGCGCTGGTAGGTTTAGTTTTGAAAATGGCATTTTTTTGGGTCTCATCTATTCTTCGGACATCAGAAATCCGAAGATTTCCGAGTGTGTTCAAGAACATAGGTTCTTGATACTATACTTTTGAGAATAGTAATCTATGCTCGAGAGCGGTCATTTATAAAGGTTTGTGTTAATAATGCTGTTTACTCCCGTATATCTGTAGTTTTTCAATGCGGTCTTTTTGAGTTTTCTTGTTAAGAATCAGTACTGGCAGAGGCCTGGCACAGTCTTGGTTGAATCGATTGTTGCTTCTGACCCGCAGGATTTTTGGCATACTTCTCTTGCTTCGTCAAAGTTTGATGCAGTTAGTTTTTCACAGGTGCATTGGTAGCATTCCTGTTCGCCTTGCTGTTCTGGTGATATTCCTTGTGAGCAGTCTGCTAGGCATTGGCGCAATTCACTGCCTCCAAGCGCGTTAAAGCATTGTGGCTGGCAGTCAAGGGAGGCGCCCCACATGCCTACTGGATTGCCAGCAAGCATTGTGTAGACTAGACCAATTCCTGCAACGGCTGCAAAAGCGACAAATATGTACAGTTCTGTATTCCCTCTTTTTGACATGAATTGTTTTAACGATATCCTATTTATAAATGTTTTTAGCGCTTAGGCTAAATCAAACAATTAATTTTAAATAGAACTGTCTATGTCGGAGTCTTAAAATGGTATCAAGCAAAGAGAGAATAAGTCGGCTTTTCGCTTTGGCGGATGTCAAGATTAATGGCAATCGTCCGTGGGACATTCGCGTTCATGATGAACGTTTCTATCAGCGTATGCTATCAGATGGCTCGCTTGGTTTTGGTGAATCTTATATGGATGGCTGGTGGGACTGTCCCAAGCTTGATGAGTGCACTTTCCGTCTTCTCCGCGCAAATCTTTATAACAAATTCAAGCCTAATCTCAAGCTCATGCTTTCAGTTTTGACGGCTAAGATAATAAATCAGCAGACAAAACGCCGCGCATACAAGAACAGCAAAAGGCATTACGACATCGGGCGAGAGTTATACAAAGCCATGCTTGACAAGCGCATGGTGTACACGAATGGTTATTGGAAGGATGCAAAGAATTTGGATGACGCGCAGGAAGCAAAATTGGATCTTATCTGCAAAAAACTAGGTCTCAAGCCTGGAATGAAACTTTTGGATATCGGCTGCGGTTGGGGCGGTCTGGTTTATCATGCTGCTAAAAAGTACGGGGCAAAAGCTGTGGGAATCACTGTGTCGCCAGAGCACGTCGAATATTCTAGAGCATTATGCAAGGGGCTTCCTGTTGAGATTCGGTTGCAGGACTATAGGGATATTAACGAAAAATTTGACTGCATTGCTTCTGTTGAAATGATCGAGCACGTTGGGTACAAAAATCATAGAAAATTCATGGAAGTCGCCCATCGCTGTCTGAAAGATGACGGGTTATTTGTATTGCAGGTTATCGGTTCTAACGTCTCGACCAAGCGCGCGGATCCTTGGACTGATAAATACATTTTTCCCGGTGTTGTAGTTCCTTCTATGGCGCAGTTGGGAACCGCGACAGAAGGGCTTTTTGTCACAGAAGACGTGCATAATTTCGGTTCGGATTACAGCAAGACTTTGATGGCTTGGTGGGATAATTTTAACAGGAATTATGACAAGCTCAAATCAAAGTATGATGAAAGGTTCTACCGCATGTGGAAGTTCTATTTGGTTGGCGGTTCAGGAATGGCTCGCTCGCGAGACACTCAGGTTTGGCAGATAGTTTATTCGAAAAATGGAGTATTGGGCGGTTACAAGGCTGTTCGATAGTGGTTCTATGAAATCTCGTTGTTTTGGTGATGGTGATGTCCTGTACGAGCGTTATCATGATGAGGAATGGGGCGTTCCTGTGCATGATGATAAAAAATTGTTTGAATTTATTACGTTAGAGGGCGCTCAGGCCGGTCTTTCTTGGAGTACTATTCTGAATAGAAGAGAAGGCTATCGCAAAGCCTTCAAAAGTTTTGATGCAAAGAAGGTTTCAAAGTTTACTGCAGTGGACGTGAAGCGTTTGATGAATGATGTTGGAATAATCAGAAATCGTCTAAAAATCGAGTCAACTATCAGCAACGCGAAAGCTTTTCTTATAGTGCAAAAGGAATTCGGCTCATTCGACAAGTATATTTGGCAGTTCACAAAAGGAAAAACAATCAGAAATAGAGTGAAGCGCGGTCAGTGGCAGCCGACTTCAAAGGAATCTGATGAAATGTCTAAAGAATTGAAAAAGCGCGGTTTCAGGTTTGTTGGCAGCACGATTTGTTATGCTTTCATGCAGGCTGTTGGCATGGTGAATGATCATGCTACTGACTGTTGGAAGAGTTCATAAGCGAGCTTTTGTATTTCTCCGGATGGTATGCTGTTGCCCTGATTATCTTTGGCGTTAGCCCTCTTTTTGCGAGCGCTTCTTTTAGTTTCTCTTCATTCACTTTTTGGTCATATCCTAGGCATATCATATCTGGCTTTTCTTGTTCAACGATTTTCAGCTTGTCTCCTTCGTTTCCTAGTACTGCTTTGTCTACTATAGATACTGAAGCTACGCAGGTATGCCTTTCTTTTTCTCCAAACTTCAGTTTTTTCCCTTCTGCAATAGCACTTGAGTCTCTTGCTACGACTACTATTAGGTAATCTCCGTGCTCTTTTGCCTGTTTGAAGTAGTCTAGATGTCCTGGGTGTAGTATGTCAAATGTTCCCATACACATGATTTTGTACATACAAACGTATTTTCTGTACGGAATACATATATCTTCCTTTTGTCTAGTTACTGTTATGCGGAAAGAACAGTGATGGATGAGTGCTGGTGATCGCGTGCGCAACTCCCAGTGCAACACGGGCCTCGTGCTGAGCGCAAAGCTAAACGCCCTGGCCCCTCCCGTTTTTTCCAAAGGAGATCAAAGTGGTAAGATTCAAACAACAAGAAACAATTGACGGAAAAGTGGAAGTGACTGGTGACGGTAAGGTCATCATCTCCAAGGCTGATTACGAGAAGCTGGTTAATCAGGCTTCTTATGATTCTCTTACAGGTCTTCTTAATAAGTCTCGCTTTGAGGATCAGCTGAAGCACGATCTTAGCGTTGCTCGCCGGCATGTGAAGAATGGCGGCGACCCTGATAACCTGGTTGTCATGTATTTTGATTTGAACGGGTTGAAGCATGTTAACGATACTTATGGTCACGAAACAGGTGATGATTTGCTGAAAACAGCAGCTGACCTGATTTATCATTTCCTCAGAAGAGAATCTGATACAGTCGCTCGTATTGGCGGCGATGAGTTCGCAGCCATCTTGCCTCAGACTGATTTGGAGCACGCGAAATATTCTGCCTGGAAATTGCAGGAGGGCGCTAAGCAGCTTGGTGTCTTGGTTGCAGTCGGCATGGCCAGCTACAAGCTTAGTGTGGAAGATCCTATCAAGGGTGATGTATATGAGCGTCCATTAGATGATGTCATTCACGAATTGAAGACTAAGGCTGACAAGGCAATGTATGATAACAAGGGTGTCACAAAGCAAAGGCTGGATGTTGCGCATTTCTATGATCAGCAGTATGGCAAGCCTAGTGCTGAGAAACGTGATTTGAGTGCAGTCTACGCTGCTTGATTATTTTTTAAATTATTATGCTGAAAGAATAATGGATATTCTTTCTTGAACAAAAATGGATTCAACTGAAAAGAAAATGTTGGATGTAGTGACTTTGAGCACAATAGTGATTGCTCTAAGTTCATTTGGGCTGCTTTCTCTTGAAATGATTAATACGTTTGACTGGTTTTTGTTTCCAATTTGGGCTAAGCGAATTATTGTATCTGTAGTTTCCCTTCTTGCTCTGTACTACACTGCAATTGCAGTAGTTAGGTATCACATTAAGAGATAAAAAGAATTATTTTGCTTTCTTCTGGAACGGTCTTTTTAATTTCCTGCGACTGAATTCCAGAGTCGTGCAAAGAATCCTTGTTGTGATTGTTCCGGTTCTGTGGATCTTGGCAGAGCGATTTCTCCGCGTTGAGGGCGGGGAAGGCATTCGGTAAAGCATTCCAAAGCGTGTTGTTTGCATTGTCCGGCGGCCGCTGTTCTGTCGTCTTGTGGGGATATTTCTGTTACGCATTGTCTGAATGTTTGAGTGCATCCTGTTTCGCATGCCGGCTCTGAGCGCGGGCATCCTGGCTGTCCGCATCCTGAAGTGCATCTTTCAAATGAGCGTCTGCATTCGTCCTGGCATCCTGGTTGTGTTGGCTGCAGTATTTCATCTCTTGGCATTATTGCGATTATTTCTTGCGGTCTGGGAGCAATTTCTGCTGGTGTTACGTAAGCCGTGACTAGGCATCTTTTTGCCATGCATCCTTGGAATTGTCTTTCGTCTTTGTAGTCTCTTCTGCAGATTTCTTCGCAGGACATTACTATTGGTCTTGGGTGTCCGCATTCTCGTATGTAGCATTCTTGAATTTTGACTGGGACTCCTCTGAAATCGCGCTCACAGCTTTCTTCGCAAGTCTCAGGTGGTTGGCAGTCTTGTAAGCATCGTTCGAGTTCTTCAGGGTTATTGTTTGAGATTCTTTCACGGCATAAATCTTCGCAGCTGGGAGTTTCTTTTGGTGTTGTTATTTCCTCTGGCGTGCATTCTTCTCTGCACATATTATCGCAATACTTGTCAGAAACGGTTTTGGCGTTCATGCAGTCATTATAACAGTCTGCGTAGCATTTTTCGTCTAATTCTTGTGCAAGCACGCTTGCTGCTAGTAGAATTACAATAACTGGCAGGATGTATTTCATAGTATCACCTTCCTTTTTAATAGTTAAAAGAAAACTAGTTTATTAACTTATTTCTTCTTCTGGAACTCAGTATAGCCGCAACCGCCGCAGTATGATCTGTCTTTGTGTTGTGCCATGAAGAATCCTGTGCCGCATTTTGGGCAGCTTTTGTTCTTGCGTTCCAATTTGTCGCCTTTTTTCTCGTATAGTTTCCACGCGCCTTTGGTTGGTGGTCCTTTTTTCACTGGTGCTTTTTTGTCTGCCATGGTTATCACTTAGCTGCCGCAGGAGCTGTTCCTGGCGCGGCTTTTGCTACTTTCTTTCTCGGCTCTATTTTGTCGAATTGTTCTTTGGTTGCGTATGCAACTGCTTCGAATGCTGCTTTTCCTGAGCCGAATGAGCCGTAAATGTGTCTGATAGCGACTAGTTCTGCTTGTATTCCTAGTTTCTTTGTTAGTTCTTCATGTACTTGCTTGTTGCTTGGAGTTGCTGTGCCGGTGAATGTGATCTCACCGGTTATTTCCTGCCTTTGCAATACTGGGTTTTCTTTCTTGTTTTTTATTTCTAATTCCATTATGTCACCTTGATTGCGTATTCTCCGTCGTTGTCAACGCCTATTTTCTTTGCTATTCCGCTTTGTTTGGCGTCAACTATGAATATTCTGCCTTTCCAGTTCGTTACTGATTGGGATGTCTTGCACAATGTGCATTCGTCTCCTTCGAAAAAGTATTTGCATCTTCTGCATGCTTTTTTCTTGCTCATTTTTCTTTTTTCTCCTTTTTACCGGCTTTCTTTTCTTCTTTTTTCTCTTCTGGGGCAGCTGCTGGCGCTTCTTCTGCTGATATCCATTCCAGCTTTCCGAGTCCTGGCTGCCTCATTGTTAGGCCGATTTTTGGATTGGTAACGTCTTTGAACGATACTGCTATGACTCTTGCTCTGCACGTGTCGCCGACTTTTAGTCCTCTTTTGCTGTCGCGTCCGCTTAAGGTTTTGTCTTTTGCGAACGTTACGAAATCATCCATTGTCTGCGAGATGTGTATCATGCCGTCGATTGGTCCTAGTGTGATGAACGCGCCGAAGTCTGCGATGTCTTTTATTCTTCCTGTGCAGACTTCTTGTAGTTCTGGTTGGAATGCGAGTAGTTCGAATGTTGTGTCGTAATAGCTTGCGCCGTCTCCTGGGATTATGACTCCTTCTCCTATTTCTTTGACTTGGGAAACATCTATTACTACGCCTAAGTTCGGGTCAATCATACCGTCGTATTTTTGTTTGACTGCTTTTAAGACTGCTTCGTTTACGTTGAATTCGAATAATCGTGGCGGTACTCTTACGTGGTCTTTTACTTCTATCTTGTAAAACATTTTTTGGTCTCCATCAATAATGGCCAGGTTAGAAGAACCCCCATTATCTCATCTGTACTCGAAAACCAGAGAGGGATTTATAAAGGTTATGGTGTTTTCTGCCGACATGAAAGTTGTAAGGCCTTGGGGCTATTATGAGACGCTGAGGAGCGCTCCTGGTTGGCAGTTGAAGATTTTGGTCATTAATCCTGGTCATGCTATTAGTTTGCAGAAGCATAAGCATCGTGCTGAGCATTGGACTGTTGCGAGCGGCAGTGGGCTTTTTACTGTTGGGAATAAGATTCTCGCAAAAAAGGCCGGTCAGGAAGTTTTCATTAAGAAAGGGCAGAAACATCGCATTTCAAACAACGGCAAGAAGCCTGTTACGATTGTTGAAGTTCAGTTTGGCGAGATTATCAGCGAAGACGACATTATCAGATTCGAAGATCATTATGGAAGAGCTTAGGCCTTCATCCTCCTAAACGCTAGGGTTTTTAAATGATAGAACTGCAGTGAGTGCTGATGGATGCGTTTAGAAATAAATTAGTGGGAATTGGTTCGGGTGTTGCTCTTTTGTTGCAAGTACCCTATTTCGTGACGTGGATTCCTGTTCTTTTGTTTGGCTTCCGCGATTCAGAGCGAGCCAAGGGATTATTCTTTTTTGTAACGATCGCATTTTTGATACTTTGCATTTGGAATAGTATGAAGTGCATACAAAAAGATGCTAAGCTTGCAGGGATAATCGGGCTCGTTACAGGACTCAGCGGAATTGTACTGACAGTCGTCATTTGGTTGGGCCTTTCCGGTGTGTTCGGATAACTTCACCTTCCAGGAGAGTGTGAATGAATATTTATTCTGTGAATCAAATCATGCTTTCATCAACGCTAATTTCTGCTGCCCGCGAATAATAATCACGTCTTGTCCTTTTGTCTTTAATTTCTGCTTTAATGCTTTGTCCATTGTTGCTATTATGTTATTCTCATCGGCTTTTTCCAGCAATAATTTGTCAGTGTGTCCGCCTGCTGTTGGCATTATTGTTACTTTTTTCGTCATCAGTATTGTTTTTGCTAGTTTTGCTGCTAGTCCTTCTTTTTTGCCGCGCGCGATTATGGTGTCAAGTTCTTCCAGCGTTCTATCTAGGATGGCGACTTCGAATGAGAAATCTAGTATTCTTGTCAGTTCTGAATGCATGTCTACTCTGTTCCTGGCGCATTCTACCAGGAAGTTAGTGTCTGCGAGGATTGTTTTCATAGTTTCCGAACCAAGTTACGATTGATGATAAAATGATGCTGTAAAGTATGAATGCGAAGGTCATGTCGACTACGGTGCTCATGCCTTCGATGTTGTACACTGCCAGTACAAATACGACTGCTGCTGTCGCTACTCCTTTTGGCGCGTCTAGTGCCATGATTAATATCTCACTGACAGGGTATTCTTTATGCACTGTGAACCAGGCAGCGAGGAATCTTATGATAGTGTACGCTGCTAATAGCATTCCTGATGTGATGAAAAACTCAGTTGTGTATGGTATTTTGATGATGAGTCCGGTTAGCATGAAGATAAGAATATACAGTGCTTTGGTGAATACGCTTTCTACGCCTAAAATCTTGATTTTTTCTTTGACGTAAACGTTTCCGAAGAAGAATCCGAGTGCCGTTACTGCTAGTACGCCTGACCCTCCGAGATTTTCAGCTAATACGTATGATAGCAACGCTGCTATTATGACTGCGAGTGGTGAATATATTTCTGTATACGCGCGTTGTACGAGTTTGAACAGCACAATGCCGACAAAGACTCCTGCGCCTATGCCTACTATGAATTTCATGATGAATGGAACGATTTGTTCGATGAATTCTTCCAGTGCTGTGCTTTTTACATTTTGCATTAGGTCTAGGACTATGAATGGTAGGATGACGTTTAATGGTGTATTGAAAATGCTCTCTAGTTTGAGCAGTGTTAGCACTCTTGATTTTCCTTTTAGTTCTAGCATGATTTCTGGTGATGTTCCGGTCATTATGGCCGCAAATAATAAACTGCTCCAGAATGGTATGTTGAGTATGTATTGTGCTGCAACCGTGAATAGGACAAGTGTGAATATGGTGAAAATAATAGCGAATTTTGCTGCTTTCCAGCTGAAAGTGTCTAGTTCTCGTAAGCGCAGTCTTGCTGTGCTGTCAAATACTATCATTGCCAATGCCAAAATTGCCACGCTGGAAAGAAAAACAGTTGGAAACTGAATCAGCGGCGCGTTCTCGTATTCGATGCTTCCGAAGAACATGCCTGCGAGAAGCAGTAACAACACATCTGGTATTCTTAGTCTGCTTCCAATCCATGAGCAGATGACGCCAACAAATAATAGTACGGCAATTGCTGTCGTGATAACAAGGGCTTCTTGCATAGATAAGACGCGGCTTAGTGTATTTATAAACTTTAGTCACCACTAAGCTTTTTAAACAGAGTGGCGCTTGTGTTGTTATGCGTCATCAGCAAATTTTCAAAGAGGTCTTGGATGAAATTGTTCCGTCGAAAGATGAGCGTTCTCAATTGCTCGGTAAGGTAAATGAGTTTCTAAAGAATTTGAATGCAGAGCTTAAGCGCGTCAGAGTTCAGGCCAAGGCGGTTCTTGGTGGTAGTTATTCCAAGGACACTTGGCTGTCTGGTGATTATGATGTCGACATTTTCGTCAAATTTAGTCTGCAACATAAAGGGCAAAATCTCTCAGATCTTCTTGAAAAAGCGTTGAAGAAATGGCGTCACGAAAGGATTCATGGCAGTCGTGATTATTTTTGGGTCAGAGACAGCATAAAATACGAGATAGTTCCAGTGTTGGACATTTCTAAAGCAGAGCAGGCTGTTAACGTTACTGATTTTTCTCCTTGGCATGTTGCTTGGGTGAATAAGAAGGGTGCGAAATTCAAGAATGACATTAGATTAGCTAAGAAATTCTGCAAGGGTTCTTCTTGTTATGGCGCAGAGAGTTATATCAGGGGTTTTTCAGGTCATGTTCTTGACATTCTCGTCACTCATTACAAGGGCTTCCTTCCATTGCTGAAGTCTGCGAGAGCGTGGAAGCCAAAAGTGATTCTGGATTTCAACAACGTCTACAAGGGCAAGGCTTTGCTGATGATGAATAAGAGCAAGACTGAAGGTCCTTTTATTCTAGTTGATCCTGTTCAGCCTGGCAGGAATTCCGCTGCTGCTTTGACAGAGGAGAATTTCGATAAATTTGTATCAGCCGCTAAAAAGTTCTTGAAAAAGCCTTCAAAAGAATGTTTTGTTGAGAAGAAAATTGATTTTAATGCATTGAAGAAGAAAGGTCATCTTATCGTTGTTAATGTTAGAACTCTTGATGATAAGGAAGATGTTGCCGGCACGAAGTTTGTAAGAGCATTTGAGCACGTGAGAGCTTCTTTCACAGATTTTCAGGTTAAGAGTTCTGGCTGGCTCTGGGATAAGAAGTCAAAGGGCGCTTGGTGGTTTGTATTAGGCAAGAAACAGCTTCCTGCAGATATGGACTGGTCTGGTCCTCCTGTGAAGATTAAGGATGCTGTGTTAAAGTTCAAAAAAATCTACAAGAAAACATTTGTTAAGAAGGGCAGAGTGTGGACAAAGGTGAAGCGTCAGGAGCGTATGCCTGAACAAGTATTAAAAAGAGTTCTGAACGAGCAGTATGTCAAGGAGCGTGTGAGGTCTGTGTTATGAATTCGCTTGTTTGGGCTGCATTGTTGAGCATGATGCCTATTGTTGAAATGCAGGGTGGTATTCCTGTTGCGTTGGCTGGTGGTTATTCGCCTTTGGTTGCGTTTACTGTGTGTTTGATTGCGAATATTGCTATGTATCCTGTCATTTATTTTTTCCTTGAGGTGGTTCATAAGAGGTTGTTGCACGTTAATCATACGTATCAGTCTTTGTTTGACAAGTTTATGGAGCGTACAAGGCATAAGACTCAGAAGTTGGTTGATAAGTATGGGGCTTTTGGTTTGGTGGTGCTTGTCGCGCTTCCAGGTCCCGGTACTGGTGTTTATACAGCAACTCTTGCTTCTTGGTTTTTTGGTATGAAGCCTGCGAAGACTTTTTTCGCTATTTGTGTTGGAATGTTTATTGCCGCTTTGATTATTCTGGGCGCTAGCTTGGGGATTATGAATGGTTGGAAGTTCTTTGCTGGCTAATCTATATTTCTGATTACCAATATTATTTTTAATGCCAGACTGTCCGCATAACATATGCACGTGTTTGACAAGCTTATTCCGTTTTTATCTGAACGGTTGCAAAAGCGCGGTTCTGCGATTCTTGTAGGCTCTCATGAGCGTATTCCGCTGAAATCTGAGTCTTTTCAGAAGGTCGAGCCGTTAGTTGGCCCTAATATGGTGTTTATCGATGGCGGTAATGGCGAGGTTGTCAAGGGTCCGAATGTTAGCGTGCAGTTTGCGCGCTTGTACGCGACTTGGTATGAGAATAATGTGCGTGTGTCAAGAGAATTGCGCGAATTATTCATAGTAGTGCTTGCTTTTCAGAAGGGTCTTGATCTTGGTTTTGAGGCTACTATTTTTGATTTGGAGGGCAAGGAACTTCAAAAGTTTTCTTTTGACGCGTTTGATCCTGCTCTGTCTTATGCGGGTAGGCGTGCTGATCCGCAGGCAATTGTTAATCATGTGAGGAAATTGTTGGAGCTTCGTTTTGCTGAGGAGATTTGTAATAATTTCTCTGGTATTTTGGTTCGTGATGGTGATTTGGAGGCGAGGGGAGAGGTGATGGATGAGGTTTTGCGGCAATTGAGGGCAACTGCGCAAAGAAAAGGCATTGTTGTTCTCGGTTTGTCAAAGACTTCTACTTTGTGCACTGATAGCGGTAATAGTGCTGTGGCCGTGTTGCATGATATTGCTCCTGTTGGCGCTTGGTCGTATTATGCTGGCGGTAATGTCGCTTTTGTCAAACTTCATAAGGGTTCTGAATACGTTTTCAGGTGTGATGTCTTCCAGCATGATAGGGAAATGTTGCCAAAAGCGTGGTCTGCGTTGGCTGCCATTTCTGCAGATCCTTCATTCTTAGGCTATCCATACGGACTAATAGATGCTGATAAGTTCGCGCAAGTTACAAGGGAAGAGACTAGTCAGTTGAGGGCTCGTTTTGCTGTACAATCAAAGGAATTGTTCAAGAACATAGAGTCTGCGTTAGACGCGCATGATATTCTTAACTCTTTTTAAGTAATTACATAACTTTATATTTGATTTCGTGATTAATCGTCGTAGAAAAGGAGGTTTTTACTATGGATGGAAAAACAGGACATTGGGCATTCTTGATCGGTATTGTTTTGGCAATTATTGCTGGTTTCGTGCCTCAATTGCAGACACCTACAGTTACTTGGGTGCTCGTATTATTAGGTCTGATCGTAGGACTCTTGAACATTACAGCTAAAGAAATCCAGGAGTTTTTGATCGCGGCTGTTGCTTTGGTTATCGCAGCTGATGCTGCCGCTGATATCATCGCTCTCGGCTTGACCATGGCTGTTATCTTGGGCAATATTGTGACGTTTGTCTTCCCTGCAGCACTATTGGTTGCGTTGAAGGCTATCTGGCAGCTTGCCTCAGAATAAATTTTTTATTTTATTTATTTTTCTTTTTTGAACAAAGTGAGAAAAAGTGTTCGTTGACGAGCGAAGCGAGTCAGCGACATTTTAGATTACAGAGAGTGAAGACACAGTGAACTACGATAGAAGACATGTTGAAGCAGTAAAGCGTCGCCACCACGTGCACCATTTTCCTTTTCTTAAGGCGTTTTTGTTGTTGGCTGCCTTGGTGTTTGTGTTTTTAGCAGTGTTGCGTTAGCGTAATGGCACGAACACGTATCCGCCTAACTTTTCATAGAGGTAGTCTTTTCCTTTCTTTCTCACGCGTATAAGCTCCTGCCCATACGCGGGTCCTACTGGCATCAATAGCACTCCTTCATCTTTCAGCTGTTTCAACAGTACATTAGGTATTTTTTCTGCTGCCGCCGTCACGATTATCCTGTCGTATGGCGCTTCTTTTGCGTATCCTTTCTTTCCGTCAGCGTGAATTACTTTAACGTTCTTTATTCCGGCTTTTTTCAGATTTTTCTTGGCAAATTCTGCTAATTTCTTTATTCTCTCAATGCTGTATACTTTTCCGGCAAGCTTGCTCAGTAATGCCGCGTTATACCCGCTTCCTGCGCCTATTTCAAGCACTTTCATTCCTTCTTTGACTTCTAGTGCGTTTAGCATTAGAACTACTGTGCTTGGCTGTGAAATGGTCTGTTCGGCAATTATTGGCAAAGCGCTATCTTCATATGCTGCTTTTTTCCATTCTGGCAGTACAAAGTATTCTCGGTCTACTTGTTTGAATGCAGAAATCACTTTTTTGCTTATCCCCATGCGCTCGAATTTTCTTATAAGGATCTCTTTCATATTCTACAACCTATAAACCATAATATTTAAATACATTCTTCCTAATTTTTGTTGAAAAGAGAGGTGTGTTGATGGATAAGTCAAAGTCTTTTATTCTGTGGTTTAATGAGATAGGCATAGAAGATATTCCTCTGGTCGGTGGCAAGAACGCTTCGTTGGGTGAGATGTATCAGAATCTGACAAAGAAGGGTGTTAAAGTGCCGAATGGTTTCGCTGTCACAGCTTACGCTTACCGTTATGTTCTTGAGAAGTCTGGCGTGATGGCCGAGCTCAAGAAATCCTTGCGTGGTTTGAATGTTAAGAACGTTAAAGACTTGGCAGAAGCTGGAAGAAAAGCCAGAGACATAGTCTTGCATTGTGAATTTCCTCCAGAATTGCAGGTTGCTATCGCTGATGCGTATGAAAGATTGTCTAGAGAGTATAAGGGTAAGAATACAGACGTTGCTGTTCGTTCTTCAGCGACGGCAGAGGACCTCCCCGAGGCTTCTTTCGCTGGCCAGCAGGAGACTTTCCTCAATATAAGAGGCACTCATGAATTGATGGATGCGTGCAGGCGTTGTTTTGCTTCTTTGTTCACCAATAGGGCTATTGCATATCGTGCTCAGCACAAGTTTGACCATTTCAAGGTTTACTTGTCCATTGGCGTGCAGAAGATGGTTCGTTCTGATTTGGCTTGTGCTGGTGTCATGTTCACTTTAGATACTGAAACCGGTTTTCCGAATGTTGTTTTCGTGACTGGAAGTTATGGTCTTGGTGAGAGTGTCGTGCAGGGCGCGGTTAATCCTGATGAGTTCTATGTTTTCAAGCCGACTTTGAAGCAGGGTTTCAAGCCTTTGATTGACAAGCGTCTTGGTGAGAAGGCGACGAAGATTATTTACACTGATGATGGCACGCATCCGATAAAGAAAATCGACACTCCAACAGAAGATAGGAAGAACTTCTGTCTGACTGATAACGAAGTCTTGACGCTTGCCGAGTGGGCGATGGTTGTTGAGGATCATTACAGTCAGAAGAAGGGCAAATGGTGTCCGATGGATTTGGAGTGGGCTAAGGATGGTCAATCGCACGAGTTGTACATTGTTCAGGCTCGTCCTGAGACTGTTCAATCGCAGAAGAACAGGAATGTCATTGAGGAATACAAGCTTCTCCAGAAAGGCAAAGTTCTTACTATGGGGAAGAGTGTTGGTAATAAGATCGCGCAGGGTCCTGCTCACGTGATTAGGGATGTTAAGGATATTGCTGAGTTTAGGCAGGGCGAAGTTCTCGTTACCGAGATGACTGATCCTGATTGGGTTCCTATAATGCGTATCGCGTCTGCTATCGTTACTAACAGGGGCGGAAGGACAAGTCATGCGGCAATAATAAGCAGGGAGCTTGGTCTTCCGTGTATTGTCGGCACTAATAACGCTACGCAGGCTGTCAAGAATGGCCAGAAAGTGACTGTCAGTTGTGCTGAGGGCGAGCACGGTCTTGTTTATGAGGGATATTTGAAGTTTAAGGTTGATAAGATTGACGTGCAGAATTCTCCTCAGCCGAAGACTAAGATTATGATGAATATCGGTAATCCTGATGAGGCTTTTGAGCTTTCTTTCTTGCCGAATGATGGTGTTGGTCTTGCAAGAG
This sequence comes from uncultured Methanosarcinales archaeon, assembly GCA_964617195.1. GTDB lineage: Archaea > Nanobdellota > Nanobdellia > Woesearchaeales > ARS49 > CABMGU01. Next base: position 30,149 of record CAZTVK010000012.1, on the reverse strand, counting down.
AAGAGTTTATCGTCAACGAGTACATTAAAGTTCATCCGATGGCGTTGATAAAGTTTGATCAGGTTAAGGATGAAGCGACGCGAAAGCAGATAGAGGAAATTACGGCAGGCTTTAAGGATAAAAAACAGTTTTTTGTTGACAAGCTTGCTCAGGGAGTTGGCATGCTTGCTGCAGCGTTTTATCCAAAGGACGTGATTTTGCGTTTCAGCGATTTTAAGACTAACGAATACGTCAACCTTATTGGTGGCAAGTACTTTGAGCCTAAGGAGGAGAATCCGATGATTGGCTGGCGTGGCGCATCCAGATACTACAAGCCGGGCTATAAGGATGGTTTTGCGTTGGAGTGCAAGGCTATTAAGAAAGTCAGGGAAGAATTCGGCCTTACAAATCTGAAGGTTATGATTCCTGTCTGTAGAACGCCTGAGGAAGGCAGGAAAGTTATTGCTGTTATGAAGGAAAACGGTTTGCCTCAGGGCAAGAATGATTTGCAGGTTTACGTTATGTGTGAAATTCCGAGCAACGTCATTCTTGCTGACGAGTTCTGTGATATTTTTGATGGGTTTAGCATCGGCAGCAACGACCTCACGCAAATGACTTTGGGTGTTGATCGTGACTCAGCGCTTGTTGCTGATATTTATGATGAACGAAATGAGGCAGTGAAGCGAATGATCCAGCACGTTATTAGTATCGCGAAGGAAAGGAAGAAGAAGATTGGTATTTGCGGCGATGCTCCTTCGACTTATCCTGAGTTTGCTGAGTTTTTGGTTGATTGTAATATTGACAGCATCAGTTTGAGTCCTGACGCGATTGTAAAGACGCGTGTCGTGATTGCGAATCACGAGAAAAAAAGGCGGAAATGAAAGAGCTCGCTGGCTTGTTTCAGGAAGAGGAGAAGATCCAGCAGGCTGTGCGCGAGATTTCTCAGGGTCTTCTGGATTTGAGCGATTATATGCTTGCAAAGAGCGCAATTGAGCTTGCTGAATCTGAAGTTGTTGGAAAGCAGATAAGAAACGCTTGTGATAAGATCAATGAGGAAGTTCATGTCGCAAGGAAGAAGCTAGGAGTTTTATTGACTGATTCAACAAAAGTTAGGTTCAAAAAGGCTGAAAAGCCTTTGCATGAGATGGAGAATGAGTTATCTCTTATTCACGGTGATTTGGAGACGATTGGCCAGATTGCTGAAAGATTCTACGAGTTGGAAAATCGCAAGGCTGCTTTTGAAAATTTGAACAAACATTATTCTGAATTGATTCAGCACGTGACTTCTTTACTGATTGAAGAGTCGAATCTCAAGCAACTTCTATAGACTTGGTTGTAGTAACAAACATTTATAAGTAAAAAAGGTGATTTATTTTCTATATGTCTGAAATCATAATTGGTGGTTGCTGAATGGCATCTCGAGGGCGTCCTGTTAAATCAGAAGTCAGGCAAAACATCATTGAAATCTTGAACGTTATTGGTTCTGCGTATGGTTATTTGATTCACAAGTATTACAATGAGCTTTTCCCGTCGTGTACCAGGGAAAACATTTACTATAATCTTAGAAAGGGCACCAAGTTAGGAGAATTCGAGCTTGCTGAAGTAAAGCAGGAAAAGGGCGCATACTCTTGGGGCACGGTCGTTGAAAAGAAATATTACAAGCTCGGCTCGAATGCTGCTCCGAAGGGAAATCCGAAGGTTAAAGACTTTTTTGATAAGTTGAAGCCGAAGAAATAGGTAGGTGTCAAATATATCTTAATACGTCCTTTATTCTTTTTATTTTTCGGCATATGTTCCAGCGTGCGTGATTTTTTTCATAGTCCGATGTTATCAGAACAGCATCTATTCCGTTTTTCTTTGCTGGCCGATAGTCCCAGTCATATTTGTCTCCTACCATGAGCGCTTTGCTTTTTGGGATTTTTCTTCTTTTGAGCACTTTAAGCATCATTTCGCCTTTTGATTCAGGGTATGGTCTTGTCGCGTGAATTTCGTCAAAAAGTTGGTGTAAGTCAAAATGTCTGACTTTCTTTTTGAGAACTGCGTCTGCTTCTTCTGGTGGATGCGGGTGTGTTGACAATATTACCAGAATTATTCCTTTTGCCCGCAGTTTTTTAATTGTTGAAAGCGTTGTTGGGGTTAAAATCAGGTGTCTATTCGGATTTCTGGCTGTTCGTGGCGTGTTATACACCCACCATGGCACTTTTGTGTGTTTCGTTAGCTTCGGGTACCAAAGAGTTCCATCTCCATCAAAGAATACTATTTTTTTCATACAAACCTCACTTTAGAATATTTAGAATGAGACTATTTCTAATCCATGCCTTGCATGATTATTAAGTCCTGTGTCGTCAGCTTTTCTCCTTTCTTTATCTTCTGCTGAACTTCGTGTTGTAATTCTGACAATTTTCTCTTTTTCTGTGCTTCTGTCTTCAGATTTTCTTCTTTGTCTTCTTCGCCAACCTGTTTTTTTAATTCTGTGAATTTTTTGAGCATTTCTCCGAGCGGTTTTCCTTTCTCTTCCAGTTCTTTTTTCTTTTCTTCTGTTTTCTTGTTCAGTTCATTCTCTTTTTTCTTTAGTTCATCGACTTCTTTGCTTAATTTCATTAATTTTTCGTGTTTTTCTTGTGAAGGCTTGGCTTTTTCTTGTATTGTCCTGTGAAGTCCGTCTGCTTTGTCCTTGAGTTGGTCAATCTCCTTGCTTAACCCGCGCGTGTTTTCCCACATTCCTGAGACTTTTTCAACGCTTTTGAGTTTTTTCTCGAGTTCTCTGACAGTTTTCATCATCTTTTTTTCTTGTTCGAAGCTTGGCGCTTCTGTTTCTATTTTGTATTGTAATCTTTCAATCTGTTGTTTGAGTGCTCCTGGGCTTTCTCGTACGCCTTGCTTTTGTTGGATGTCTTTTTTAGCGTCTGATACTTTTTTGAAAGCGCCTATTTTTTCTTTTATGCCTTTCGCCAGAGTGTCTCTCTCTGATTTTGCAGTTTTGACTTCTGCTGTGAACGTGTCTCTTTCTTGGCGTAATTTCTTTATTTCTCTTATAGAATTAGCGATTTGTCTGCCGGTGGCGTTGCGCTCTGAAAACAGCTGTTCTTTTTGGTCGTATATCTGCTTTAAACTCGTTCGAAGATCTTTGATGTCTTTGAACAAGTCATCAATTTGGCGCTGTATGTGCTGTTTCTCTTGCGTTGTCAACATGTCGAGAACCGCCAGCTAAAATACTGACGGCTATTCCATGCCTGAGCGTGTGTGCGGTTTTCGAGCACACTCGGAATTCCTTCTGAATTCCGATGTTCAGGTTCCCCCGGCTAACTAAAGATAACATAAAAAATTTTAGCCGAAGAGTGCGCTTAGACCAGCAGCTGCTTGTTCTTCTGATTTCTTTTCGTCTTCTGCTGTCTTCTTCTTGTCTTCTTTCTTTTCGCCGGCTGGTGCTGCTCCTGCTACAGGTGCTGCTGCGACTGCTACTGGTGCAGCTGCTTTCTTCATGGCTTCGTCAATGTTGACGCCTGATAGGCTTGCAACTAGTGCTTTGACTCTTGCATCGTCTGTTTTGACGCCTGCTGCTTCAAGCACTTTCTTGACGTTTGCCTCTTCTATTTTGTGCCCTGCTTTGTGGATGAGCAAAGCCGCATATATGTATTCCATTTTTTTCCTCCATTAAGTGTTATTGAACTTGAACATTTCCTTCTGATGCTACTGCTGTTGCTTGACGTTGTGCTTTTACCAGGATTTCTTCTACGAGTTCTGGTTCCATCACGCTGCCCTCTACGCCGACTGCTTTTGCTTCTCTGTGTGCTTTTCCAAGCAGTGTTTCTATTGTGTCTTTGTTGATGAATGTGATATCGATTGCAAGGTTGAACGCGCCGCTTACTGCGCCCATCAAATCTGCCATGAACTTGTCTTCGTCGATGTCGAGCACTGATCTTGGGTAGATGATTCCTTTTTCGTACACGCATGCGAGGTCTAGGCCTATTTCCATTGGCTCTATTCCTAGGCGTTGAAGCATGCTTGCCAGTTTCGCGTTGATTGGTTCTCCTTCTCTGACTACTGTTGTTTCTTGTTTGATTGCGACTTTTCCGCCTTCAACTCCTGCTTTGATTCCTAATTGTGCGAATTCTGAGATGACTGGTCCTGGCGTGAATGGTGTTGGTCCTGGTTGCAGGACTATGTCTCGTGGCGATATTTGTCCTGCTTTTGCTGCTGCAGGGGTTTTGCTTTTCTTGATTATTCTGTAGAGTGCGAATGGGTTTTCTTTTGTGAACATCAGAGCAGGCATGCCTGTGATTTTTCCGAGCAGTTGTTCGCCGTTTTGTAATTTTAATTCTTTGAGGCCGTGCTGGATGAGCGTTTTTCTTGTCATGACCAGCTCTACTTTGCCTCTGAGCTGTTTTTTCATCTGTAATAGACTGCCTGCTGGGAGGCTTTCCATGTTCAGGATACCGATGATTGGGTATTGTTTGCCTAGTGTGACTATTTTTTTGACGACTGCTTTCTTTGCGGGGGATGCTTTGGAGGTTTTGGCCATTATGCTTCACTTTCCTTGGCTTTCTTGCTCTTCTTCGGTTTTGCAGACGCTTCTGTTTTCTCTGGCGCAGCGGCTGGCGCCTCGACTTTTGGCACTTCTATGCCTTTTTCAGTAATCTTTACCGGCGCGCTCATTGTGAATTTCAATAGTATTGATTTGATGTTGAATGCTTCTTGTGGTAATTTTGAGATGACGTTGGTGTAGACTGCCATCATGTTATCTGCTATTTGCTCGTCTGGCATGTCTTCTTTGCCAACCATTACTTTGACGCTTGGCTGCAGTCTTGCTGAGACTTTGATTGTTTTGCGTAAAGTCTCAGTTACTGTTTTCAAGTTTGCGTTTGGTAGTACGACGCATCCGGCTTTTGGGTTTGGCATTTTTCCGCGAGGACCAAATACGCGACCAAACGTTTTAGCAACATCTGGCATGATGTCCACTTGTGCGATAAAATAGTCATATTTTTGTGCTAGTTTCTTGATTTCTTTTTTGTTTGCTGCGTATTGTGGGAAATTGTCGTGCATTATGACGACGTCGCAGTTTGCTTTTGCTTGGTCTTGCAGTTCTGGTCCAACTAGTGCGCCTACTTTTATCGGTTTTCCTTTGTCACATGGCAGTTTTACCCAGAGTTCGACTTGTTCTTCTGGTTTTTTAAGATCCAGATGTCGCAAGTTGATGATGAAGTCGTATGTCTGTTTGAACTTTCGTTTAGGAAGAGCTTTCAGTGCTTGTATTGCGTCTATGAAGTTTTTCTTGTCCATTGTAGCTCCCTTCCACCTAAGTGGTTTAGTTATTGGGAATAGTATTCAGCGACGGGGAGTGATATATAAATTTATCGTCCAAACCTTCTCGCTCTGCTGTTATATTCACCTATTATTGCAACTAGGTCTTCTTTTTCTATTTCTGGCCAGAATTTTTCAATGAATATCAGTTCGCTGTAGGTGCTTTGCCAGGTTAGGAAGTTGCTTGTTCTTTGTTCTCCGCCTGTTCTTAATACCAGGTCTGGTGCTGAGTCCAGCCATAAGTGTTTTCCTATCTCTTTTTCATCAATTTTGGCCGGGTCTATTTTGCCCTCTTTGGCTTCCAGAGCGATCTTTTGCACGGCGTCTATGATTTCTTCTCTTCCGCCGTATGCCATTGCGAAGTTGATTCTTCGAGGGCTGTTCTGTTTGGTTGCTTCCATGACTTTGTTTTGTAGTTCTTGTACGTCTTTTGGCAGCATGCCTTGTCTGCCTATGAAGTTGACCCTTACTCCGTTTTTCTTCATTTTTTCTAGTTGTTCTGGTTGGAGCAGGTGTTCGAATTCTGCTCGGAAGACTTTCATTATGTACTCGAATTCTTCTTTTGGTCTGTCAAAGTTTTGTATTGAGAACACGTATGCGGTGATTTCTTCTATGCCTAGTTCGTGGCACCAGTCTGTGAATTTTCTGAATTTTTCAGCTCCCCATTCGTGTCCTTTCCAGGGTTTGAGCATTAGTCTTTTGGCAAATCGTCTGTTTCCGTCTAAAATGACTCCTATGTGTCTTGGTACTTCACTCATGGGTGCTTCACCTGTTCGAATAAGTGTACGAATTGTTCGTTGCTCAGCTTCAGTCCGGCCTCGAGTACTAGATTCGCCAGTTTTTTGGCGCTTTCGTCTGGCCTTTCGTTAGGAGCAAAAGTGAGAAGTTGTTGCAAAGTGTGATCGCATAAATATCCTTCGTTCATTCCAAGTACGACTTTCTTGTTCTTTTCCCGTATTGTATTTTCATTCAAATCAACGACAATACTTTCTTGCTTGAGTACGTTTCCTTCGCGTACGAATCCGTGGTTGGACAATTCTTGTGCAATGCCCTCGAGTATTGCTGCTTGTATTCCTGGTGGCAGTTCGCTTAGCGCTTCAGAATATCTGGTGAGCGTGCATGTTTTGCCTAAATACTTAGAAACTCTTTGTCTGCTTCCCCACGGTGTCCATTCATTCTCTACTAAATACCCGTATGGTCTTCCGCTGATTTTTTTGACGCGTACAAACATGCAATAGGCACTATGGTACTTATTTTTATAGCTTTTGATTTGCTGCTTAGAATTCTAATTCTTATTTCAATTCTTTCGCTTCTGCCTTGACTTTTTCAAGGTCTTTCTGGACTCTTTTTGCTGCGGCGATCAATGCTTTTCTTGGGTCTGCGCCGTCTGTTTCTACTATGAATCGTGGAATTTCAATCAAGGGGTGTTCGATTGCGTACGCTGCTCCTTTGACGTGCTCGTCATTCCAGAGTTCTTTGCGTATCGCGTTGCTTAACGTGTGTCCTTCACCTTTGATTTCAAAGATGATTTTGTCCTTTTTTTCTTCAAGAATGTTGACTTCCATGTTGTTCGAAACTTACGGGTTATTTATAAATCTTTTGGCTTAGCGCAATTATCTGCGCTACTGCGGCAATTCCTGCAGTCTCAGTTCTCAATATCGTCGGTCCGAGTGAGACGAACGTGCATCCTGCTTCTTTTGCTGCGGCAAGCTCTGCTTCGGTGAAGTCTCCTTCTGGTCCAACTATTACGAGCGCGGTTGCGCACTCGCAATACACTTTTACAAGTGGCTGTCCTGTTTTGTGGCAGAGGAAGGCGTGATTGTAGGTTTTTATCGTCGATAAAACTTCGGCAAATGGTACAGGAATAGATACTGTAGGCACTATGCTTCTCTCACTTTGCGCACATGCTTCCAGTGCTATCCTTCGCAGCCTTTCTATTTTTGCTTCTCTTGGCTGTACAACGCTCCTGCTGCAAATGATAGGCACTATTCGGCTGACTCCTATTTCACTCACTTTTTCTACGAGAACATCCATTCTGTCTCCTTTAGGCACCGCGATTGCGAGTGTTATGTTGACTTTTGGCTCTTCCCTGCCCTTTATTGCTTTCTCTAATAGTACCTTGCCTTCACTCACTTTTTGAGAATAAACAACCTCGAATTCGTGCCCTTTGCCATCAAAAACTCCTATGCTCTCGCCTTCTTTCAGTCTCAGAACCTTCAGGTGCCTAATTTGATCTCTTGTAAGGGCTATTTCCTTGCCAAGTTCAGCTCCCGGAACGTATAGTCGAACTCTCACTTTTTACTCACAAATTAATTGTTTTTAATAATCTTCTGGTGCCCAATGACGTCACTAGCCAGTCAAGGCCTTAAACTTAGGCACTACGTCAACAGGGTTTTTATTTTTGTGCCAAACTGACTTATTTCTGTCAGTTTGACGAATTTTTCCCGCACCCTGTTTCCAATCAAAAACCCGGCCGCCATCAATGCTTGTTTTTGCCATCATCAATCGCAACACAATTTGGATTTCCTGATTGTATTTGGCAGTAAGCAATACCTTCTATTTTAACCTTTCTGTCCTGTCCCAGACCTGTCCCAGTCCTGAGACGGTCCTGAGACTGTCCCAGTCCCACATATAATATAGTCGAATAATCAGTCCCAAGATGGTCCCAGATTATTCCCAGTCTCTCCCTGAGACTGTCTTGGGACGGTCCTGAGACTATCTTGAGATGTTCCCAGGACTGTCCCAGTCCCGGCATTTTATCGTCGATAAACTGGTCTTGGGACTGTCCAAAATAGTCCCAGTCCCAACAGCCAATTTGGGACCATCCCATGTCTGCACAACAATAAACTTTTTAAATGAGGTTCCATTAACACCTTCCATGTTCGATTTTTTCGGAACAACAAAAAAGATGGATGAGATGGACAGGTCTGTCTCGCAGTCGTTCGCGAAGGTGAAGCAGGATACAGAATCTCTTTACCAATGGGTGAGTTACTTGTACCAGCAGAACCAGCAGCTCGTCGAGCAGAATGCTGCCTTGAAACGATTGACTGAGGAGCAAAAGTTTGCGCTGAACGAAATAAAAGTTACCGTTCAGCACCTGCCGAAAACGCCTCATGAGATCAAGCAGATCGTCGAGCAGTACTACAATTTCGAGCCGATTCTTCAAAGGATCAAGCACATCGAATCAAAAATTGAACTGCTCGAGATTCGTCGTCAAGAGAGGCCTGTTTTCCGCCCTTTGGATCACCAATCTCCTAGCGTGAGCGCTCCTGTTGCAGAAAGGTCATCAAGCACTGCTTTGAAGGAGAAGCTGATGCGTAAGCTTGCTCGCAATAGCAAGGACTACATCAAGAATCTCGTGCTGGGCCTTGTGCACAAGTACGGAAAGATGGGCGCTCTTCAGCTTAGGGAGATCGTTGTTGAGGAGCAAGGTCTCTGCTCAAAATCTAGCTTTTACAGAGTTCTAGAGGAGATGGAAAAAGAGAGTTCTTTGCAGATCATTTCCGACGGTAAACACACTGTTTACGTTGCTGCTTCTCAGCATGCAACTCAGTAAAAAAGTATATTTTTTTCCCTACCAAAAACCTTTTAAGCAACCTTACTTTCCAAAAAACCATTCGACTAAATGGGGTGGTTGAAATTCGTGACAAGCAAGAGTTATTGCTGTCGAGTGATGCAGATGTGTTCCGCCAGGAACTCTCCGTAGTGCTTTCGTGCATGAGGGAGGAGTTGGACGACCATAGGTTGGCCGTCAATGAGAACACTGATGAACTTGCAGCGACTAACGGGTTTTTGAATGAGCTCTCTAGAAAGCTGGACAAGCTGGTAGAGCGTGTTGACGAGCTCACTTTGCACGTCAGGGGCAGGAAAGAGGAAAAGAAATTCCAGATTGAGCCTTTGACGAACAAGGAGAAGGAAGTTTTCCAGGCGCTTTATGTGCTCACTGAGAGTCAGCCTTATGCCTCTTACGAGCATGTTGCGAGAAAGACCATGCTTGCCAAGGGTGTCGTGATGGACCTCGTTACTTGCATGATTCAGAAGGGCGTTCCAATCGTAAAAAAGCTTGACGGCACGACTGTTTTCTTGAAGCTTGACCAGGAGTTCCGTCAATTGCAGGCTAAGAACAACGTTATTGGCTTGAATTCTCTTCTGTCTGCGTGGTAGACCTTAGTTTTTCTTTTTTTATCTCGTTCTGAAGGTGTTCGATCATTCTGAAGCTTGAGTCCATGTGTGCTTTCAGGGTTGCTTCTGCTTTTCTGAATGCTCCTTCGAGGTTTGTGCCGTTTAGCTCATATCCGATGACGACTTTTCCGTTTGAGACAAAGCTTGTTTTCTTCAAAATCTGGAGGTCCAGCCATCGTCGCAGGTAATCGTACATTGTCTGGCGTTTGATGCCTGCGTGCAGTGCCATTTCTTCGACTGGCATGACTGCTGCTTCTGGCTTTTTTTCCCTGTTTGCTTCTTTTTTGCGCTCGTAAAGCTGGAGAATCAGCTTGTGCAGTTGCGCGCTGCCGTCTTTTTTTCTTGGTGAGAGTCCAAAGCGGGCCAGCAATACTTTTGAAAGTTCTTCTACTTCGTGGTTTACCGGTTCCGCGTTGTCAAGCAAAAATTCCATCATGCACCTTTTTTCTAAGTGTTGAAAATTTGTCAGCTTAAAAAGTTTCCGATGATGCCTGTCCAGTGTCCACTGAAATCCCGACATCAAAACTTGTAATAATTGCTTAAAACTTTTAATCAAAACTTTTTCAAGGTGTAATTTTTCCCACAAAAAATGCCGTTTTCCGCATTAGATGCCTGTGGCAAAGACTTTTTCTAAAAGATGTATTCTGACTTGTCTAACGGCCTAAGATTTGACCTTGCGGGCATAGAATTCGCGTAAAATCCCGACACTTTCAGCCAACCCATTCCGAAACAGGCATCCACCCAACCGCCACTTTCTCCGATTTTCCCGTCAGCGCTGGGATTTTTCCTGTCTTTCTCCGATTTTGCCGTCAAACAGGGTCAAGGGGGTCTTGGCTTGTACCCTTGGTTCCGCATCTAAAGTCGATAAAAGATGCACGAATTCAAGAATTCTGGCAAAATCCCTTACACTTCTGGGTGTGTTCTTTTTCGTGTATTTTCGAGGATGGTTTTTGCTTGCTCAACTACTGTTTTTTCGAGCGTTCCAAATCCTTGTATTTCGACGGAAACTTGATTTCCAGTGGTCTTGCATTCGAGGTAAGACTCCCTGAAGTAGTGCATGTCTGATGGGTCAAATCCTCTTACTCCTGGACTTTTGCTAGGAGTTTTTGTCGTCGTGTAGAAAACAGTGATCATTCCAGGATGAGCTCTCGATGCTGTTGACATTTGTGAAGCAGCTGCGTCGTCTAATCGGCCATCGTACACTAAGGCAATTGATTCAGTGTGCCCTGTCTTTCGTTCGTACATTCTGATGCCGTCGACGGCATATGTGTCGACGTGCTTTGATCCATTCATACAAAGAAGGCGTTCGATTGGCTGCATTGCTGCCAGTCTTGCTTCTTCTTTTCTTTCGAGCGCTATGCGTTCTAGGTCTTTTGATTTTGGAAGGGCATATTTCGCAGTATCTGGACTCATTTTGTCTTCACCCAATTGAATCCAAAGCAGGTCTTATTTAAAGCTTACGGTTATCGTCTATAAAGTGCCTATTTTTGATAGATTTTAACTCCTGTTCTGTGACCACAAACATTTAAATAATTATTATCTTAGAATATGAATAACGAGAACTATTTCTTAGCAAATCATTATTTTAAAAAATATGTCAGAAAAGATACTATCTGAACTTGATTATAAGATGCTCATTTCTCAAAATATATTCTGCAGTATGGTTAAACCCTCACTTTTCCTTAATTTCTGTGAGTGAAAAGTGAGTCTTGGATGAAAGTCAGCTTTTTAGGCGCTTAAGCAGGCTAGTCCAATAGTGCAGAACAGTCAATTTGAAATTCTCGTGCCTAATTATAATATGTTTTCTGATGCCTAATTGGTTGAAAGTTTTTAGTTATTTTTTCCGGCTGGCTAGGAGTAGGAGTGCATCTGGCGGTTTGTGGTTTGCTTGTAAAGTGAGGGTTTGGTGAGTTAGGGGCAGAAAGCAGCAGAAAGACTCAAAACAAAAGATAGGCACTATTCGGAAGTCTTGTTTTTTCCAGGATCTGAGCCCAGGAGAGGCTAATAAGATGGTAAAAAGATGGTAAAAAAAGTGAGTGTTGCTATTGAAATTAGGTTAAAACCCCCTAAACTATCGTTTCTTCTTATCTGACTAGTGGTGATAAGTTCTTTTATATAGGGGCGTTCACGAAAAAGGCATGGAAGAAACAGTGGAGCCCGAGCATGGCGTATCGCCGGGTATTTTAGGCCTTATCGCAGTTCTTTCTATCGGTGGTTTGTTATTTATCGGCTGGCAGGCAAGCATTGTTGGAAATTATGCTTCAGGTCCGTATACGACTTCTGGTCCGTTTGCGAGCTGTTGCACTGTTGAGCCTTGGAGTTCTTCGATTGCAGGCTACAGTCCTGGATCTGGTTTGACGACGACAGAAATTTGCAAGCCAACTGAGCTTCCTCAGCGTTGTTGTGTTCGCGCGACGAGCGAGCGTTATCATTCTCCTGTTAGATTATTGGACTCAGGCAGTGGCGTGTGTCCTGGTCCTGAAGTCAGTTATCCTTTCGGCGGAGATTATTCTTCTTGCTGCACTGTTCAGACGTGGAGGAATGCTCCTACTGGTTTCATTCAGAGCGAAGCTGAGACGACAACAGAGCGTTGCACTGGTGCTGAGGCTCCCACGGAATGTTGTGCGAGAAATGCTGCTGGCAGGACGCAGTTCAAGATTCGCGTTTTAGGTGCTAAATTTGGCGGCTGTAATCCTCCCGAGATTAGTTATCCTGCAGCGATTGCTGGCGGTTATACTGCTTGTTGCAGCGCTGAGTCGTGGCAGCACGCGCCTACTGGTTATGCTCAGGGAACTCAGAGTAGGACTACTGCGTCTTGTGATGCTTTGGAGACTTTGAGCCAGTGCTGTTCGCGTTCGATTACTCAGAATTCTCAGTATCCTATGAAATTGTTGGGCTTTAGGCTTGGTTCTTGTTCGTCAAGCGGTCCAGAGAAGAGTTATCCTGTTTGGATTCGTTGAAAACGCCTGCGTTTTCAAGGTGCTCAGAAATCGACACATTCATAATGTGGTCTTGTCGATTTCTGACAAGATAATTTTTAGCCAACGTAAGTTATGTCTTTCTTTTCTTTGATTTCTTTGGCTTTTTGTGCTTGGTCTAGCATCGCGCGCAGTTTTTTCTCGAATTCTGCTGCTTGTTTTAGAAGTGGTTGGTAGTCTACTTTCAGTCCTAGGTATTTGTCGAGCAGTTCTACTATTTTCGCTGCTGCTTTTGAGTCTGGCAGGTTGCTGTGTGTTTCTGAGAATAATGCGCAGACGTCAAAGCCTTTTTGTGGGGCTTTTATCAGTAGCGCGGCAGTTACTCCTACTATTATGCCTTCTCCGAGGCAGTCTATGCCTATTTTTTCGAAGTTTTTCCTGTGCGCAGGGTTTGAAGTGTAAAAGAATCCTCTTGCTTGGTCTGCTTCCTGGCTGCCAACGCCTTCTAGCGTGATTATTTCTTTAGCGCCTACTTGTCTTGCGACGTCCAGGACGATGTCTGCCGCTCTCCATTCCATGTTTATAGCCGGCGAGATGCTGTGCACTACGACTATGTTGTATTTTTTGTTGTAATAGACGCCTACCGGGTCTATGAGATGGCAGTCGTGTATTGCGATTGATGGTTGTCCTTCTTCAAACCAGTATTTTCCTATCTGCTCGAATTTCAAGTGGTCTATCATGTATCCTGTTGCTATTGTGCTTACGAGTCCAAAGCCTGGAAAGCCTTCGATGACTGTTGGGGCTTTGACTTTTTTTGATATTTCGCAGCAAAACCTCTTTTCTTCCATAATTATGAATGATGATTGGTGATTTATATAGGTTTGGTTTGCAAAAACTATTTATACGACTGTGCGTTTGAATAAGAAAAAGGTGATTGAATGAAAATTAATCCTACTGCGTTGATTGTTGTGCTGGTTTTTGCCGCTGTTCTTGGCGTTGGAATGCTTGGCGGTGGTTTGACTGGCCAGGCGTCTGGTTCTGCTTTTCCAGTCACTAACGGCACTGTGTTGAGCGTTATCGCTGCAGTTATAGCGATTGGCGTATTGATCGTTGCTGGTTTAAATCAAGGAAAGAACTAATTATTTGATGTACGCCGCGATCTGTAGCATTTGTTTTGGCCCGATCGGCAACGGATTCTGGCCGCCGTAGACTGAGCGTACTGCTTCTGCCAGTTTTGATTTTTCTGCATTGCTCTTGTCCTCAATCATTTTCCTGAGGTCAGTTGCAACTTCTCCTGATGCTACTGTGATGTTCTCAGTGTAGACTTTCCTGAGGTCTTCTTCATTTACTTGCACAACTGGTATTTTGATTTCTTTCATGCCTTTTTCTTTGGAGTATGAGGCAACAAGGTTGCTGATATCGTTTGAGCTGATGTTTCCGTCTTTGTTTGCTTTGAATGCGACTATCATTTGCTCGTAATCTGAGAGCGGCTTGTCGCCTTGGTCTTTTTCTATGAGTTTGATGAATCCGTAGAATGTTCTTGCTGCAGTGCCGCTTCCGAACTGGTATGCGACTGGTAATTCGATTGGCATGTAGTCTTTCAATTCTTTTTCTGGTGCTGAAATTGTAGCTTCTTTTCTTGCTTTAGGCATTTCTCGAGCTTCTTCTATTACGATTGGCGATTGGTCCATTTCTGGCTCTTTCCAGTTAGGGCTTGCGCAGCCTCCTGCTGCTAATAGTAAAGCTAAGAGTGTTTTTTTCATTTTTTGTCTCCTTTGTATTTGTTGTCAATTGCTTGGATTGCAGTGTTTACTTGTTCGTTTGTCATGCTGCCTTCTTTTTTAGCAGAATCATAGCTGCTGCAGCTGTTTCTCAGCCAGACCAATTGTTCTGCTGGTGATAATGAGTATTTTGCTGCTGTTTGCTTCATTCTTTTCTTGTCTTCTGGACCCATCGTTACTGCGATGTAGCCTCGTACTTTTGATTCAGTGCCAATGCTGACTTCTCCCCAGTCGAGTTCGTTGTATTCTTTGTTCTCGTTTAATCTGAGTTCTGCAATCTTTGCATCAAGGCTGGTTATTTTTTCTTCCAGTTCTGTTCCGCTGAGAGTGTTGTCTTTTCCTGCAATTTGGCTGAGAACGTTTAACCTGTCTTCTTCTGTTTGCGGTATTTCTCCGTCTTTTATTATTTTGCCGTATGCCGTTTTGACATCTATGTATTTGAGTGCGAATGCAAGGTCTGCTGGGCTTTCAGTTCTTATCTCGAAATCAACAAGGTATTGGTTTTCTGGTTCTGGTTTTTCTCCCTCTGGTGTTCCTGCTAATGTTTGCTGGCCTGGAAGGTAGAATTTTGATGCGTCTGCTTCAAATCTCTCGACCATTTCGTTGGTGAGAAGTACTGCTTGGCCTTCTTCTGTTTTGACTTTTTTTGCGCCGTATGTCTTGGCGATTTTTGACTTCATCATTCTCTGGAACAAGGGAGTGGTTTCGTTGTTTGTATCTTTTGCTTTTTTTGCGAGAAGCGTGTTAAGTTTTTCTTGCGCGTCTGTGTCTTCATGTGCATAGCTTGTTTTTCCTAATTCCATGCTTGCCGAGCTGACTTTCTTTGGCGCGAGTACTTTGTAAGTTGGATTTTTTTCTGTGAATTGGAGAATTTCTCCTCTGGTTACTCCATTGTAACCGTCAAAATTCAATTCTTTTTCAGCATACCACATTGTTTCTTCAGGTGTGAATTCAATTCTGCGCGGGGCTCTTTTCTGCTCTCCTGAGAGTTTGTTTTCCTGTTCTTGCATTTGTTCCTGTGCTTTTTCTATGATTGCAAGTGCCATTCCGTGGTTGTCGAATGAGTGGAACGGCATGTGGAATGCTTCGCTTTTTTCTACAACGAGGTCGAGTGCGGTTGCTTTCGGAGTCTCTTTTGGAGTTTCCTGTGCTACTGCATTCGGTGCAAGAATGCTTAATGCTAATACTATTTCGTTGAGGTTCATTTATTCACCTAGTAATGCTTTGAGTCCGCCTTTCTTTACAAGCTCGTGAGCTTTTGCGACATCTGCTTTTGTGATTGTGTAGGCGTCTCCTGAAACGTCAACTGCTGGTAATTTGTCTACGATTTTAGCGTAGTCTTTTTGTGTAATGTATCGTTTTTCAATTTTTCTTACGAGTTCGAATAGTGAATTGATTCCTTCTTCTCCTTGGATCGCTTCATATTGTATTGCTTTGATTGTTTCTTCTGTAGCGCCGTCAAGTGTTTTGTTTCTGACTGCGATTCTGTATTCGCTTGCGATTTTTCCTGGCTCTACTGCGTACCATGAGCCTTCTACGCGCGCTTCGATTGACAGGTATTTTGGTTCTGAGACAACTGTGCTTGGCGTTGTAGCAGGTTTTGTTGGTGTCGTGCTTGGCGTTGTAGCAGGAGTTGTGCTTGGCGTTGTTGCCGGTGTAGTGCTTGGTGTTGTAGCAGGAGTTGTGCTTGGCGTTGTTGCCGGAGCGCTTGTTTTTGGCGCTTTTTCTTCAACTTTATTTTCGATTGTTGGCGCGCTTGCTCTGCCTATCGCGTACATGCTTGTTGCCGCAATTGCTATTGCTGCAATTCCAGCTCCGACTGTTAGATAGAATTTTTTCAAATAGTTTACTTTGTCTTCTGCGTGTTCGACTTTTCTGTCTCTGTCTGCTTCTGCGATTTTGACTTTTAATTCTGCGTCTTTGCCTGCGATTTGCACTTCGTATACTGTTTTTTGGTCTGCGATTTCTGTATCTTTCTGTGATGCTAAGACTCTTAAGTCTCTGTCTGCTTCTGCTGTTTTGACTGAGATTATTCCGTCTTTTACTGCTCCTTGAACTTTCAAGTCTCTGTCTGCTTCTGCTGTTTGGACTCCAATTGCTCCGTCTTTTCGTGCAATTTGTATGCCGTAGTCTTTGTCTTTTTCTGCGAGTTCTTTTGCTTTGTTCGCAGTTGCTATGTTTCCGTCTGCAGCGCGTCCTGCTTGTTCGACTTTCAAGTCAGCTTCTCTGTCTTTGACTGTTGATTTCAGGCCGTCTCTTTCTGTCGCTGTCGTGCCTAGTTTCGCTAGAGTATCATTGTATAATTGTGTATATTGTGTCTGTCCATTTGTCGCCGCGCCGAGCTGGTTGTTAAGCACGCCGTTGTCAGTGTTTGCCTGGGTTAATCGTCCTTCCAAGCCGTTTGCTCTTGTTTGTTGAGCAGTTTTTCCTGCTCTTGCGGTTGCAGCTGAGGACTGTGCTTTTGCTTTTGCGTTAAGTGCTTTTAGAATGTCTTTGTGAAGCTTGTCGTTTTGCTTCTCTAGATCTCTGTTTTCTTTTGAAAGGTCATTCTTTACTGTTCTGAGATTGCCTAGTTTGATGTTCACTATTTGTAATTGTCTGTTTACCATGTTGTCCCCCTATTTATTAGTGGTTTACCCAGTTCCGGTATATAAATCTTTCGAATATTCACTACCCTTAAGTAGTTATCTATACTGGCACTGTCTGGGCATTCGCATATTGCGTTCGAAATTGAAGTATGCTTCTCGTGATCTTGCGAATTGTTCAAGCTGTTCGCGTGTGTATTGCTGTTTTTTGATGTCGCCTTCGTATCTGGTGCCGGCTCTGAATCCTTCTGAATAGCGCTTGTCTTCCTTGAAGGCGTCGTATACCTTTCTTGATTCTTCTTTGACAGTTTCAACAGCGCTTGTACTTTTCTTGCTGGTGTTTGTAAGCATTGGCTGTTCAGTCTGTTTTTCAAAGTCCAGTTGGCTGATGAATGCCTTCGGGTTGTCCTCGATCGTTTTCACTATTCCCTCGAGTTCTTCTCCTGTGATTACTCGGTAATGATCTCCAGATTCTCTTGAGTCTGTTTTAGCTAAAAGCTGGTAGAGCTCGTATGCAGTGACGTTTCCGTCGCCTGTGAGTGCTCTTTTTGCTTTTTTGCATGCAATGTAAAATTCTGATTGCCAGTATGATTTGACGCCTTTGTTCTGGAAGTAGAATTTGTCGTCGAATGGCAGTTGTTCGTTTTTCTCGAATTTGACGTATGGTTGTTCTGTTTTTTCGTCATCCTGTATTTGTACGCCTTTTACTGGGCTGGTTTTTGTGCTTACTCTGCTTTCTATTGATGGTGATTGTCTGAGGTTTGGACGCGGATTGTTTCGTAATTTGTTTTCTCCGAATAAGTATCCGCCTATTAATATGGCTGCTAGTGAGCCTGCCAATGTTATTTTTTGTCCTGTGTCTAATGCCATTTTGAGTACCTCATTTAGGAGTTATTGTGCAGCTCAGCTATTTAAATCTTTCGCTTTTTCACCACTCTTAAGTGGCAAAAGGGTGCTTTTTCTGGGGCTTGTGTTCGAAAGCCCTACCTAGAAATGTTTATATAGTATACAATGTGAGTTTGTCCAGGTTAAAAGAGCTGAAGAAATGGCGTTGTCTGCTAAAGATTTGGATCCAATACGTATCTATAGTAATGCTCCCAAGCTATGGGATTTTGTTCTGTTGACTCTTCTGCTTTTCTACACTCTAAAAAAGAGCTTTATTACCGTTCGTGCCATGCGCCAGCACGGTGCTGGCAAAGAGGTTATGGGTGCTATTTTTGGCGGGGCTGGCGGCACTGAGCACAAGCAGACTGACAACACGCTTTCTTTCATTCTTGCCTTGATGATGTCTATTGGTTTGATGCGTTATACTAAAGTTTCTTTGGAGTTCGCAGTCACTTCTGGCATTCTTCCGTTTTTTGTTGCTTTTATGGCTGGCATGGGCGTGTACGCTTACTTTTTGGGAGTTATGGGTCCAGAGAAGAGGATGATGGCTGGTGCTATTGGCGCGTTTGTCGGCTTGCTTGTTTTTATCGGACTCCAGGTTGCTACTAAGGGTTCTCAGGATTGGGTGTATGTTCTTGTTTGGTTCCTCGCACTGCTCATTTTCCTTTCTTTCCTGAGGGGTGTTGAGGAAAAGGCGCTTGATGCTTCAAGGGCTGTTGCCAGTGCCGCAGGCAGTGTTAATGATACTATCCGGGGTTCTGCTGATCTTGAGAGGCGTGTAGCCGAGGTTGGGAGGAGAGCTGGTGAAATAGAGAATTCTGATAATACTTTTTTGGAAATTTTGAAGGATTTAAGAGCGTCCATCGCGAAGGGTTTTAAGGACTTGCAGGCTGCTGCTGCCGCTGCGGCTATTGTGGCCGGTGCAACGCAGGCTGGTGCTGCCAGCACTGAAACTAACAGGCCAGCAATTGTTCAGCAGTTGACCAGAGAAGGTGTTCCTAGGGCAGAGGCAGAATCTGCTGCTGACCAGATTACTTTTGTGGAATCTGATGTTCCAGTGGCTCCTCCTGGTCTTAAGTCTGGTCCTGCCCCAGAGGGCGTTGTTCCTGAAGCAGAAGTTACTTTTGAGGCAGTTCCTCCTGCTGAAGTGGCTGGAAGCATTGCAGATATTTTAAAAGAAGTTAATGATGAGGTTGACAAGCGCAAGCAGCTTATGCTTATAGCTAAATCAGTCAAGAAAACTTCTGAGGCGGTTATCAGAAATTATGTTGAGTACGGGTTTTGGAATTCTCGCGTGTTGATGGATTTGCTCACTAAGCGCGTAACAAAGGCTGATGCAGTGTCTTTTGTTCAATTTGTTGGCAATAAAACCAATGAAGCTTACAAGATCGTGCATGGTCAGGTTGTGCCTAAGGGCGCTGGTGCTGCGAAAGTCGTGCCTAAAATTGCTCCGCCGGCTGGTAACGCGAGACCTCCGGAGAAGAATGAAGCATTAGTTAAGCAGGCTGTAAAAAATAATGTGCAAAAGCTCGAGCTTGCCCAGTCTCAGTTGCTTCAGCAAATACAGTCTTTCATCAAGATAAGTGAGCTTTTGAACGAAATTCCTAATTATGTTCCGCAGTTGAAGAAGAGTGGTGATAAAGCGCAGTCTGAACTCTCTAAACTTCTTGAGGAATCAAAGAAATTGGCGAAAAAGGCAGAGTCTCCTGATTACACTACAATGTTGGATTATGCGAAATCGTTGGAGTCTACTTGTTCGACTCTTGCTGACACGCTTGCTGGTGCGAATAATATTTTCAATGATGGGTTGAAGCCGTTGTCGTCTTTTCTGATTACTGACGAGCGAGCTTTGAAAAACTTGGTGGACGAGTTGAACAGCGTTCTGCCTGAGTTTAAGTCCGCAATTGAGGATATGAAGGCGCGCAGTGATGAGTTGAAAAACAAGGGTGCTACGCAGGACGTCATGGCTCCTTATTCGGACGCATTTGATAAGGTTGATAATTTGATTGTGAGAGTAATTAATAGCGTTGAACAGCACGCGAAGGATATTCCTGAGACTTTGAAGACTAGTTTGGAAGGGTTTATTCCGATTCTGCAGTCTTATCAGAAGTCTTTGAAACATATTGTTCCGCAGGTTCAGGCATTGAAGAGCCGTTGGGCTATGATTAATGATGAGCTGGCTAAGATTGAGAAAGAGAAGAAGTCGACTGAGACAGCAGTGTTCACTGCCAATCTCGAGACTGAGCAGATTAAGAAGGACATTCAAACGCTGGATTCTCTCGTTACTGGTCTTGTGAGGCCTGTGGGCGAGTCTTGGTCTAAAGACCTTGACATGTTTAAGGATAATGCTGCTCTTGCCTTGCAGATTTTGGAGCGTCTTGACAAGGAGAGGATGAAGATTGTCGGGCTTCCAGCTCACACTGCGTCAACTAACGTGTTAGAAAATCTTTTGGGAACTCTTAGAGGCACAAATCTTCGCAATGATCTTGTAGAGTTTGTTAATTCCTGTGATGCTGCCAGTAAAGCTGATGGGGCAATGGCGGAAAAAATAATTAAGGACGCTATTGCAAAATTCCAGACCAGAGAGGTTCAAGGTGAAACTTATGAAGATTTCATTGGCGGTCTCACGCGCGCCATACTTACCTCTGCAAGTAATGTTTCCAAGGAAATTGCGCGTCCTCCTCCGCCGGCAGCATAAGTTTTTTAACCATTTCTCTTCTCAGTGTGTATTATGGGGCGTAAAAAGTCACTTATTGCGGCAGTATTCACTGGTATTGGCAGAGGTATTGCTTGGATTATTGTCAATGTTTTCAAGGCGATATGGTATTTGATAGTGGGCTTGTTCAAGGGTGCTAAGGCAGCTACCAAGGCTACTGCTTCTGCTGCTTCAAAGGTTCATCATGAGGCTAAGGTCAGGTCTGAGCAGCCGAAAGTGCCTGCGAAATATGATGCTTTGGCAGTTTCAACTACTGTTAAAGGTGGTATTGATAGTTTTGAGCATCGTTTGCTGAACGAGAGTCTTATTTTGGCTGTTGCTGGAAGGCGTGGCAGCGGTAAGTCTGTTCTTGGGTTTAGAATTTTGGAGAATATTCATGCGAAAACTTCCAGACCGTGCTTTGCTTTGGGTGTCAAGCAGTCTGTTTTGCCTTCTTGGATTACTACTATTGAAGAAATCAGTCAGGTTGCTAATCGTGGCGTTGTTCTTGTTGACGAAGGAGCTATTTCTTTTGGCAGCAGGGAGAGCATGAGCAAGGGTAATCGTGGATTGGCTGGACTGCTGGCAATCGCGCGTCATAAGGATCTTACTTTAATCTTTATCACGCAAAATACTGGAATGATTGACAAGAACGTCTTGAACTTGTGTGATACTATTTTGCTGAAAGAAGGTAGTTTGTTGCAGGAGAAGATGGAGCGTTCTGTGATGAAAGACCTCTACCAGACTGCTAATTCTGCTTTGTCTGAAATTCCCGCTGCGGAAAGAAAACCGTATTGCTATATTTTCGACTCAGAATTTGAGGGTCTTGTTCAGGCTTCTCTTCCGAGTTTCTGGAGCGTTAAAGTGAGCAAGAATCAGGCGTAAAGACCATTGGTCAGTTATTCGATGTTTAGAATCTACAATCCAATGCTCGCCAATAATTTTTCTTTGTCAAAGGCTTGCAAGTCTTCGTATTCCTGGCCGACGCCTAAGAACATGATTGGTTTTTGAGTAACGTAACTGACAGAAATAGCAGCTCCGCCCTTCTCGTCAACATCTGCTTTTGCTAGAATAATGCCGTCAATGCCCACGGCTTCGTTGAATTTCTTGGCTTGCTCAACGCAATCATTGCCAGTGATGCTTTCGCCAACAAAAATTTTCAAGTCGGGCTTTGCAACACGCATGATTTTTTTCATCTCATCCATCAAGTTAATGTTGCTGTGCAAGCGTCCTGCAGTGTCGATAAGAACAACATCAGTCTTTTTCGCTTCTGCGTGCTTTATGGCGTCAAAGGCAACAGCTGCTGGGTCGCTGCCATAGTCTTGGCGAATGAGTTTAACGCCTAGTTTGTCAGCGTGTAATTGTAATTGGTCAATCGCCGCTGCTCTGAAAGTGTCAGCTGCTGCCATGACTACGCTTAATCCATTTGACTGCAAATATTTCGTGACTTTGGCAATGCTTGTTGTTTTTCCGCTGCCATTCACTCCAACAAAGCAGATGACGAAAGGTTTTTTCTGTTTTGCTCTTGACAATAAATCAATCGGGGGTACGCTGAACAGGCTCTCAATGCTGGAATGGAGTGAGCTTGCGATGGCTTCGTCAACTTTTCCTCTCGGAATAGGTTTGTCGACAAGTTGAGACTTCAAATCATTCTTGATTTTCTCTATAACTTCAACAGCGACGTTGTTTTCAAGCAATGCGAGTTCTAAATCCCAGAATAATTCGTCAAATTTCTCGGCGCTGATCTTTTTTGTCGTAATAGTCTCAGTTATTCTCTGGAAAAATCCTTTCTTCTCGGGCTCTTCGACAACCTCTTCTTTTTTCTCAGATTTTACTTCTTGCTTAGTCTCAACTTTAACTTCCGGCTTGACTTCAATCTCAGGCTCCTCTTTTCTAACAAATGTCTCTTTTATTTTTGCAAAGAATCCTTTTTTCTCTTCGACTTGGGGCGCTTCGACCTTAATTTCGGGTTTTGGCTCTACTTTTACTTCAGGCGTCTCGACTTTAATCTCTGGCTTTTCGACTTTCTTCGCTTCTTTCTTTTCTAGTTTCGTAACTTCTTTTGGCTTCTCAACTTTTGCTGGTTTCGGCTCTGGCGTTTTTTCAATCTTAGGCTTAGGAGGCTCAGTCTTGATTTCTTTCTCAACCGTACTTTTTTCTTCTGGAGCTTCCTCTTCAACTTTCTTGGTGAACTTAGAGAGTACACCCTTCAGCTTGTCTTTAAGAAAATTAAACATTTTACGTAATCAACTTCCTCAATTCTTCCTGTAGGTGTTCAGCGCGCTCGGCCAATTTATGCAACTGCTCGGTCAGCTCCTGCTCCAGTTTACTCAGCTCAACTGTCTGGCCAGAAACAATCTGTTTAGCTTCAGGAATGGATTTTTGAACAACAGCGCCTCCGCCGACATTTAACAAAACAGAATCAGTCTGCTCAATCTTTGCCTTTACGAAAAGACCAGGAGTCAATGTTACAAAAGCATCACTGCCCGGCTTTGACGTAGAAAACTCATCCAAAGCCTGCAAGACAATATCCATCTCGCCGGACTGCGCTTCCAAAGCCTGTATTTGCTGTTGGATTTGCTGAACTTGGCGCTGAATCATCTGCAATTCCATGTATTTCTGCTTCACTTCCTTAGACGGCTCATTCATTGCAGCTTCTCCAGCAGGCCTTCCAAAAAGTGACCATACTCATGTTCTGCTTTCAAAAAATGCACAGCAGCGCCCTGTGAAGCTGCTTTTCCTTCTTTCTTGAACTGTTCAAGCTCTCGCTTCAACAGTGTTCTCAAATACTCTTTTTCATCATTGCTGAACATTTTTACCCTCCAAAACTTTTATGTGAATGTCGCCAAAAGGCTCTGTCTGCTCTAATTCAACCTTTTGCTGACTGGATAAGTGCAATAAAGGAATAAACGTGTAAACTTTATCCTGCTTTGTATCACCAGGCAGCAACTCGTTGAAAGTCAACTTTTTATGCACGCCGAACAATGAAATAATGCGCTGGAACAAACTCGAAATAGCGCCAGTCACGTCAAACTTTCTCGCGGGAGTCTCGAATGGTGGAGGCATGCTTTGCAAAACGCGGCGCTGCTTTACTTCCAAAGCTTTTTCCAAGGCCTTAACGAGATCATACACACTTACCTTTCTCTTTCTAGCCTGAGGCATTCTTGGCAATAATTCATACTCTTCTTTCAAGCCCATTTCTTCGCCGCGCGCCAATTCTTGTTCCAAATCATCATAAAACTGTTCTTGAGACATGTCAGAGCCTGCAATCAAACGGTCAAACTCGTCCAAGTCATCGCCAACCAATTTAGTGCTTTTGATTCGCAACAAAATAGCCGCTGCCAGCAACACTTTGCCGCCAACTTTCAAGTCTTGCTCTTTCAGCTGGTGCAATCTTTCAGTGTATTTCTGCGATAAAAGAGAAATATCTACATCCCAGGGATTCATCTGTTCAGACTTGATCAAATCAAGAATTATAGACTTCCAACTAATCTCGTTCTGCTCTACAAGCAACGAAAAAATGCGGTCTTGCATACGAGAAAAATGGAGAAAGACACTATATAAATGTTAACATTTTTAAAGAATGCACGGGACAGAATTCCTGAGGACCCGTAGTTTAGCGGCTATAACGTCTCCCTTACACGGAGAAGGTCGGCAGTTCGAATCTGCCCGGGTCCACTTAGAGGCTACGCGCGGCTCCGCATAAATAAAACGAGAAGGTTAAAAGAACATGCCAACTGCAACAGATGTATCGGTAGAGCTTGGATCAGTAGTTGCATGGCTCCGCGCATGGGAAGGATCAAGAGAAGCATGGCCGGATGCGCGCAGAGAATCCATTGGAATTCTGATAGAAGTATGGACTTTTCTTTTCGAAGGAGAAAGAATTCCGGAAGGCAGGAAAGGAAATCCAGAACAGCTCGCATCGCAATTGAAGAGTGTACGAACAATCCTGGAAAAATGGGACACTTACGATGAAGACCAGAGAAAAGAACACCTGCCAGTCATCCGTACCATTCTGGCAAACGTAATTGCATTCTTTACAGAGTAACTATAAACATTTAAATAACCAGCAACAAGACATTCTGCAGAAAAAGAGATGAACACCAAACTATCACTCGGCATACTTGTCGTCATAGCAGTAGCAATTGCCGCATATTATCACGGCAACCTACTCACAACAGTAAACGTGCCACTAACTTCTCTGCAAGAAGAACTCGACATCACAACACTCAACAACGGCATGCTGGTAACCATAAAAGAAATGCACACGCTGCCACTCGTCACAATCCAGTTCTGGGTGCACACTGGCGGCAAAAACGAACCAGAAAAACTCAAAGGAATAGCGCACATCTTCGAGCACATATGGTTTAAAGGAACAGCCACGCAGCCAGTAGGCAGTTTTCACAAAAAAGTTGAGTCATTGGGGGGAGAGCTCAATGCCATGACGAGCTACGATTGGACAATGTATTACGTAACTGTGCCATCAGACAAATTCGACGATATATTCCCAAACATGATAGATTTGCTTCTTAATCCGGCATTCGACAACACTGAAATAGAAAAGGAAAAAGAAGTTGTCATAGAAGAACAACGCTCCAGCTTCAACGAGCCGGAAAGATATCTTGACGACCAATTCGGATTATTGCTCATCGATAAACACCCGTACAAGCACCCGGTGATCGGATACAAAGAAACAATATCTGCGGCAAACAGAGAATCCATCGTACAATTCTACAAGACCTGGTATGTTCCAAACAACATGAACATCGTAGTGGTAGGAGACGTAAACAGAGATGAAATAGTCCAAAAAGTAAAAACGGCATTTGAAAGCCTGCCGTCGCAGGAAGTCCCGCAGCTCAGCCTGCCAAAAGAAGAGCTCAACATGCAGGAAAGATACGCCAGCGGATTAAAAGACATAGGCTACACGTACGCCGCAGTTGGGTACAAAGGGCCAGACGCGCAAAGCCAGGACCAATACGCGATGATGGTGCTGAATACGATATTCTCAGGAGGAGAAAGCGCCCGCCTGCAAAACATTGTCAAGAAACAAAAAAACTTGATAGTAAAGGGCTACTCTGTATTCGTGCCGCTCAACGATTTGGGAATTTTTGAAACAGTTCTTGTGATTGAGCCGGAAAAAGCAGGTTTTGCAAAAGCAGAAATTATTCTGCAATTGAACAGGTTCAAGATAGAATATGTGACGGATGAAGAACTCGAAAGAGCAAAACAAACCATCAGGGCAGACAAAGTGCGCTCGCAAGAGGAAATTTTCCAGGTAGGATTTGACATCGGGCAAGCGTGGATAGACGGCAACTTGGAAGACTATCCGAAATTCATTGAAAGAATAAACGCTGTAACAAAAGAAGATGTCAAGCGAGTCGCGCAGAAATACTTCACAGCATACACCATGTACGAACTAAAACCAAAACTATGAGAAGAATTGCATTATTTTTGATATTGCTGACAGCCTGCACGAGTGTCAGCTATGAAGAGCACACGGATGCAGGCAGCAAATATGTTTTGAACAATGGAATGATCATCCTTCTCAAAGAAAATCCTGACACGGGGATGGTCGCAATCGACTATATGATAAAGAAAACAATAGCCGCAGATGAGGAAAAACAAGGACTGGGCTATTTCACAACAAGAATGCTCCTCGCAGGAACAACAAGTCGCAACAGAGAACAAATAACGAGAGAAATAGAAGCAGTAGGCGGAAGCATAGCGGCCAGAACATACGCAGAATACAACGAAATAATAATAGACGTGCCAAGCGACAAATTCAGCGTTGCACTGGAAGTTCTCCAGGACGTAATCTTCAACCCGACCTTTCCTTCTGAAGAAATAGAAAAAGAAAGAACGCTAATCATGGGAGAACTTGAAGCAAAACAAGACAAGCCCGGAGTGGTAACTGAAGAATTATTCATGAGAACGATGTACAAAGACCACCCCTACCAGAATCCAATTGACGGGTATGTTGAGACAGTCCAGAAAATAACACGAGAAGACCTTATCAATCATTACAGGGCATGGTATGTTCCAAACAAAACCTATCTTGCGATTGTCGGCAACATTAAAGAAAAATCGACAATAAGCGCGCTCAAACTAATGTTCGGAAAACTAAAACAGCAACAGACACCAGATGAAAACCTGCCAGTCCTTCCAGACAGGCTGGAAATGACGGTCAATGAATTAAACATGCCATTGGAAAGCTTCTACATACATTACGGACACCAACTCGTTCCTGCAACGCATGAAGACTTCATAAAACTCAGAATGACAATCGCGATTCTAGGCTCAGGAAGCGGAAGCAGATTGTTCTATGAACTACGTGACAAAAGAGCGCTCGCGTACAGCGTCTTCGCAATCGCTCCAAGCATTCGCTCAACAGGATTCGTCAAGATAAGCATGATAGCAAGACCGCAAGTGCTGAACGCGTCTCTTGACGGCATTAAAGAGCAAGTAGACCGTTTGAAAACAGAAGACGTGTCAGAAGATGAAATGCAGCTCGTC
Organism: uncultured Methanosarcinales archaeon; assembly: GCA_964617195.1. GTDB lineage: Archaea > Nanobdellota > Nanobdellia > Woesearchaeales > ARS49 > CABMGU01. The sequence goes on along the minus strand of CAZTVK010000012.1, from coordinate 3,310 downwards.
AAGCAGAAAATAAGAGGGTTCTTCTTCCTAGACCACCAAAAAACAACAGATCAGGCAAACTATCTGGGCATCTACGAAATGCAGGGATACGGATACCATTATGATATAGAATATCCTGACAGGCTGGCGCAAGTAACCGCGCCAGAAGTCAAGTACGTGGCAAACAAATACTTCAACAATCCTGCAATCTCAATAGTCGGGCCATTTGAAGACGTAATCAAGTAAAATTCTAGCAAGATTTTTAAAGAGGCACAAAGCAGAAACAATTATCGCGCCGATCGTATAGTGGTAGTACGCTGCCTTGCCAAGGCTGTAGCCCGGGTTCAAATCCCGGTCGGCGCATGGAATTAGTGAAATTCTTTCTCAGCAGAAAAACAGTCCTCCGGACAATAACACTCTCTCACGAATTCGCTCAACTCCGTTGATGCTCATTCGTTCGTTCGAGAACTATAACTTTAAATATCACAATAAAAGCCAAAAAGATACGGGCCCGTAGCTTAGCCTGGTAGAGCACTGGTCTTATATGACCACGTTTGGCACAACAATAAAAACCAAACGATCTAAGTTCACCAGTGGTCGGGAGTTCAAATCTCCTCGGGCCCACCTTTATTTTCTAAGAAAGTAAAAGTGCCGCGGACGGATCCCTGAGGGTTCAAATCCTCTGCCGTCAACATATCAAGTTAGAAAAATAAGTGCCGCGGACGGGATTTGAACCCGTGTCTCAGCCTAGCTTTGGACCAACACAAGTTGGCGACCACGAAAGGGCCGAATACTTGACCGGACTATACTACCGCGGCGTATTCTGAACGAGAACTATGGTCGTTTAAAAACATTTACTTTCTTTTGACAGCTAAATAATAAACCATCGCGCCAATAAAATGCAGGAACACCAGAACAAGAATCCAGGCAACACGCTCGCCATCAGAAAATTTTTTCCTTGTGGCGCAATCAACAATCATCAGAATCCAGAAAATCGTCAGTGCGATGATCAAGCCAACAAACAAAAGAACTGCAAGCATCCCTGCAGCAATCATTCCTGGTCCGAACTGCATTGATTGAAACATAATTCAAGATAAAGAATCACGCCTTAATAAGATTTTGCAACACAAAGCTTAAATAGTTAGTATACATAAGTGTATACTGTGAATTATCAAAGAGGTAGTTTACAACGACACGAAGAACTCAAGGCACGAATTCTAGCACATCCAGAACTGATCGGAATCAACAAAAAGGACATAATTTATGTTGAGACAGAATATGCGCTGACAAAAAAGAAGCACGCAGTAGCACGGCCGGATATCTTCATCGTATACAACTGCGAAAGAGGCGTATGCAGGAAATACGTCGAAGTAAAAAGCGGAAGCTGCAGAAGAGCAGTCAATAACTTGTACATGCAGCTCAGAAAAATATCAAAATATCTGAAATACAAACACATGGAAGGAGAAATAGTGGGAGTGTATCCGGTGGAGAACACATTGGAATTTTTGGTTCTCTAACGAAATTAACGCCGAGCGGAGCTCGGCGAGGTTTCAAAGAGCTTCGCTTCTTCGAAACCTTTATAAGCAATTCACATTGACTTCACAACAATGAAGCGAAGTTCTCGACGCTGGAAGAAGAAAAGACAAATGCGCTGGAAATGGCAGCGAAAGCGCATTAAGAAAGAGAAGCGTAAGCGAGCAGCCAGAGCATCTGCTTAATTCTAGCTACTGCCACATGATGTAGCCGCAGACCCTGTGTGTTTTGTTCAAACCACGTCAGAATTTGCGCCAGTAACTGGTAGAGAGAAGCAGAACATCGACTTAGTTTTTCTTTATTCTTAATTTCAAACCATCTTTGGAGAAGTGGCAGACGTAAGTTCCTTTTGGAACAGCGATTCTTTGAACAGAAGAATGATCAACTCCTTTCTCAAGGTTCCAATCTTTTTTTCCATCAGCAACCATAACCATGCCGCTTTTGACAGGAAGGTCACCGTAAATTCTGTCATGAGGAACTTCACTGAAAATAATAGAATAACCATTTTTCTCCTCAATGACCTGGTATTTATCATTCGCGCGTCCTGTTCTGAAATAAACTCCATACTGGCCCTGAACCATACGCGGCGGAGCAAGAAAACAAGGATTTTCGCCGGCTTCTTCAATCCGTCGAGAAAGATCACGATAATGCTCAACTCTATTTATCAAGCGAGCAACCTGCCGCGCGGTCAATGTGCTAACAGCTGCATCACTCACATACTCATCCAAATAAGCTTTTTCTCGAAGTACATCCAAAGCGCCTCTGGTTGGAGCAGAATCGTAAGGTGATTTCGGCGCAAACCATTTGAACCAATCACACTTCACGTTCTTGATGCAGGCAGCATCAGCAATCAGCAGACTGCCCGAAATATCAATTCTTGCTTCCTTTGTCAACTTAAAACCATACATATCTTCACGCATTTGCATTGGCCAAGCTCAACTATTTTTAAATTTTATGACAAGTATAGCATTCTCGTACATTCCTACCATAAGCTTTAAATACCCCCTATTGAGACAAATGAGAATCATCTCCAAGCTGGTATATCCTCCAGCGCTTCTAACATCCTCGGGAAAACTGAGGGTGAGCATCACGCTCACAAAGAGTGAGTGCTCAACGCAACGTTGAGCATGAGGAAGTACCTGTAATTAATCGGCCAATTTTTTTAACGTGCTTCACACTGAAAAGTGTGATCAAGAAGTGCAATTCTTGAAATGCACAAACTTGCGACCAATAAAAGTAAGTGGTTGTATATATTTTGGGTAACGCGAAAGGCTCCCAACCATCGTGTTGGGTTCTTTCGAAGAGAAACTATGTTTCTCGAAATGCTCATAGAAACCACCTGCTTGGATACCTGTTTATCCTGCAGGAGGTTGCTGCTATCAGAATCCGGCTAAGACATGCAAGTGTTTGCCGCAAGGCAACGCGGAATGCTCAGTAACACGTCGATAACGTACCGTGAAGTCTGGAATAATCTTGGGAAACTGAGGATAATACCGGATAGGGAACAGCGTGTGGAATCCTGCTGTTCCAGAAAGCTTCGGCGCTTCACGATCGGTCGGCGGCGCATCAGGTAGTTGGTGAGGTAATGGCTCACCAAGCCTAAGACGCGTAGGGGCCATGAGAGTGGGAGCCCCGAGAAGGTCACTGAGATACTGGACCTAGCCCTAAGGGGTGCAGCAGTCGCGAAAACTTCGCAATGCGCGAAAGCGTGACGAGGGGATTCTGAGTGCTTACGGTTTATCCGTAGGCTTTTCGTTAGGGCAAATACCTAGCGGAATAAGTGGTGGGCAAGACTGGT
>CAZTVK010000011.1:0-47360 GCA_964617195.1 uncultured Methanosarcinales archaeon | reverse complement strand
TAGACCCCTTTGTCATACACATTCTCAACACTGAAAGAATAAAAGGCTATCCAGCACCAATAGCCAACCACGAAGTTGAAAGAAAAAATGCCCTGGTAACTTATAAATCTGCCAGCAAGATGCCTGACTGATGTGATTTTGTTCTTTTTAGAAAATAGAGGAGAATAATTTATACAAAAACATTTACCAATGTTAAGTCCCTAGACAAACAACAAAAGAATGTGCTTTCCAAAGTCTAATAAGCGGAAAAACACAAAATGTAATGCGTTTGTCACGACATTTTGATTTTTGTCGACGAAAGACAACAGAAGGCAACAGAAAACAACCCCTTGATGTAACATAAATTTCCAGAATTGATTTATAAAAGCTTTGGTTTAAAGATATAAAAAAAGAAAAAAAATCACTTTATTACTATCATCTCCTCGCCATCAACTACGCTTATCTCACGGATAAGTGATCCGTCAGAATTTGTTCTAAGCTGGTATTCCTTGCCTTTTGCGTTTATCTTTATTTCATAGCCCGGAGTGATAACCTCTGCACACACTTCTAAATCAAGCGTGCCATCCAGTCCTGCTGCTCCTAAGCACGCATCAGGCCATTCGCGCTCAAAAGCCTCGAGCACTATAACTTCGCTCCTTACGGCCCCTGTCTTCTGTATAATGTACGCTCTTGCGGCGTCCACTGCAGGAGGAACTGGCAAGTCGTGCACACGACTTGGGCTGACAACAGAATCACCATCTGATGGCACAACCACCATTTCAGGAGTTGTCGACCCTGGAACAGGCATACCTGTCGAGATTTCTGCCACATCTGAGCCTGGAACAGGAACAGGTGCATTGTCTACTTCAGGCACAGATATTACCTGAACGAATGTTTTTCCTTCTTTTGTACCGCACTGGGCAGGATATGACATCATCACAGGATTTCCCGCCTGAACGCATTCCTCAAAGTTCGTTATCTCTTGCACTGGTTTGCATCCTGCGATAACAATCAGGAGCAAAAAAATTGAAATGCTTGTTATGTTTTTATTCATTTTTGATCACCAATAACCAGCAAGACGGACGTATTTAAATAGCCAGTCAAATGCTAAGGAAAAAACCTTATCACACCATATAAATAGCGAAATAACGTCGGACAATCATTGTGTCGCAAGCTTTAAATACCGTTTCTGAAAGAGATAACCGCAGTGGTGGGTGAAATGACTGAAAAAACAATATTAATACGATTTTCTGACACGTACGCGACAGGAGAACATGATACGTTCAGATCATTAGAAGTCTCAGTAAACGTGCCAGCAGATTCCGGAGACACAGATAACGACGTAACCAGAAAGGCTCAACAAGCATCAAAAGAAAAACTCGAAGAACTCGCAAGAGAACACGCACGCGCAATTGGAAACACAGAAGGAATAATTGCCAATTTTCAATATGACCTAAGATCAGGCCTTGCGACAGCAGAATTATACTTGCACAGCACCCCGCAGAAACCCACTACATCAAGAATAGTAAAAACTCCTTAAAAATCACAGCTCAAACAACGCCTTCAAAATAATCGTGGCATAACTGCCCTTTGACAAAGTAAATTCTATCTTAATCTTCTTCCTGTGCTCGTTCAACTCATCATCCTCAGCAGGATGAACAACAAGATCCACAGGCTTCAGAACGATCTCCCTCTCTCTCGCGAAAAAAATGTGTTGCTCGGTCAAAAGCTCAGGCAACTCAATAGCCTCCATCTTCATGACATGACCAATAATCGTCATCTTATCCTCAGAAGATTTCATATCAGCAGCAACCAAAGGAAACGTCATCAGTTTCGCATCAGGATTCCACTTTCTCGGAAAAACCAGCTTGCCAGCCTCATAATCAACGCTGAAAACTTCCTTGCTATTCTGCCGGACAACCCTCTTGATGCACTCATTCCAAATAAAAGACTGGTAAGCAGAAAAGAAAATCTCACGAATACTCTTGAACGTGCGCTCAAACGCGCCCCTGAAATCTTGAGGAAACTCAGACAAATGCCTGACAATAGTGCCTTCAACAGTACGCTCCAGCCCTGCCTTCTTAACTTCATCAAGACACAAAACCCATTCACCCCAATTAGCTTTAATGAATTTACGGACGGCTCTTATTTTTGCCTTCTGATGCCGAGTAGTAGCAGTAACTATCTTCTGCACAGCCTTCTCATACTTACCCTGAAGCACGTCCTTGGCGATAAAACCCTGAACGCCCTTCAAACTGCCAAAACGCTGGCTGTCAAAATAATTAGGAACACCCTCCAACACCTGAGAAAGATTCCTCTTAGACTTTTCAACCTGGTCATCATACAAATCACGGACAACAATCACGAACTTATTGCCCTTCAAATCACCAGTACGCAACTGCTCATCAAGAAAACCGATCAACTCTGAAGTAACGTGTGGCTCCTTGAAATTTCCTAACTCTGGCTGACTGGTTTCCACAGAGAAATACTGAGAAGTACGCGCATGCGTGTCCTTCAAACCACAAAAACCGATTTTCTTGAAAGGAACATCACAATGAGTAGACAAAACTTTCTCAGCGGCAAAAGTAGTCATGCCTACTTTGGAGACCTTGTAAACTGCATACTTCCCAGACTCCTTCCACTCCATCGAAGGAATCTCTTCCACAATAAAATCATCAGGTTTTTGACGAAGCTTCATAAGAATAAGACACTATGAAGGGTATAAAAAGCATCCTAAAATATTAAATATCACGACGTTAAACGCCCTATCGGTGGGTGAAATGGACGACAAAATAGACATACAAGTCATAGGACATCTAGAAGACGATGCCGGACACTATGACGGAACGCCGGCAACATACTGGGCAAGCGCGAAATACAAGGCACAAAAACTCCCAGAAGGAAAATTTCTTCTAACACCACTCGAGTTCAGCATCCATACAAAAATGGGAGTTCTTGAATCATTCTGCTTAACCGTAAACAGTGACAGAGACAGAACAATTCACATAAACGACTCTATCTGGGAAACCCACGATAATGGAAAAGGAATTGAAGGAAAACTAACGATAGAAGGCACGCAAAAAATTGGTGATTATCTAAGGTTGAATTATGTGCAAGTCTTCAAACCAGCGCACGTAGTCAATTAAATAATTCTTAAAAAAAAATTAAACAGCCGGTGCTGCTAACACTTCAGCATTTTTCGGCATGGCCACGTCAAGCGCAGCGTATTTAACAAAACCGATAGAACTTCTAGACTTGTCCGCGCAAATCTCGTCAGCAAAAATGCGAACGATGATCAGCCCAGGATGATCAGATGTTTCCAGATTCTTTGCTAAATCAGGATTGCGGAAAAGCGCGCTACTGTCATTATACGAAATGGCAACGCCTTTCTTTCCAACGTGATAGTTCACAACAAAACGGCCACCATACTCAGCCGCATGCGTCAACAATCCACGAAGAATCATCGTAGTCGCAAGATAAAAATCAGGGATATCACGCGCATTCCTGATAATCTGGCCTGAATAAATCGCGCACCTTTCCTCCACAATGCTCGTAATTGTGGAGCTAGCATTATTGCTCATGCGGAACGCATGCACAGGCTCAACCTTCTTCACAAACTCATCTATACTGGTCTCTATAATTCTTGTCATGTCTTCACTCACCTCACATCGAAAATGCCAAGCATTCCGAGGAAAAGAAGTCTTTGCGCCTCACGGTGGTATATAAGGCTTGTGGATAAGCAAAATTTTATGGACGATGCGCGCCTTTACTGTGCAAGAAATAAATTAGTACAGAAAGCGTTAAAATATCAACTACCCAGATGGCAATAGAATATCTCGCATCCTTCAAGCCAAGATAAAACATAGGAACCCAAATCCAAAAAACTGTCAATGCCAAGTCCAACAAAAATTTGAAAAACGTGTGCAAGCTCATACGCGCGGACCTCCCTTATGATGACCATGCAATTCATGCGACACGTGAATCCTCGTGCCAATCGCGCGCGCAATCCTGCCAGGCTCCTCAAAATTCTTCAAAACAATCTCACGATTTGGAACCTTAATAACGACATCGCCGCAACGCAACACGCTCTGCAAAGCAGACTGTATCGCTGACGCGTCTGAAATAGAATCAAAAGAAACATTCTCCACATCTTTTCCGCGAATTATTTCAATACCGTCATCTGCGAATCTGACTTTTTCCTTGCGAACAATAAACTCAAACACTAAAAGAATAATCAAAGCGATTCCGCCTGCAACATAAGACTGCAAGTCCTGAGCACGGTCAGTAAACCAGATAGCAAGCAATACTAGCAGAAAAACAACAAGATAACCCCACCAATACTGCCAACGAGAAATGTGAAATTTCATAAAAAGAGAAAAGGAAACCCCAGTTTTAAAGCTTACGGCTCAACAATGATCTTTCCACGCATCACTGAGTGCAAAGAGCACTTGTAATAATACGTTGTTGGTATGTCAAACGTATGGCTGAACGTCTGCCCCTGCCTCAACAAGTTAGAATCAAACTTATCAGGAGCAGGACCCTGCGTAACCGTCACAGTGTGAGCATTCACGTCATTATTAGTCCACACGATAGTATCACCTTTCTTAATCGTGATAGTTTCATTGCTGAACGCCATTTTATCAATTGAAACCTCAATAGTCCTGCCAACATAAGCAGGCTCTGCCAAAGGCACTGGAGACGGCACAACAACCACTTCAGGAACAGGCTCAGAAGCAGGCTCAGGAACAGGTTCGGCAATAGCTTCAAGCGCGGGCTCTGGCACAACAGGCACTGGCTCTGGAACAACCGGAGCTGGCTCAGGCACAGTTATACAAGAACTGAGCAAAAACAAAACAATCAATAATGCTAACTTTCTCATATCACATCCCCCTATCATTCAACAATAACCTTGCCACGCATTTTCGGATGCGGAGTACACTTGTAACTATATTCACCTGGCTTAGTAAAAGTGTAACTGAAAGTCTGGTTAACTTCCAATAGTTCAGACTTGAACATCTCAGGACCAGAAATTATCTCGACATTATGCTTAACGCTATCATGCTGAGTCCAAACAACAGTATCGCCAACCTTAACTTTGAGCTCAGCAGGCTGAAAAGAAAAATCTTTGATAATAACATTAACTGCGCCTGTGTTAACTGAAGGCTTGATCTCAATCTGCTCTATTTTTTCAGAGGGCTGAGAAATAACCTGAACGGGCTCTGCTTGAACTACCGGCTGAATAGGCTGAGAAGGTTGCTGCGACCTACAGGCAACTAAAAACACCAATAACGCAATTAATACAAAAACTTTTCTCATAATCATCCCCAAACACCTTGTAGAACTTATCTTTTAAAAAACTTTGCATCTAAACTATATGCGCCCGCACCCAGAGCTGAAAGTCCAAGCGCCAGCAAGAAGAGGCCAAAATCGCGAACACCAATCTCATTATAGCCAAGAGAAATGATTATGGGAATAAGCATCAATGCTGCAAGACCCGCTGCAAAACGCGTGAACAAACCGAATAGAACTAATACGCCAACAATCGTTTCAACAACGCCAAGCAGCAAAATGAACGCTTCCGCCGGCATCAACATCGGAAACCAATCAGGAATAAAATTCTGCCACGCACTCGAATTGAAAAATTTGTCAATACCAAACCATAAGAAAACGCTGGCTAATCCGATGCGGAGCAATAAAAGTCCAAGTGCGTTTTTGTTCATTCTACGGGCCTGCTGGGATTCGAACCCAGGTTGCTGGGTATCCTGCAGGAGTTAGCTCGGTTGCCTTCACAGCAGCTCCTGACCGAAGCCCAGCGTCCTATCCACTAGACTACAGGCCCTTAAGTCCACAAATCTTAATAAGAGGTTAAAAATCTTTGTCTTGGAATGATTAAATTCATCAAACAATTCATACTCCACCCGCGCAGAACAGGCGCCATAGTCCCAAGCAGCCCAGACCTGGCAAAAGCAATGCTAGAGTCTGTAGATTTCTCCAAAGCAAAACAAATAGTTGAACTAGGGCCAGGAACAGGAGCGTTCACGCACTTGATATTGCAAAAGATGAAAAATGATGCAAAACTGACGCTGGTGGAATTAAACAAAGAATTCTGCAAAGAGTTATCACAAGAAAAAGACTCAAGACTTACGATAATAAACGATGACGCGCGCAACTTAACAAAACATATCGCACAAGCAGACTACGTCATCAGCGGACTCCCGATGAACGGGTTCTCAAAACAAGACCACAGAAAAGTGCTTGCTGAAATTAAGAAAGTAACCAAAAAAGCATACATACAATTCCATTACTCGCCGCTTGCGGAAAAATACATTAAAGAATACTTCTCAAACGTAAGCAAGAAAAAAGTTCTCAGGAACATACCGCCAGCGATAGTGTACACGTGCAGAAGATGAATAGTATTAGCAAGTTTAAAGTTAATATTCAGAAGAGCTAAATGGGAATACCCTGAAAAAGTGATGCTTGTCGAGACAACACTAATCAGATTCAGAATGGACGATGCTGTCTAAGCCTACAAATCCGCCAGGAGGTGTTCTTACTGTAGTTCTGGGTGCGCCCTCATAACTGACACCATATGCCCTGAAAAGTTGAGGATTAATTGGGGTGAAGGAACTGTGCCCCGTAGTTACTAGCGCTGAGAAGGGTGCATTTCCCATCCAAAGTGGTCTGCCCGAAGGTATGCGCGCGTTGCAGTCGATTGCTTCGTGCACAAGATATGGCTTTTCTATTTCATCGCCGTATTCAGCATAACATGATTCTTTCAAGAATTCACCGTACTGCTTTGCGTGCTTGCGAAACAGGAAGCGTGTAATCGGCGCTTCTTCAAACTGATCCGTAGGAATTTTATCATCAATGCTTTCTTGGAGCAGCAGTACTCCGCTTTTGATTGCCTTATTGGGATCACTTTCAGCGCGTTCACGCAATGCTTTGGTGCTTCTTTTCCCAATGCCCACTGGGGCAAAACCATAACTGGATTCGCTCCATTGACTTGCGGCCTTCGGTTGTGCGCTGATTAAATCGTACTCCTTTGAAGCTACTAGAATTTCTCCGCCAGGAAGAGAAAAATAGCTTTCGGCGACAAATCCGCCTTTCTTGCTGACAGGATGTTGACGGCCTGCAGACATTCTGGCTTCTGCCAGTTCAGCTGCCGTAACAAGCTCAAGTTTCTCTTTCTTCAATTCTCGAAGGCACTTTTCATAAGTACCCTCTGCAAGGTAGACATCCCACGGTACTTGGAGTTTAAGCATACTTTTAACGTATATTCAGCACTATATAAATCTTCCTATTATAGTCACTTTCCAGTGACATCGAAATGCCTGACAATCCCTGGCTTGCGGGAGGGTGTTTTCGCCACTAACTTTTTATAGTAACCAACAGTAGAACTACATATGCTCATACCAGCGCAGCCAGACATCGCATTGTTGATTCTCAGGATTGGACTCGGCATCATCTTCATTCTCCACGGCTTGCCGAAAATAAAGAATCCGACCGGCATGAAAGGAATGATCGGAACACTGCCAAGCATCCTGGCAGCAATCGCAGAATTCTTCGGCGGACTTGGAATCTTATTCGGATTCTTAACACAGATTGCAGCACTTGGACCTTTAGTAGTAATGCTCGGAGCACTCTACTTCCACAAGTTCAAATGGAAAGACGTCTTCATCGGCAAAGAAAAAGTCGGGTATGAATACCCATTCATTCTGTGCTTAGTCGCTCTTGCACTTGTATTCTTAGGAGCAGGAGCGTACAGCGTTGATGCGATTATTGGATTGTATCCCTAAACTCTCTTCAACGCGATCTCAATCGTAGAAACCCTAACCTGCCTGCCTTCCATGTTCGTGAACTCCTCAGAATCAATCCTTATGTCTTTCACGTCAACGCTGTTATCAAGAAAACGCTTTGCCGCAACCTCTGCAATATCAACCGCTCTAGAAATGAACTTGCCCCGTGCCTTAATCGTGACCACAGAAGCCTGCTTTGTCGTGAACTGCATCACAACACCAGTCACATAATTCATAAAAGGTTTGTTGCCGATGAAAATACTGTTATCTTCTGCCATCCCCGGTCACCCCCGCGGCAGTCGCTAGTATTCTTCCTTAGTCTTCATCAAGCGGGTCAGATAACCAGCAACGCTATTTCTGATCTTCTTGCTGGCATCGCCAATCAACTCTGCTACAACTTTCTTGTTATCATCAAACTTAGTAGACAAGTTCTCTCTACTCTGCTTCATAATCTCAAAAGTGAGACGTTTGATTAATTTAGTCTTTATTCTTCCCATTATCATTTCGGAGTGAAGCGGGTTTAAAAAGGTTACGGAAAAACAAGTAAACTGGAATAAGCAGTAATTGAGGTTTCCAGACAGAAAAGTCTGCTTATTCACATCTTAAGTTAAAAGAACGAGAAACAAAAAAAGTTCCAGACTCAGAAATTCTTGACTGCGCTTCTCCAAAAACCGAAAGTCCATGCAATCAGATAACTAAATATCAAAGGAGATGCCACAAGGAAAACAATAGAATATCTGGCACGCATTGAATTGAAGCCGATCTTAAAAAACCGATAAAACAGAAGTGCTGGAATCAAGAATTTATACCTTAATAAAAAGGCTCCTGGAAGATTCGCTTTTTTTCTTCCAATGGCATGACAATATCCGGCATGAAAGGACTGATTTAGATTAGCTAAAAAGTTCGTTCTGTTCAGATGTTTGATAATCACTGCATTGGTAAAAAGGATTTTCTCCTTAATCTTTGAGTTAAAGATCCAGTCTGAATCCCTCCTGACATCCAGAAAATAACCATATTTCTTAAAAATCCATTTTTTATATGAGATATTACCAGAAGGCGAGTTGGCTACGATTTTTTCTTTGTTGCCGATAAATTCACTTAAAGCCGTAAGAAAAATCGCCCAACTAATTATGTTCTCAGGGTTACCATTGCAAATTTTGCCACTCACAACATCATACTTTCTGTGTTTGGCGTACATGTTGTCAAGCCAATCTTGATCTGCTATGCAATCAGCACCAAGAATTGCAATTATTTCTCCTTTTGTCCGTTTAATCCCAATATTTATAGCTGTGCCCGGATATGTCCTTTTTTTCCGTTTTATTAATTTAACTTTTGGAAAATATTTCTTAACAAGTTTAGACGTATTATCATTACCACTATCAACAACAAGTATTTCGTAATCTAAATCTGTTCGTTGCTCGCAAAGAGATGTCAAACACACCTTAATTGTCCCTGCTGAATTATATGAAGGAATAACTATTGAAATATCAGGAGTGATTGATTTCTTTTTTTGCATTTCCGGAGTGAGGTGATTAACTGTTTCTTGCATTTTCTTTTATTATCTTCAGAACATCACGATCTGTATCTTTCCGGTACGTTTTTTCGATTTCTTTTATTTTTTGCTTGAGTTTTTCGAACTCTATTCCCTCAATCCCTGAGCTTTTTAAAACGAAATCTAAAAGTTCACTCATAACATCGAGTTTTATAATCTCAATATTTGGAAGAACACAATGCCCTCCGATCTTTCCAGGATACATCAACGGTCTTGGAACTTTGTGGGCAATGTCCATAGTACATGTCGCGTTATACAACGTGACTGCCTGGATAAAATCAGCCCCATATACTTTACAAATGCGGTACATTTCTTGATGCGCAGCGATATCGATTCCATAATAAGTTGTTTCGAGCAACTTGCCAATTTCTGTGTTTATTGCAGAATCCATAAGCATAACAGTAAGTCCTATCCGCTCAAAGTGCTCCTTTGCAAGCAATGCTGCCTGTTTCTCTCCTCCGACAAACTTAACAAATTTGAGCAGGCCTTCCTTCATGTTGGGATGTCGACCACGAACTGGCGAATGGACGGCCGGAATCCCTATTTTCTTCGCGATTGCATCAGTTGTTCCTGGTCGGACGGTTGAATTTATAATAATCAGTTTAGGCCGATACTCTCTTGCATAATCGTCTACGATTGTACTGAATCCTTCTGAATATGGAATACAGATATGTAATATATCAATTGGCTCTGGAATCTTTATTTGTTTTACATCTTTTATAAACACGACGTAGTTTCCACTCTTTTCAATCAACTCTGCCAATGGCCGCCCTATTTCTCCATTTCCAATAACAAGCACGTTTTTCATCTGAATGCCCCTATTATCATTTTAATCTCTTCTTCCCTCAATGATGGATGAACGGGCAGGGAAAGCACTTCCTGACACATTCGTTCTGTTACTGGTAAGTTTATTCCTTGTTTTAGATGAGGATAAGAATAAAGTGGTTTGGGATAAAATACTGCGCATTCAATCATTTTTTGTCTAAGCGCATTCTGAACATCGTCCCTGCGCTTGTCAAAGTCATTTGTTATCCGTAAGGTGTACTGATGAAATACGTGTCTGCAGTTTTCTTGGACATTCGGAGTGATGATGCCTCTTCGAGTTAATCCACGTGTCAACATTGCCGCGTTTCCAATACGTTTCTGATTAAACAATTCCAATTTCTTCAGTTGTTCAATACCGAGTGCAGCAACAATATCCGTCATGCGATAGTTATATCCGAGCAGTTCATGATGATAGCGCTCAACCGCACCATGTTGTCTCAACTTTTCAGCCAACAGGGCAATGTGAGAATCGTTGGTTGTGATCATTCCTCCTTCTCCTGTCGTCATATTCTTCGTTGCGTAAAAACTGAAACAACCAGTGCCAAAACTCCCCAGTTTTTTCCCTTCTAATTCTGCACCGTGCGCTTGTGCACAGTCTTCAATCACAAAAAGTTCGTACTCCTTGGCAATCTTCATAATCTTGTCCATAGCCGCAGGATGGCCGTACAGGTGTACTGGAAGAATTGCCTTTGTTTTTGAAGTGATAGAATTTTCAATTTTTGTTTCGTCGATGTTAAAAGTGTCTTCTCGTATATCTACAAAAACAGGCTTTGCGCCCGTCATCATAATGGCATTTGCAGTTGAGATAAAACTGAATGCCGTTGTAATGACTTCATCTTCAGGTCCGATGCCATGAGCCGTAAGAGCGAGGTAAAGCGCGGCAGTTCCTGAATTTACCGCTATCGCATGCTTTACTCCAACATAGCTGGCGAATGCTGATTCAAATTTCTTCACCAGCGGTCCTTGTGCGAGTGCGCCGCTTCTCAACACTGTAAGAATTGCGTCTTCTTCTTCCTTTCCAAGCACTGGTCTTGCGATGGGAATCAACTTATGCACTTCCATCATTTTCAAGCAATGCATAATCCTTTTTGGGAATTTCAATGATAACGGAACATTTTGGACACCTCATTCGCATCAGATTGCTTTCTTTTGCTTCTGGGATGAGCTTAAATCCGCATTTGCAGACAAATCCCTTTAATTTGGCGGGAATGCCAAACGCCAAACCGTGATCGGGAATTGATTTTGTAACAACGCTTCCTGCACCGATGAGAACCCACCTTCCAATTATAATATCCGTCAGAAGTGTGCTGTTTGTTCCAATACTAGCTCCTTCTTTGATCACGATCCTGCCGACCTGCCAATCTTTTGCTGTTTTGAGCGACCCATCCGGATTTATTGCCCTGGGAAGCTTATCGTTAGTCAAAATGACGTGGGGCGCGAGAAAAACCCCCTCTTCTATGATGGCGCCGTAGTAAATTGAACAATTATTTTGGATTTTAACATTATTGCCTATCTCGACGTCATGGTCGACGTATGTATTTTTACCTATTATGCAGTTTTCCCCTATCACTGCGCTTTCACGAACTTGGGCAAAATGCCAAATCTTTGTCCCTTCCCCAATCTTTGCTTCCGGACTCACGTCGGCCGTTGAATGAATAAACATCTTCAGTTTCCTCTCTTGAGTTTTTCAAGGGCGGATGCTGCCGTATGAAGGACTAACAATGCACGCTCGCCATTTATTTCCGGTTCCTTTTTTTCACGCACGCAACGCAAAAACTCTCTCAGTTCATTCTTGAGGGGCTCTTCATTGCTCATTTGAATCGTTGTAGTGGATGGCATTCCGAATTTTATCACGAATTCACCAAAACCATCATATTCTCTTTCATGAGTGCTTTCATAAATCGTGAGTTTCTGGCTGATATAATTCAGTTCAGCATAGCCTTTGGTCCCGGTAATCGATAGCTGGCGAATTTTTATTGGCGTAATCCAATTAACTTGGATAATTGCGTTCACGTTTCTATATTTCAAAAGGATCTCTGCATGATCTTCCATGCCATTGGCAAGTGCAATGCCTCCTGTGCATGCCACAACGCGTGGCTCATCACTCAGTAAAAAATTAATAACGTCTATATCGTGGACGGCCAGATCAAAGATAATATTTGCGTCTTTTGCCTGCGGTGGAAAAAGGCCAAAGCGCTTTGTTACAATTGAACTAATGTTGCCGAGCAGTCCATTTTGGATAAGTTCCTTCATCTTTTGAACCGCAGGATTGAAACGTTCTACGTGACCAACCATCAAAGAGATTCCTTTCGCCCGTGCCGCAGCGATGATTGCATCGGCGTTTGCGACTGTATCTGCCAATGGCTTTTCAATTAGCAATGGGATTCCCTTTTCTATAATGTCGAGCGCAACCGCTTTGTGAAGAGACGTTGGAACAGCGATGCTCACTCCATCAAGGGATTCTTTAGCGATCATTTCATGATAGCTGCCATAATAGTTACACTTGAATCTTTCAGCGACTTCTTTTGCACGCTCTTCATTATTATCGGAAACGGCCGCCAGGACCCCGAGCTCCGAGTAGACCCTTGCATGATTTCTACCCATGTTCCCAACGCCAATCACCCCGAGTTTCATGTACCGCACCCCTCTTCATAATTAATTGAAGCGATTTAAATGCTTTGTGCTAATTTTAAATTGAGCTAGCCACATCATCATTTATAATCATTGAATTTCTGAGCCAATACTCTTGCCTGGTCCAGTCTGAAATATTTTTGCACATGGGCGGAACTTCCAAACGCTAACGAACAGCAAGCTCTGATAACAGTTTCGCTGCGAGCTCTTCCGCTTTCTCAAAATCAACCACGTCAGCAGCCAAGAAATTCCTTAGCATCCGCAAACGCTGGACGAAATAAAGAAGCTCTCTTGTTGACAAGCCACCCGGAGAAGGCTTTTCAACATTTGCAAAAGCAGGGTCGAGAACGT
Organism: uncultured Methanosarcinales archaeon; assembly: GCA_964617195.1. Taxonomy (GTDB): domain Archaea; phylum Nanobdellota; class Nanobdellia; order Woesearchaeales; family ARS49; genus CABMGU01. The sequence goes on along the minus strand of CAZTVK010000011.1, from coordinate 34,226 downwards.
CCAAACAAATTGAGACATAAGAAGAAGCCCATTGCGAAGCAATTTCCATCATGCCATCACACGCTGCCTGCATTGATTCCATAGTCATAGACTGCATGGAAAAATAACGAATATTGTGCTGTTTTACGAAAGATAATTCTTCTAATGTAAGGTCACGAACGCCAACAAGAATAATACGCTCTGCAGGAAGAATGTCCATCAAGTGTTTAACGAAAGAATCATGAGATAATTCAACTGGAAGAGCACCAACATGAGCATCAAAGATGATAACTCCCGCACCTTTCTGACTGATTTCTTTCAGAACTGTGAAAGATGCTGTCCGGTCGCCTAGAAGCAAGAAATTTCCAGCCCGCGCCATCAATGCAAGATTTTCACCTGCAGATTCAACTCTAGAAATGTCAAACTTTGCCAGCTGACCGTTCTCAGCAACCAACGGCTCAACTTTATGCCCCCCAACTATCAGTAATTTCATTGCTACATTTCACTTGGCGCAGTAATGCCTAACAAGCCTAACCCGTTCTCTAAAACTTGACGAGACGCCTCTATCAAAGACAATCTCGCCAACTGCAAATCCTTATCCTTCTCCTGCATGCACGGGCATTTATGGTAAAACTCGTTAAATGCGCGGCCAAACTCTATCAAATATTGAGCAAGAATATGAGGCTTATACTCCTTCAAAGCACCAGAAATCGCAGCCGGAAATTTCGCCAAAAGCTTGATAACTGCCTGCTCGCTCGGATCCTTAAGCAAGAAAACATCAGCACTCTTCGAAGGCTTCTGCTTCACCTTTCTAGTAATACTTGCCGCGCGCGCATGCGTGTACATCAAATAAGGACCAGTATCACCTTCAAAAGAAAGAATACGCTTCACGTCGAATACGACGTCTTTCATTCTGTCATTCAACAAGTCTCCAAAGAAAATCGCGCCAACAGCGACAAAACGCGCAACCTCTGCCTTATTCTTCAAGTCAGGATTCTTCTCCTCAATGGTCTTCTTTGAGAGCTCAACAGTCTCAGCAATAACATCTTCCATAAAAACCATCTGGCCAGTCCTTGAAGCCATCTTACCACCCTCAGCAGTAAGATAAAGGCCGTGCGCGACATGCACGAAACTCTCCTTGTGACCAAGCAAACGCATAACATCAAACAACTGCTTAAAATGCAAAGACTGCTCATGACCAACAACATACACCATAGTATCAAAATTCAAAGTCTCAATACGGTCAAGCAAAGTCGCGACATCACGACTCGCATAAGTCGTGGATTCATCACTCTTCTTCAACATCATCGGCATCTCGTAACCTTTCAAGCGGACAATCAACGCGCCCTGGTCAAGCTCTGCCAACTTCTTCTTCTGAATAATATCTATTGCGGCTTCGGCCTTTGGTGCATAGAATGATTCACCATTATAACTGTCGAATTCTACTCCTAAAATACCATATATTTTCCTAAACTCGTCAATACTATGATGCTTAAACTTGCTCCACAAAGCCAATGCCTGCTTATCCCCCTTTTCCAATCTGCTGAACCAGTCCCTTGCCTCACCATCAAGATTCGGATTCTTCTTCGCTTCCTCGTTGAATTTAACGTAAATATCAACTAAATGCTTGATCGGGCACTCGTTGAACTTCTTCTCATCGCCCCACGTCAGATAAGCGTAGATTAATTTTCCGAACTGAGTGCCCCAATCACCTAAATAGTTCAAACGGATGACCTTAAAGCCTGAAAACTCGTGCAGTCTTGACAGCGCATGGCCGATGACTGTGCTGCGCAAATGACCAAAATGCATAGGCTTGCCGATATTCGGACTGGAAAACTCTATAGCGGCAAGCTTTCCCTTTCCAACATCAGAACTGCCAAACTTCTTCTTCTGCACCAAGACCTCTGACAACACTTTTTTGCCAACCTTAACAGGGTCAAGAAAGAAGTTAACATACGGGCCTGTCGCAGTAATCTTAGAAACAATCTCAGGCATGTGCATTGATTTAGCCAATTCTTGAGCGATCTGCACAGGACTCTTCTTCATCTCTTTCGCTAAAGAGAAACAAGGAAAAGCATAATCGCCAAGACTGGAATCAGGAGGAACTTCAAGAGCAATCTCTCCAGTCACGCTCTTTTTCAAAGACTTAACTATTTCCTGCTCGAACATATGAGAAAAGGCTGGATTGCGATTTATAAAGTTTTGTCTACAGCAACATTTAATAATACAATTCCACACAACAGAGCCATGCTCGAAATGTCATTACTCTTATTGGTTGCATTCATAGTTTTTGGCACCATACTCGGATTTCTATTCTTGATGCCGCTGGTTGTCGTAGGAGCGAACGCCATAATCTTGTATTTTCTCTTCCTACGCATTTACACAGAAATAACAAAATACAAACGCTCAGAACATTACGCGCTAAGCTTTGTAGCAGCAATGATGATACTGCTGATTGTCAAGAACTTCCTGCCAGTATGGTGGATAACAACAGCAACACTGCTCGCCTTCGTGATAACTCACGTGTACATACTCTTTGAGAAAAAACATTAGAGCTGTTTTTCTATACCCTTCAAAGCATTATCAATTCCGAAAAACAAATTAGGATGAGAAGCTGCAGACGCAAAAGTATTGCCCTGCGACACTGCCTCGATTTTAATCTCGCCTTCACCAAAAAAGACAGACAAGCGGTCGAGACCTTTCTCTGAGAATTGGCGAGCATAGGTTCCAATAATCTTTTTGAGGACAATCATTGAGGCCCCGTCAATGCTGCCCACTCCAAACAACTCGATGTTGCCACCGAGCCTCACGGGCTCGTCCATACAAGCCAAAATGGCCTATTAACTTTTAAGAATTGCTAAAATCCAAACGTTTCTAGTTATTACTTAATAGTAACTTCATAAGCGAAAACCTTTTAAACAACCAGCTTTTAGAGTGACTTGGGGAAAAAATGATTAAATGCCAAAGATGCGGCACTGGTGTCCGCTCATACAGTCCAATGAGAAAATGGTGCGTTGAATGCAGACGCGTCGTCTCCCTAGAACAAGCAAAAGACAGAAAGCTTGCAGACAGATAATTCTAGACAACTTTTAAAAAGCCACTATTGACACTCCTCTCCATGAAAGTCCACGTCAAATCCTACGGTTGCAGTGCCAACATGGCAGAAGGAGAGCAAATTAAAGGCCAGTTTGCTGAATTGGTGGAAGAAAAAGATGCTGATTTAGTTGTTCTGAATATTTGTACAGTGAAAGGCGATAAGAATGCGCTTGACGCGATAAAAGAAGTCAAGAAAAATTACCCGAACAAGAAAATAACGATTGCTGGATGCATAACACCAAGCATAGTGCAGCCGATTAAATTAATCGATCCGGATGCTGTGCTCGTCAATACACACCACATTCAACAGATTTCCCAATTAGTAAACACGAAAACAGACGCGTTAACGCACGCAAAGCCAATAAAATTATTGCAGCCGCGAGTAAGGACGAATCCAGTTGTCGGAATAGTGCCGATTTCTTCTGGTTGTTTGGACGCGTGCGCATTCTGCAGCACAAGACTAGTGAAAGGAGTATTGTTCAGCTTCCCGCCTGACGCGATCGTAAGAGAAGTAGAGAAGTGCGTGCAAGACGGCTGCAAAGAAATCTGGATAACAGGACAAGACACATGCTGCTACGGATTCGACAGAGGAACAAACCTAGCAAGACTGCTAAAAGAAGTTGTCAGTGTTCCAGGCGAGTTTAAAGTAAGAATAGGAATGGGAAATCCAAGACACGTGCCGAAATATCTATCTGAACTTGTTGAAATAATGAAGAATCCTAAAATATTCAAGTTCTTACACATACCAGTGCAAGCAGGAAACAATGACGTGCTGAAAGCAATGAGACGAGGACACACAGTAGAGACTTATGCTGACATTGTGAATGCAATGCGCAAAGAAATACCCGAGATGACAATAAGCACAGACATAATAGTAGGCTATCCAACCGAAACAGAAGAACAATTCCAAGATACGCTGAAATTTGTTGAAAAATACCAGCCAGACATCATCAACATCGCAAGATTCGCGCCAAGACCAGGAACACCAGCAGCAACAATGCAAGGACAATTGCATGGAAACGTCAAAAAAGAACGAAGCACACGATTAACAGAACTGCTCAAAAAGACGGCATTTGAAAAAAACCAAAAATGGCTCGGCTGGGAAGGAGAAATAATCATTGACGAAAAAGTCAAAGACGGAGTATCAGGAAGAAACTACGCTTACAAGCTCGTTGTAATCAGACAAGATTTGCCATTAGGAACAATCATCAAAGTCAAAATAACAGAAGCGAGCAACTACTTTCTTGTAGGCTCACCAAACCAAATTTCTCAGCCACTTTGAAACAACAATCTCAACTTCCTCTTCCTTAAGGCAGAAACAATGGTCAGCATTCTTGATCAAAGCAGTCCTGCTGTATGGATTCCTGAACTTCTGAGACAATATCTTCAGCATCTTGCGCGGAGGTATGGCCGCGAATTCCTCCTTGCTGCCAAAAACAGCCAACATTGGAATCTTAATCTTCGACACTGCACTCAGCCTGCCCTCATAATTGAACAACTCACCCTCAACACTGCCCGGACGATACAACTCAAAATACCGCTTGGCGCTGAAATACGAAGGCTCGTGCTCAAAAGGCATGAGCTCCCTGCCCTTTCCAAAACGCATCAAGCGCAGCGCAGTCTGCAACGACTCCTTATACTTCTTCTTTCCAAGCATCTTGATCTGCCAATTATAATCATCAGCAGGACCGAGAAGAATAATGCCTTTCACAGAACGCGGATTCCCACGATACTGATAATACGCAATCTTCTGGCAGCCAGTACTGTGCCCGGACAAAATAAAATTACGATAACCGCGCTCCCGCAGCATCTTCAAAGCAGCGTCAATATCAAAAACAGACTCCTTGAAATTCTCAAAAGCAGTACCGATAGTCCGGAAAGTCAAATGCTCCTTCAAACGCTGAAAAACAGTAATAGTGCCCATGCCCCGATTGTTGAAAGTGAAAAAAGACATCTCATTCTTGAAAGCAGCATGCATCAAATTATCAACAATACTAATCCCATGAAAACTATCAGTCATGCCATGCACGTGCACCAAACAAGTCTTTGAACGAGTTGGAGCGCAAAGCATACCTTCAAGCTCGAGCTTATCAGAAGATTCAAAACTTATCAGCTCGCCATGCATCCTCGTGTAAGTGACCATCAGCTCAAATAACCCCACGTGTGCAATTTATCAGAATCAGTAAACCAGCGAACACCAATATCAGTGCGATAAAACATGTTCGGAATCATGATGTTCTCAACTCTAGAGTATACTTGCTTTCTCGCATCATCCATAGTAGAAGCATGACCGGTAACAACCAGACAATAACCTGAATAACCAGCCAATCGCCAGTCATCATCAACCAACTTAACATCACCCAAATGAACCCCATCAGTATTGGGCTTCTTGAACAAAACTGTTGCGTCCTCAGCATACTTTTTGAACGCGGCCATATCATAGAACGGGAACGGAGGACAAGCAACCACAATACCAACCTGAAAACCTTTCTTTGCTTTCAAATCAAAAGGCTTCTTGTTCGCAAGCGCATGCAAGAAATCACCCCACGGAGACAAAATGCCCTCCATCTGAATGCTTATTGTTGGATAACCAAACCTGCTCGTAAATTCCAACGGGTGAATGCCTTTTCCATTAACAATGCAGTTCACGTCAATATAACCGACATAACTCGCCTGCTGCAAAGCCGGCTTCATCTTCGCCAACGTTTCATTAAAAATCCTGTTTGACTGAGTCCAATACATGTGCGTGCCCATCTCTCCAGTAGAAGGACCAATATCGCCCGGAAACATCCTTTTGTTCTCAAAATTCACATTAATCGGAGTGATGAAATCAAGTCCATTGAAAAAAGCGCCAACCGCGACTTCAACACCTGCGACATACTTCTGAATCTGGAAATACTTGATTTTCTTAGACCATTCCTTCTTATAATGCTCAAGAAGTTGAATGACGTCCTTACCGTCCTCTTCCTGACCGACGAATAACAACTCTTTCTCACCAGTCTTTGAAGTAGGCTTAAGCACGTACCTGCCAGGATTCTTCTGCACAAACTTCACAGCCTCATCAAAATCAGTGAAGTCCCAATGAGGAAGCACGTTAATTCCAACCTTCTTCAACTCCTCCTGGCCGAATTCCCTGTCTTCTTCAAGCCGGTCGGTATAAACAGAACCGCCAACAACAGCCTTGCCATCTTTCCTAAGCTTGTCAGCCTCCTGACCAAAGAAAACATCATCAAAAACAATCACGTCAGCCCAATTCACCAATTTCTCCCAATCATCGCACTTGTCAACAAAACCCTCACAAATATCACGGCTCGCCTTCTCGCCAATAAAATATTTCACCTCATTGCCTTCCTTCTTCACCTGCCAGGCAAGATCGCCAACCAGCGCTTCCTCTGAAACAAACAAAAACTTCCTCTTTTCCATAACAGAACATAATGCGAACCACTATTTAAAATTATATATCTCTAAGCTCAGATTCAAACTCTTTCAAAAACCAAGAATCAAGAAAAGGCAAATATTTTTTCTGCAAAATAGACGGCAAACGGAAAAATTCCCCGTGCACAATCTTCCTGCACTCAGGACTGCCACACTTGCAAATCATTTTCCAGTCATCAACATTTGGAACGCCATTTAAAGAATAATCAAACAACAACTCTCCGCCAGAACAAACGCCTTTCATCGCATACACAACACCATCCCTCTCAAAAACATTAGGATCGCAAGAATGATTTATGAATTTTACAGGAGAATCAACAAGAATCCAGTCATGCAAACTAACTGCACTCATATGATTCAAAGCGTGACGAGACATCTTCAACGCGTCAACATCACTAACAACCTTTCCAGCGATAACAGCGACTTGAGCGCCTTCAACGAAATTACGCAAAGCAAATACACCCTTGCCACGACCAACAGTTTTTCGAACGACAACCACCATATAAAACAAAAATACATACAAGAAATATTTAAAGCTATGGACGCAACGCATATAAACAAAGAACACCAATAAAGACTGAAAAAGGTGATTTCATGGTAAAAATCAGAACAGACGTCGGAGATTACAAAAAAATCACGCACGCGGACTTTGAAAAACTGCAGCTACGAGCAGGAACGATAAAGAAAGTATCAGTCCATCCGAAAAAGCCGGATGATTACGTAATACTCGTCGACACAGCAGGAGCGGACGAAGACATACAAGTCGTGGCATCATTAAAAGACTCTTACAAGATAAACGAATTACTTGGCAAACAAGTCATTGTATTGTGCAATATCGTGCCCGAAATGATAGCAGGAGAAGAAAGCCAAGGAATGCTGCTGATTTCACACGCAGGAAAGAAAAAAGTGCTGCTCACAACAGACAAGAAATGCCCTGAAGGAGCGACAGTCTCAGGAATCATGAACGGCGAGTGCAGACACTTTGGCGAGCGTGACCACCAATGAATACAAAAGCATTCAGAGCATACGACATCAGAGGACTCTACCCCTCAGAGCTGGACGAAGAAACAGCATACAAAATAGGCAGGGCAACAACACAATTTCTCAAAGCAAAACAAATGATGGTAGGCAGAGACTCAAGAATTAGCTCTCCAGCGCTCAAAAAATCACTAGTCTACGGCATAACCGACCAAGGCTGCAACGTAGTCGACATAGGACTATGCAACACTCCAATGTCATACTACGCAGCACAAAAAATGCACGCGATGATGATAACAGCATCACACAATCCAAAAGAATACAACGGAATCAAAATCACGCGCGAAGGACCAGAACAGCTCGGAGAAAAAAACGGGCTCAAAAACATCGAAAAACTGGCAGTAGCGTGCCATTTCCCAGACCCGAAAAAAAGAGGAACGCTCAAAACCAAAAACATCCTCCCAGAATACGCCAAATACGTCCGCAAGCTCGTCAACGGCAAATACAAACCATTACGCGTGCTGATAGACTGCGGAAACGGAATGGCAGGACACGTCGTGCCAGAACTACTCAAAGGACTCCCAATAAAATACACGCTGCTTTACGGAAAAGTAGACTTCAACTTCCCAAACCACGTTGCCAACCCAGCAGAACCAGAAAACACAGAAGCATTGCAGCACGAAGTCGTAAAAGGAAAATACGACCTCGGCATAGCATACGACGCTGACTGCGACAGAGCCATGTTCATAGACGAAAAAGGAAGAAGAATCTCATCCGCATTCTCACTGATACTATTCACACAACACATCGCAAAAAAAGGAGAAAAAATGGTGTACACGGTGAACATGTCAAGAATAGTCAAAGAAAAAATACAAGAAATAGGAGTAAAACCATGCCCAAGCATGATAGGACACACAGAAGTTCCACTCGTGATGAAGAAAGTAAACGGGGTTACTAGCGGAGAACTAACAGGCCACTTTTACTTCAAAAAATTCAACTACTCAGACTCAGGAGACATCGCAGCCCTATACATGATGTCAATTCTATCGCAATCCGGAAAGAAAATGAGCCAGCTAATCAAGCCATTCGAAAAATACGCCACATCAGAAGAAATAAACTACAAAGTATCAGACAAAATGGCATCAATGAAAAGAGTGGAAGACGCTTATAAGAAGCAAGTTGTTGACAGGCTGGACGGAATCTCGGTTGACACAGGAGACTACTGGTTCAATGTAAGGCTAAGCAAGACAGAGAATTTCGTAAGACTCAACTGCGAAGCGACAAGCAAGAAAAAATTAAACCAAGCAATAGAATGGATTTCTAAAATCATACAGGGCTAAACTGGACGCTTAGCATCAATGCAAACACGCTCAAGACTGGCAAGAACAGTTGAAGAAACAGAACCAGCATGATATTGCGCTGCAAGCTCAGCCTGATGACCGATCACACAACCCTTGCCATCAACACGATAAGGCTTCAACAAATCATCAACAGTCAATAATTTCTGGCGCATAGAACTGTCAACATCAAACTTGCCGATCTTAAACAAAGAACCTTCAGCCAAATCATCACGCATGTACTCCATCAGCTTAGCAAGACCATACAACGAATCATGCTCGTCAAGCCGAGGCAGAACGGCACTCGAAAATTGATCAAGCAGGCCTGAGCCTTGGCTTAATCCAAGAATTTCCCGGACTCTTGAAGCAGTATGAAGAACATGAGAAATTCTTTCAGAACAGGGACCAGAAGCGCAAACAACAAGAGTCTCGGTTCTTTCCGGACCAAGTGAAGTAAACCTAACGTCAAGAACATACTGTCCAGGGCGAGGCTCCCGAGAGTACACGTCTGCGCTAATTCCCCCCATCATGACAGCAAGTACGCATATAAAGTATATAAAGCTTTCGTAACTGAGGAGGGGTTACTTTTTGAACTTTTCAGCTGGCAGAAACTCTCCAACAGGCTTTTCGCCCACTGTCTTTTCCACCACAACACGACCCGCACTAATAGTCACCAGATGCATTGAAACAACCCTGTTGCGCCCCTGCTCTTTGGCAAAGTAAAGCGCGTTATCAGCAACGTCAAAAAGCACCTCAGCAGCCTGATCAATAACACCATTCGAAACCCGCTCACCAGTACCCTTGAATGTCGACACGCCAATGCTGACAGTCAATGCGGCCCTGTCAGTAATTTTACGCTCCTGCACGAAACGACTTGACATTTGCTCAACAGTCCTACGTATACGCTCAGCAGTTAACACACGCTCAGAAATAGGCTCGTGAACGATCAAAGCAAACTCCTCACCACCATAACGAGCAAAAACATCACGCCTTTTCTTATTAGCAGAAATAATATTTACAACCTCAATCAAAGCATCATCCCCTACCTTATGACCATAAGTATCATTCACAAGCTTGAACTTATCCAAATCGCAAACAAGCAAAGAAACATCACTGCCAGTTTCCTGAGCCTCCTTGATAACCTCATGAATACGCTTCAAATAGTAACGCTTGTTAAAAATCCCAGTAAGCCCATCAGTAATAGACTCCCAGGCGCGCTCAAAAACAGACTCCTTCACCTTAACAAGAGACACGGCACCGGCTTTTGAAAGAAAAATCTTGCACTTATCATCCGACAACCTAGGATGCTGCTGAATAAGAAGACTGTATTCCGTAAGCTCATCAGGCTTTGTCAAACTCCTCATATCCTTCTTGACATCATCCAACGTAATCTGCCCTTCGCGCTTCCGATCCTCGATAAGGTTTCTGGCTTTTGAAGCGACATCAATCTTTATGCGCAAAACAGAATTCAACGGATCAATAACCATATTCTTCTCCTTGAAAAGCGCCAATTGCAAACTGCTCACAAGACTGCCAACTTCCTCAGCAAGACGAACACGCTCAGCATTGTCAGCAGACCCTTCAAGCCTCTCCAACTTAGCCTCCTCCTCATCAATCAAAGCCAACTCCTGGCGAATAATCGGACCAATATTCCTGACAGCAGAACGAACCTGGTCATTCAAAGACCTCTCCCTGAACTGCTCCTTCTTCAACTGCTCAGTACGCTGCAAAAAAACAGCAATCTTATGCTTAGCTTCCTCACCAAAACGATCCTGAGCATACGCCTTCTGAGCCTCAGCAATCTCCTGCTGCAAAATAGATTCAGCAAAAGAAATCTGTTCCAACTCCTTCTTCAAAACATCCTCCTCTTTTGAAACATAATCAACCTGCCTGAAAACAGGAAGAACCTCAGAACGAATCTGGGAGATAATCTTTTGAAAATTTCCCTCTGCCTTAACCTCTGCAATCAACAAAAGAGCACTCTTTCGATGAGGATACCACGTTTGCATGCGCCTGTCAAAAGTCTGAATGATGTCCTGCTCCTGCTTTCCCAACAACATCAGAGCTTCAACAGCATACGTAATCTCCTCTTTATCCATACACAAAAAACCTGCTTCTGATTATTTAAGTCTTTCGTCAACAACATTTATAAACTCTCCAAAATCCCGACGACATATGCCTAGAAAGAAAAAAGAAACATCAGAAGCACCTTCAGAGGCAGCAGTCCATCCGGCCATCAACGTCGGAATGGTCGGGCATGTAGACCACGGCAAAACAACACTCGTCCAAACACTATCCGGAAAATGGACAGACACTCATTCTGAAGAAATCAAAAGAGGAATCACGATCAGACTCGGGTATGCGGATGTTTCGTTCTACAAGTGCGCGAAATGCGAAGGCGCGGACGCGTACGGAGCAAAACCAGACTGCGCGAAATGCGGAGGAAAAACAGAATTACTCCGCAAAATCTCACTTGTAGACGCGCCAGGACACGAAAGTTTAATGGCAACAATGCTGTGCGGCGCAAACATCATGGACGGCGCATTACTGCTGATTTCTGCAGCAGAAACCTGCCCTCAACCTCAGACCAGAGAACACGTGCAAGCGCTCGAAATTGTAGGCGTTGACAACCTGATAGTCATCCAAAACAAAATAGACATGGTAACCGAAGAACAGGCAACTAAAAACTTCGCTGAAATCAAAGCATTCCTGAAAGGAACGAAGTACGAAAACGCGCCAATAATACCAATGAGCGCAATACACTCCATCAACCTAGACGTCCTCATCGAGACAATAGAAGAAAAGTTCAAAACACCAAAACGCGATTTGAGCAAAGACCCGATAATGTTCGTAGCGCGAAGCTTTGACATCAACAGGCCCGGAACAGAGCCAGAAAAAATCGTTGGAGGAATCGTAGGCGGAGCATTAAAACAAGGCAAACTAATACAAGGAGCAGAAATCGAAATCCTCCCAGGCTACGAAGTACAAGAAAAAAACCAGAAAGTCTGGAAGCCCCTTAAGACAAAAATAGTATCGCTAATGGCAGGAACAGACAAGATAAAAGAAGCATCTCCAGGCGGAACATTCGCAATCATGACATCACTAGACCCCAGCGTGGTAAAAAGCGACAAACTAGTAGGCAGCCTCGTCGTGCTGGAAGGAAACGCTCCAAAAATCTGGAACGAACTACAACTCGAAACACACCTGCTGGAAAGAGTTGTCGGCGCGAAAGACAAACTAGTAGTAGAACCAGTCAAACTAGGAGAGATACTCATGTTAAACGTAAATGCCGCAGCAACTGTCGGAGTTGTAAAAGAACTCGGAAAAAACCAGATAAAATGCGTCTTACGAAAACCAGTCTGCGCAGACGCAGGAGCCCGTGTCACGATGGGCAGAAACCTCGGACAAAGATGGAGACTAATAGGATACGGAATAATCAAAGGATAATACTAAGCGAAAAGTATTTAAATAGCAAGTGTGTAGCTACTATTCAGGGATTAAAAATGACTGAATCAACTGCGCCAATTGAGATCCGGGATGTTTCAGACAGGAAACTGACCAAAAAAGATCTTGAATATACTTCTAAACGAGTGACAAAAGGAGAATGGGTCGGCAGATTCATCGTTGACACGAAAAATCTCAAGATCTACGCAATACCACAAAACATCGACCATCCTGAATTTGTCACACTTCTCGAAAAAACAACAATATCCGAGCTTAAACGAGATCCCGCAAAGTACAACCATCACGTGGCCGTGAGCATTGTAGTTCAAGATGATATTGTCACAAGAACTCTCATTGGCATTTCAGGATTTGAAATGGTCATGGCAGGCCCTGCGAAAGCATTACTCGCATCAAAAGAAAAAAACAAAGACAGAGCTGCACAGATTCTAAAAGCACCTATTCAATACCACACAAACGAACAATTGCAACGCGCGCAGATGGTCGCATATCAATACCTTCTTGATGGCGAATTTCCTCTCGCAAGCGATTATAAAGAACAATATGTAAGAGTGATCTAAGATGGTTGAAATGATCATGTTCAAACACGAACCGCTTTCTGAAGATTACCAAAATAAACTTGATAACATACTTGAAAAACCTGATCTTTGCGAAGTTGCACAAGGATTATGCAACCTCATCGAACGAGCAGACTATGAAAAACCAGGAGACGAGTTCTGGGATACTGCCAGTTCAATTCTATTTTCGCTTCCAAATGAATCATTTTACCGTGCTCTCCGCACAGAAGTAAAACGCGCACTTAATTCAGACGAAAAAGAAAACACGTTACCTAAGCGGGCACGCCTAATTTACCTGGTGGTTGAATAATGGCAGAGCACATTGAACAATTGACAGAAGAACTCATTGAACAATTCTGGAATAGAAAAAGACCCTGCAGACTTGATGTTGTCGTGGATGTTGACACGGAACTCTTTTATCTCGTGCCTGTAGATATCGAGCACAAAGATTTCATACCAACCCTACCTCATGAAAGAGATACTGCCATGGTCCCATTCTGGATGACATTTGAAAAAGACGGAAAATATAATTTACGAGAACTCGTCATTGGCGCCAGCAGTTTTGAAGCAACAAAAGGCGTCAAACACACTCAAAAAATGTTGTATGCAGGGCGGGATTTAGCATGGCAACTCATACAAAACAGTCCTGCTATTTCTAACGCATCCATCCAACGCGATGACGTTCTTACTGATTATTGCGATTATACGAAGAAAAATTAGTTAATCTTTTTGCCTTCCAATCCCTATACAATTTCATAATGACTGAAGCTTCATGCAGGAAATCAAACTCGCCATCAAGAACACGCTGATAAAGCTCCTCAACTGAAAAAGATCTGACTTCCTCTATCACTTCGCCATCAGGATTCGGCACTTTTTTTTCTATTAGATCAAACGCGAGATAATAGGTGATCGGTATGATGAAAGTATGCTTGTCCTCAAAAAAGAAATATTCCTTCAATTGGCCCGCACAAAAACCTGCCTCTTCCATCAATTCCTCCTGAGCAACCTGCTCTTTGGACAATCCAGGCTTGTCACAAAATCCAGAAACAAACTTCCACCTAGAACGGCCCTCAATATCACGGCGCTCCTTAATCAGCAAGATTTTACCTTCAGATGTAAACGGGATGACCTGCACTGAAGGACACAAATAAGCACGCTCGTACGTGAACGGGCCAATAACTTCCTCAAAAACGTTCAAGTACTTGCCAGAATAGACCTTTTTCTCGACCATATTTCAACCAGCAAGTCAAGAATATAAAAAGCTTACCCACCAAACAAGCCAGCAAGCCAGAGGAAGAATCTCACGAAAACATTAGGCATTGGAGCAGGAGCCTCTACAACAGGAGGAACTGGAGAACAACCGCAATTAATGCAGTTATAACCAGGACCGCAATCAACAGCATGCTCGCACTGCTCACCATAATCCAACAAGTTATTACCGCACACAGGCTGAGGCAACGGCATGCACTTACAGCCAGAACAACCAAAACCAGCAGAACAATCAGCACTATTCTCGCACTCCTCACCATTCTCACGCAACTTATTGCCACACTGAGCAGGAGCCGTGTAGACGCAAGACAGGCAGTCACCAGCGCACTTTCCAGCACGCTTCGCCTGGTCAACACACAAGCTTCCAGCAGGATCACAATACTCATTCTGTGTTATAATTCTGTTTCCACAAACAGAAGGAGGCAGTTGCACAGGCAGCTCAGGCTTTCTCATCAACTTCTCACGCTCAAGAGTAATGTAAACCTCAGCAGCCGCGCCACCCTTTGTTGAGCTTGCAGGAGAACCAGGAACAGTCAACTTGAGGTCATCGCTATCACCGCTATTCTGGTCCCATGAGAACAAGATGCCGTACTTAGTCAAGCCCTGCTTAACACCGCCGCCCTCGCTGATCATCTTGAAAGTATAACCAGGAACAGTAGTCTGCGGAGAAGGCACGTTCAAATCAATATTGCTTCCAAACAATATGTCAAATTCCGTATCCTCATCACCAGCAGGCTCATCAAATAATTTGGAAGGAGTCGTGATAGTAACTGTAAATCCAGGACCAAAATCAATTCTAGAACCACCAATCAATCTGAAGCGAGCTTCATTTCCTGAAATCGCGCCATTATTCGTCTGGTCCATCGCTATCGAGTTACCAGCGCCGACAACAAAATGATATGTACCTTGACCTGCCAGCAAATCTCCCTCAGGCGGAAGACCAGAAGTTGAAGTCTGCAATTGATTACCAGTCGCCAAATCCTCAAAGTACGCGACATTACCATCAAAACTCTTGTACCTCAATACTCTGGAATCACCCTGCACGTCATCCTTGCTGTTGACAAGGAAATAATCATCAATATCAATATTCGGCGCGCCAGGAGCGCCTGCTTCTATGAAAATGAAATCACGACCCTTATTACCATACGAGCCAGGAAGCTGCGCGAGCGGAATAGGATAATTTCTGCCGTACACGTTCGGAGCATCCATCTCATACTCATCATCGCCTCTCGGCCTCACACGAACCTCATTGCCAGAAATACCTGAAGACGAAATGCCAACAGCAGCAGCGCCAAGACCCTTATAACAAATATCAAAATCAGGGAAAAGCATACCAGTCGGATACTGCAAGAATTCACGCACACAATGCAACGGTTCAACCTGCACATCACCGCCCTCCTTTGCATTCGCGTTCAACAAATACTGAATCGAATAGATTGTCAACTCATTACCAGACTCAACAGCCTTGATCTTAACCCTGGCATCAACACTCTGGCCGTTAACCTCAGCGCCGCCATCCTGATAATTATCATCACCATAATTATTGTCAGTCAGGTCTATACTTCCAAAGCCACCAAACAACCTGATAGAAATTCTATTAGAGCCGGTGTTCACATCAGTATCAACAATCGTGAAAGAACTGCCGCCCAAATCCACGTCCTCATTCTCAATATCAGGCATCTCGCCACCCTCAACATCACTTCTCAAACCAGGAGAAAATTCAACCTGATACTTGAAAATCGCATCCTGAAACTCCAAAAAATCGCTAACAACATTATTCTCGCCCTTCCTGAAAACAACCTGACCGCCATTGAACAAGCCAGGCTCGCCAAACCTAATCGACTGCGTGTAATCAGCATAGACAGACTTCGCATGCACGGTGCCACTGCGCAAATTGGACAATTGAGACCCGCTCAACGCAGTAATCTCATTCGCCAAGTATTCATTAATTTCCAAACGCACAATAATACTGTTAGAGCCCTGAGGCTGGGAATAAGTAGCAGGAAGATACGAAATCGCAAGAAAAACAGGTTCTGGAGCTAACGAGACAGAAAACATCAAAGTCGCAATACCAACAATAGCAACAATGGCAAGAATGCTTAACGAAACATGCTTCACTCGCGATCACCTGCTTTATTCCAGTATAGGAATATGTATACTATTTAAACTCTTCTATTGATATTCTTGCCTCAAATAAGGAGTTGTTAGAGAATTCAAATATTACGCTTTCTTTCGTTTTTCTCTATCTTGCTTCAAAATATCAAGAAGTTTAACTCCATTCACCAAAATCTTCTCCACATCAGGACGATGATATCCCTCCTGCACGCGACCTCCATTGCGTTCCACATACTCGCGATACTGCCCCAACTTATCTTCGTCTACTGGACGGAAATAGTATGAGAGCGTTCCACCATAAGACGGATCATACTTAACATCATCTTCAGAACGGTAAGTGCCAAAAATGGAAATTATTTTTCCATCTTTGCCTCTTTCGCTAAGAATTACATCTTTTTCAGAAGAACTGCCAAGCGCACCCTTGACAGGCGTATGAACGAACACTCTTTTCTCAGCTTGGTTCCTAGGTCGTGGAATTTCACTAATGATTATCCTATTTAGCAACAAATCATCAATTGCTTCACTCATAGGAATAAAGTAATACTGCAATTATTAAATAATTACCATTCTAAAATGTCCACATTCCAATACAACCCAGTCAAACATTCAGAAGGATATTCCTTACAATAGCAAATATTGCTGATCTGGAAAAAATTCCAGACCTAGCCGTCGAACTCGTCTTCCCAGTCTTCGTCCTTAAACTCTGCGTCTTTCATTTGCTAGATTTTCGGATCCAGTCTCTTGCAATCTGCTTTGCAAGCTCTTTATCCTTAATATGGGTTTTTTCCAAAATATTACTCCTTACAGTATCTATCATCCTCACTCTCTTTTGCGGTGCATCCATAGCACGTCACCCCCGTGATGGTATTTTTAATGCTAAAGAAGTATATAAATATTGTGAAATTAAAAAAAAGAAAATAAAAATAAAATCAGAATTATTTAGCCTTTCCGAGAATACGGAAGACTTTTGTGCCACAAGCACCACAAAGGCCCTTCATAGCACGCATACCATTCTTCATGGTAACTTCTTTTGCGTCCTTAATTGGCACTTGCTTCTTGCACTTCATACATCTGCCTTCAACCATTAAAATCCCTCCTTAAGAGTTTTATATACACAGTTACTCACAGTATTTTTATAAAGCTTTTGTTTTCCACTAGAAACTAAGGTTTAAGCGTCTACAAATACTCTATGCTTCTCTTTACCAGACAATTCAGCTATAATTCGCTTTATGATGGCTTTTTCAGGGTCAGGCATGAGTTTAACACGGTTTTTAATGTCCTGGAAGCTGCTGAAAGGCTTTTCATCACGCTTCTCGATTATTTCCCACATATGCTTCTTTCCCAAGCCAGGAAGAAGCTCCAACTGGTGCATACGAGTCGTTAAAGGCCGGGATTTGTTAAAAAAGTCAACAAAACGCTTCTCGCTATTGTGAACAAGGTCTTTTAAGACCAAATCAAGCTCGGATTGGGCAGTAGCACTAAGCCTTTCCAACGGCAAACGGCCTATAATGTGATGAATTTGGTCTCTCTTGCCCTCGCCTATGTAGATATCCTGCAAAGGCTGCAAGAAGACATCCTTCTTAGGAACAAGCTCTAACAGAACAAAATGCTCTTTGCCAAGCGCCTGAACAATAGGAGTTTTCTTATGAGAAGGCCTGTTATCAAACGGATAACCATGCGGCAAGAAGTCTAACACGACTGCACTTTCCTCCCGAACGTGCTGCTCTCTGTGCTCGGGTGACTGTAAATGAGTTGCTTCTTCCATATCCGTTTGTGCGTAGTTCTAACATATTGGATTTAAGCAAGAGAAATGAAGCGTTCTATAAATAAGTTGTGGCTTATTTCACAAACTCTGCAACAGCATCCGCGATCTTCTTGCAGCTTTCCTGAGAAACAGTCACGTTATAGCTCTGAAGGACGATCTTGACATCTTTCGCGTTGGTTGGCATCAAATCAACAATCTTGTGGAAATGCATGTCACGCAAACGAGGAATTTCCAATTTGAGAAGCTTATCCATCAATTCCTTTGCCTTCTTGGCATCAAGAGTTCCAATGCCTTCAAGGTAATCAACCGTCTTCTGCGCTCTAAAGCCCAGCTCTTTATCTCTACCCTTGATACGCTTCATCTCCTCATGGAGCTCTGCCGAATTAATCGGAGTTTGAGACAATATTTTCTGCACCATAGTTACAACTTCTTCATGTGCACAGGGTGCACAATGAGCATTTTTGTTTTACCGCCATCTTTAATTTGCAATTCGTAACAATCACCGCGCTTACCAATAATAGTTCCGGACTTGCTGTGGAAACGCTGATGGTACAAGTTCTTCTGCATAGCAGGCTCTGCAGCCAACACTGCGCGGTCGCCAACATTATACGGCATGAAAAACTTGGTCAACGAGATTTTCCCTTTAGTTCTAGCGTGTTTTCTAAATATCCTTCTACTGCCAGCTCGAGACCCACCTTTACGCTTAGACATACTCGTTGGGGATAATGAGGGGTTTATAAAGGTTACTATGTATTCCAGTATACAAAAGCTTTAAATAATAGAGAGACTATTCAGGAGTAACAAAGAAAAGTGCGTGATGAGGTGTTGTAAACTATGGGCTTTTTTTCAAAAATGAAAGAAAAATTCTCCGGCCCAAAATACGAAGAGCTGGAACAAGAAACAGGATACGTTGAGCTAGAAAACGACGGAGAAATGTCGAAATCAAAAGTTCTCGTCAGACCATTCATGCTTGAAGATTTTGACGACGTCAAACCAGTACTGGATTCTTTACGCGAAGGATACACGATAGCGCTTGTCAACATCAGACCATTGAAAGACAAGGATTTGGTTGAATTGAAAAGAGCTATCAACAAGCTCAAGAAAACAACCGACGCGATCGAAGGCGAAATAGCAGGATTTGGCGATGACTTCTTGGTCGTCACGCCATCATTTGCTTCAATCTATCGAAGCAAGCAGATGAAAACAGTCTCTGCAGAAGTATCAGAAGAATCGCCATAATAAATTTTTTATTTTCCTAATTTTTTTAATATTTCATCAAGACTTCTCTGAGTTTTAACAGCAATGCCCGGCATCACTTCACGCATAAACGGCAACTTGCTAACCGCATTAACTGCCGCGTACAACAACGCAAGATGATAATCAAAACGTTTCCCATACCCTTCCTCAAAATGAGTGATGAAATCAGGCGCGCGAAGAAACAAATCTCCAATATCATAATGCGCAGAATCACTTCTGCCAGTAAAATCGAATAAGCCAGAGAGTTTCCCATCAGAAAACAACATGTTATGCAAACCATAATCACCATGCACCAAGCACGGAGGCTGCGGACAGTTTTCCAGATTATCATAAACGCTTTCTGCGCGCACAGCCAAAGAACTATCAGTTTTTGCCAAAGCAGGCAACATGCTGCGCTTCATGTCCATGTTCGCTTTCCAGTCTGTTTTTCGCCCGATTCCATTTTCATCCACTTTGCCATAACCAACAGTCTTCACCGCATGAATCCTGGAAAGCACTTCGCCTAATTCCCTGCACATGTCAGGAGTTGACTCATTAACGCGCTTTCCTGGAAGATGCTCCACAATCATATACGGAACAGGAACCAAAGATTTACTCATGTCAACCGCAAGAACCTGCGGCGCAGGAACGCCTTGCTCCCGCGCGCGCTCAATAGCCCATCTTTCACCAGGAAAATTGCAAACCATATTTGTTTCCTTTGGCATGCGAACAACAGCACTCCTAGACAAGAAAACTTCATTTATGACGCCTTCACAAGCAGGAACACATTCAGTATCCAGGCCGTGATATGCAAGAATTATCTCTGCGTATGCCTTGAAATCATTATCCGTCGACATGCACCATCACTTCCTTTTGCTCTTTCACAGGATCATCCTTGTGCTTGTCAGCGATCTTGTCAGCAAAACGGTGAGCGGCATGCAACGGCTCTGGAAGCTTATGAGGAGGAATAACACAGCGCTTCACGATTTCAGCAGCAGTTTCAATTGAAATCATGTTTCCAGGAGAAACAAACAATGGGTTCGCGTGCTCCTTTGTCTTGACAGTTTTTCCTACCAATTGCCCTTCATAGAAAATCTGGCCGTCCTTCTCCTCGCCAACCAGCAAATTCTTGGCGACGCCAATGGTCGGCTTGCCCAATTCAACTCCAACAAAAGTCGCAAGACCGCAATTCATCGGATGCGCGATACCATGACCATCAATTATTATGACGTCGGGCTCGCACTCCAAATCAAAATATGATTCGCAAATTGGAGGGCCTTCCCTGAACGCTAAAAAGCCAGGAACATAATTCATAGGAGTTTTTGTGACGAGGAATTTCTTTTCAACTTCCTGCATAGTCTTGAAGTCAAGAACAACAACAGAACAAACGCACTTGTTGCCGAAATACGCGAGATCAAAGCCCGCAACGTACTTTATTTCATCAATCTTTACGCCATCTTCTACCTGAATCTGCTGCGCAATCTGCGCCTGCATGTCCTTCAATTTTCCGAAACTAACATGAGCTTTCATTTTGGCAAACCCAACACATAAGAAAATTCAGAATCTGTTCCAAGAGCATGAATGTACATGCCCTCTTTTTCAAGATAATCTCTCATCCTGACAGTCAGTTCCAAATCACTGCAAATATAGCCTTTCCACCCGACATGCTTCAGCACAGCAAGATGGTCTGACTGATCTTCTACGGATATATCGCTGGAATTAACCACAATATTGCACGGATACAAAGGATCCTTCTGACTGAGCTTAAAGTTAAACCCCGAGATTATCGAAGCGATAGTCCTTTTTGCGCTATCAACATTTGCATCTGTCAGCGCTTCGCCCTTTTTTGATAGAATATAACCGAGACGAGAAGTGAGCAACCCGTTTCCAACCAGTTTGCCATCATTTACCAACCCTTCAAGAGCGCCAGATACTATAACGCCTGGATTTTTGTCATGATAGAGACGGAGCTCATATCCGCAAAGCCTAAGCCTTGCGGAATCGCCAGAACTCTCTAAGACTTTGACTGCATCAATCTGGAAACTAGAGAGGTGCTCAACCTTTTCACGTTCAGCCATTTCAGCTACAAAATTAGCTAGATGCTTCTTTCCTTTTTCAATATAAAATGAATCCATTCTTAACCCCGTTTTACTATAGCAGAAAGGCCAAAACCCTATTTAAACCTTTCGTTTTGTTATCATCACAGAGTGATTACATCTTGACTCATATGTGTCAGGATACAAAAATGTATACTGATTTATGTCGCCAGATATATAATTCCATAAAAAATACAGCACTATGTGAGTGAAGATGCTAAACGCGTTTGAAATAGCCATCACCAGCGCATACAAAGAGGTATTTGGCGATCTGGAAGAACCAGACCAAAAAAGAAAAGAAGCGCTGGAAAGCGTCGTAAAAGACCGAGTTCTCTTGGGCACAATGGAAAATACAATAGACGAATCAATCTACACTCTCAGAGTAATGCATGGAAATGCGAAAGAAGGAGAACTACAGGCAGACATCAAGCAAAAAATAAAAGATCACGAATTGCTAAGAGCGCTCCGCGAATGGTATGACGTGGCAGAAAAAGAGCCGCTCCAAGAAGCGAAAGCAAGAGTCGTGCAAAACCTTATTGGCACAGACATGCCATACATAGAAGGCAACCTGGAAGAATGCATGCTGGTGCTTTACAAACACAAAATAACTTCTCTGACTGAACCATTCTACACTTCCCTGGAAATCAAAAAAGGAAAAACAAGAGACGACAAAACAATAAGGCAAGAAGCGGAAAAACTCCTAAAGATAAAAAATAACGAAATCACTGAAATTGTTGTCGCAAACATGGAAGTATACCACCTGCAATTAAAGGCCAAATTGGACAACGCAGTAGACCAAGGAAATGACAAAGAGCTCACTTCTGCTGCGCAAGTTCTGCACGACACAGGAGTTCAATCGCTCAGAAATTACGTAAAAGAAAAGTTTGCGACATACAGAAGAGAAGTAAAAGACAAAATCATAACAGGAAAAGACCAAGCAAAAGAAGTAAAATCAACAATCAGATACGTCATCGAAGACGGAAAAGTCATTTCATACACTGGAGAAAACACATCGGCCAAGAAATGGCTGATAGGACTTGGAATAGCCGCCGCAGTGATTGCAACAGCAGCATATCTGGCATTGCCATCAAAAGACTCTAAACCTGCACCATCCAATTATGGTATTCAGAAGTAGCACAATCAGTTTATACTAGTTCAAGAGAAAATAAGGGAGAATGGGCGGAGTGAAAGATATTTCTGACAAAGTAAGAGCAGTTTACATTCCAGAGCAAAACTATCTTGCGCTGCAGAGAAGAAACTGGTACCAAGATAGAGTAAAATCATACAGAGGATTTAATTATTACCAACAAAGAAGAAATTAAAGCATAAATATTTCTTACAATTGCGCGTTATAAGTCTCGATTTCAGTCAAATGTCCCTCTAACTTCGCGATTTTATCCAGAAACCTTTCTGCTTTTACTTTCATATCATTCAGCGTGCTTCGAATCACAGATATGCTGTCAGTTACACGATTCAAGTTTAGAATGTTCTGGTATTCTGTTTCCAATGCATCAATTAAGCTAACAACCTCTTCTTCTTGTAAAACATTACGCATTTCTTCAACAATACCAAGTGAAAGAATTGTTGCATTTCTTAATTTTTCTTTGGTTGTTGCCATTTGGACATTATTGATTTGAAATCTCACTTTTATAAAACTTGTGAGGTTTTCTAAACTCTCTTCAAACGCTTCTCAACAGGCAGTTCTCTCAGCTGTATCTGCTCGTCAAGATGGTTCAGAATAATGTTCGTGTCTAACGTCTTGAGATCTAAGAATTTGTCTGCAATCTTGAGTTCTGGCTTTATTTTATTCATGCATTACAACTAGAAGAGGGAGTATTTAAACTTATCACAACTTCTGCCTAACAGCCTTATCAGAAACAATAGCGGAATTACCAGACGGGTCCTCGATAATGATTTTTAGTTTTTCAGAACCCCACAAGACATTCTGAAGCTTTTTCAGCATATTCTTTGCCTTCTTCTTATCATCGTCATCTTCTGCGGTGTCTCTAAGAACTTCAATCTGCTTCTTGAACTTCTCAATCACGCCCTCAATGTTCGTCACAAAACCTTCAGCGTTAGAACCAGGCTCTATACTGCCAACATGAGGAATCTTGATAATGCCCTCGCTGCTTCTCACAACACGAACAGACAAGTCATCCTTGCCCGCAACTTCAAAAGTAAAACGGGAGGGCTCTTTCTGCTCAGCAGCCTCGATATCCGCCTTATGATAATGACAAGCACTGCAGTGCATGCTAAACAGGAAGATCTTGCCGAAATAAGGAACTTCAGACTCTCCCTCAGTCAAAGTAAGCTCCTTCTTTCCGCACATCGGGCACGGCTGGCCTGGCAATGAGTCAGTTTTATCTGGCATACTTCAGCGAAAAGAAAGACGTTTTAAAAATCTTTGTGTGGAGGATATAAATGCTTATTAAGAACACAAAACAGACCAAAAAAGGGGAAACATGCAGCTGCAGTCAATCACGCTAAGAAATATAAGAAGCTATACAAACGCAACAATAGACTTCCCCACAGGAATAGTAATGCTTTCCGGAGACATCGGCTCAGGAAAAAGCACAATACTTCTCGCAGTCGAGTTCGCACTATTCGGAGTATTACGCGGAGAATTGTCAGGAAATGCGTTACTCCGCAACGGAACACAGGAAGGAAGCGTTGAACTAACATTCAAACTAGGACAAGAAATCTACGCCATCAAAAGAACACTTGTAAGAACAAAGAAGTCAGTCGAACAGGACGCAGGATACCTACTGATAAACGGAGTAAGAAAAGATGCGACAGCAATAGAACTCAAAAGCCACATCCTAGAATTACTCGGATACCCCCAGGAACTGCTAACAAAAAGCAAAAATTTCGTCTACAGATACACAGTCTACACCCCGCAGGAAGAGATGAAAAGAATCCTGATGGAAGACAAAGAAGAAAGAGTCGCAATACTACGAAAAGTCTTCGGAATCGACAAGTACGAAAGAATAACACAGAACGCCTCCAGCTACGCAAAATCGCTAAGAGAAAGACAAAGAGCATTCGGAGCACTAATTTCTGACGTGGAAGACAAAAAAAGACAAACCGAAGAAGCCAAAAAAGAGAAAGAAACAGCCAACCGAGAACTAACAGAGCTCATCCCCCAATTGAATGACGCGCGAAAAAGACTATTAGACGCGAAAAATGACCTGACAAAGGTTGAAAAAGAAAAAGAAACCGCAGAACTCCTGACACGAGACGTGCACGTGGCAAAATCACAATTAACAGCGAAACAACAACAACACAGACAAGCCATAACGGATTTGACAAACACCAGCCAACAGATAACACAGACAGAAAAAGAACTGCCAAAAAAAATAGAACAAAACGACTACAGCCAAAGAACAATAGGACTGAACCAGAAAATAATCGAAAAAGAGAGAAATATCAGGCTGACGACAATTAAAATGGCAGAGTACAGCACGCTCAAAAAACAATCATCAGAAATGTCGAAAAAAGTCTACGAACTAGCGCAATGCCCAACATGCCTCCAACAAGTCACGCCAGAACACAAGCACAGCATAATAGCCACAGAACAGAAAAAACTGCAGGAAATAGACACCCATCTCGAACAGCACAGCAAAAGCGCAAAACAGGCAGAAGAAGAACTCACTGAATTCAAAGAAGAAATAGAAGCGATAAGACAATTGGAAAAAGAAACAGCAGTCGCAAAAATAAAAGTGCAACATTTTGAGCAGCTGAAAAAGAGAAAAGAAGAATTAAGCCTGCAAAACTCAACACTATCTCTCGAAGTCGAAGGACTCTCCATCAGAATCAAACAATTAGAAGAAAAACTCTCAACACTAAAAGACATAAGCGTCTTCTACTCACAATTACGATTGCAAGTCGAAGGCGCAACGCAAAGAGAAAGAACACTCAGCATAGAACACTCAACACTATTACAAAAAGAACAACACACCACAAAAACAATAACACTCCTCGAACAGGAACTTGAAAGAAAACAA
Source organism: uncultured Methanosarcinales archaeon (assembly GCA_964617195.1). Classification (GTDB taxonomy): domain Archaea; phylum Nanobdellota; class Nanobdellia; order Woesearchaeales; family ARS49; genus CABMGU01. The sequence goes on along the minus strand of CAZTVK010000011.1, from coordinate 8,897 downwards.
AAAGTAAGAAAACAATTAGAGAAAACACAGAATTTACACCAATGGATAGCGGACTATTTCGTTCCACTGATGGACGTTGTTGAAAAACACGTAATGGCGAAGATTCATCATGAGTTTGACGCGCTATTCCAGCAATGGTTCGGGATGCTCGTTGAAGACATCATGACTGCAAGATTAGACGAGACATTCACGCCAATAATACAGCAGAACGGATATGACATTGAAGTTGAGCATCTGAGCGGAGGCGAAAGAACCGCGTGCGCACTAGCGTACAGACTGGCGCTGAACAAAACCATAAATTCACTCATCAGCGAAATAAAAACAAAAGATTTACTGATACTAGACGAGCCAACAGACGGATTCTCAGCAGAACAATTGGACAAGATGAGAGACGTGCTTGAACAACTCGGACTAAACCAAACCATCATAGTATCGCACGAGCAAAAAATTGAAAGCTTCGCAGACAGAGTAATCAGAATCAACAAAACAGACCACACCAGCCAGATAAGTTTTTAATCACCCAGAATTTCTTCAATTCATGTTCCACCAATGGATAGCACTCGCTGTTTTCGGACTATTAGCGCTTGCAGGCATCGGGCTGACAATTGTCGGCATTGGAGGCACGTTCCTGATCGTCATCGGAGCATTATTCTACAATCTCATCACCTGGTCAATGAGCATTTCTTCAAGCACGCTGCTCTGGATAACAGGACTGGCAGTCATCGGAGAACTTCTCGAATGGATAATCACTCTGGTCGGCATGAAAACAGCAGGAGTATCACGACACGCACTAATCGGAACAATCGTCGGAGCAGTGATTGGCGGAATCGCGCTAAGCGTTGTCCCGATAATCGGAACAATAATAGGAATAGTACTAGGAGCAATGGCCGGCGCATGGCTGCTGGAATACTACCACAACAAAAACTCGCAAAAAGCCTGGAAAGCAGCAAAAGCAGCACTATTAGGAAGAGCACTGGTAAGTTTGGCAAAATTCATTCTTGCGATACTTCAACTAGCAATAATATTCAGAGAAATATTCTAATTAAACTTGATAGTACGAGTCGTATCACGCATAATCTTACGCCATTCAAAGAGCTTGGCGCGCTTATCATCCTTCGGATAAGGCATATGCAGACATTTAACAAAAGTATTCGCCATAGTCTTGAAACCCTTCGCCCGCGCGTCAACATAGAAAGCCATGTCCTCACCGCCAGTTTGTGAATTATTAAAAGTGCGCAATTCAACAGCCTGCAAAACTTTTCTTGAAATTAACGTGCACCCAAAACCAGCAGCGCCAATCTCAAAAACTCTCGGCACTGCAGCGCCCTCATAAGTAAACAATTGGCACTCACCGTTTCCTAAATCTTTGAACAACACAGGCGCGACCACATTCTTGCCATCAAGCTCGAAAACGTTCAAATAAGCGCCTGAAACAACATCAGCCTTTGTGGCCAGCAAATATTCCAAAGCGCGCGCTGGAAGCATAACATCGCTGTCAAGGAACAGAAGATAATCATAATTGTTCTTCAAAGCATATTCACGGATATGCTTCCTGCCATTCAAAATCTTGTCAATACGCGTACTTGCAGGCTTTGGATCCTCAACGGCATTCCAGCCCCTTGAACGGATTAATGTAGCGTAAGCAGACTCGCCATTATTTGCCACGAATAAAACGTCAGGCTTGACGGTCTGCTTGCTAATGCACATCAAAAAATCATCAAGGCAATAACGCTGCTTGCCGTACGTAACTACACCAATCAAAACTTTTGGCATACAAGAGCAAGAAAGCTACTCGTTTAATTGCTTTTCGAATGGTGGTTGCTACTTTTCAGAAGTCAAATTCTCATTATTTTCTATATAGAAATTAATAGCTTTTCGTCAAAAAGTTTTTATAGTCATGAGGTAGAGAAAATAAATCAAGAAAAAGGGGTTTTGGAATAAGGATGGTGCGCATTAACAAAGTAAGAAAACGAGACGGTAGCATAGAGCCGTTCCAACAGCAAAAAATAGAGATTGCCATCAGCAAAGCAATCACCTCAGTCAAACGCAAAGATGGACCTCTTTCTAAAAAACTAGGAGCACAAGTAGCCAAAGAACTCGAAAAACACTTCACACCAAAAGTAATCCCCGCAGTAGAAGACATCCAAGACATAGTAGAAGAAGTACTGATTAAAAACAGACTAACAGATGTTGCGAAAGCATTCATCATCTACCGCGTACAGCACAAAGAAATACGCGAGTTCAAAACATTCCTCGGCGTTCGCGATGAACTAAAACTAACAACAAACGCCATCAAAGTACTCGCATCAAGATACCTGCTGCGAGATGACAAAGGAAACATCTCAGAAACGCCAGCACGATTATTCAGAAGAGTGGCAAAAGCAGTAGCCGCAGCAGACGCATTGTACAAAAAAGGCGCGCTGAAAAAAACAGAAGACGAATTCTACGAAATGATGGCAAACCTCGACTTCATGCCAAACACGCCAACACTCATGAACGCAGGAGCGCCAGTAGGGCAGCTATCAGCCTGCTTTGTTCTTCCTGTCGGAGATTCGCTTGTTGAAATATTTGACGCAGTAAAGTACACCGCATTAATCCACCAATCAGGAGGCGGAACAGGATTTTCATTCTCACAATTACGCCCACGCGGAGACATTGTGAAAAGCACAAAAGGAGCGGCATCAGGACCAATAAGCTACATGCGCGTATTCGACATGACAACAGAAATCCTGAAACAAGGCGGAAAACGTCGCGGAGCCAACATGGGAATCCTGCGATGCGATCACCCAGACATAATAGAATTCATAACCTCAAAATCACGCGAAGATATGCTGCAGAATTTCAACATCTCAGTAGCAGCAACAGATGAATTCATGAACGCAGTCAACAAAGAAACAGAATACGACTTGATCAACCCGCGCAACAAGCAAAAAGTCAAACGCGTCAACGCAAAAGAAGTTTTTGACCTGATCGTCGCGAACGCATGGAGAACAGGAGACCCAGGAATCGTATTCATCGACGAGATAAACAGAAAAAACCCAACAGCCGCAACAGGATTGATCGAAAGCACCAACCCCTGCGGAGAACAACCGCTGCACCCATACGAAAGCTGCAACCTTGGAAGCATAAATCTCACCAACATGCTCAAAAACGGCAAACTCGACTGGGACAAACTCAAAAAAACCATTCATACTTCAATACATTTCCTTGATAACGTCATTGACGTCAACAAATACCCACTGCCACAAATAGAACAAGTCACCAAATCAAACAGGCGCATCGGACTTGGAGTAATGGGATTCGCAGAACTCCTGATAAACATCGGCATTCCATACGATTCGGATAAAGCAGTCCAATTCGGAGAAAAACTAATGAAATTCCTGAACGACGAAGCACGCAAAGCAAGCAACAAACTAGGCGAAGAACGCGGAAGCTTCCCAAACTTCGAAAGAAGCATCTGGAAAGGAAAAGCGACAAGGAATGCGACAGTCACCACAATCGCTCCCACTGGCACTATTTCCATCATTGCCGGCGCCACCTCTGGAATAGAGCCATTATTTGCAGTCACGTTCGTACGAGACATAATGGAAGGCACACACCTGCTAGAAGTAAATCCCTCTTTTGAAAAAATCGCGCGCAAACGAGGCTTTTACTCAAAAGCGCTAATGATGAAAATCGCCAAGACTGGAAACGCAACAGGAATGAAAGAAGTCCCAAAAGACGTCCAACGACTGTTTAAGACAGCACTAGAAATAAAACCAGAAACTCACGTCAAAATGCAGGCAGCATTCCAGAAGTTTTGTGATAACGCAGTTAGTAAAACGATTAATTTGCCGCCGAATGCGACACCGCAAGACGTCAAAAAAGCATATTTGCTCGCTTACAAGCTGAAATGCAAAGGAATCACAGTCTACCGCTACGGCAGCAAAAAAGAACAAGTCCTATACATCGGCAAAGCTCCTGAAGAGATTGTTTCTGCCAAATCAGAATACGCAGGCGGACACGTCTGCCTTGAATGCATGTTCTAAGATTTTGTTACTTGCTTTTGACTACTAATCTTTTTATATTCCCACAGTAGGCAAACATTTGAGTGAGGGATGCGGGTTGGAAGAATACAAATTCAGCGACATTGAAAACTCTATCAGACAACACGGCTATTGTGCAGTCATAGAAGTCTGCAACGGCATATCAAACAGAGCTCTTGACAACAAAGTAGACGAAGTCAACCAGGCGCGCAAATTCATCAGGAAACTAACAGGACTGCCTCAAGTTGAAGCAGGAATCATATTCTGCAGGGAAAAAAAAGCTCTCAGAAAAAAACATACAAAAAGCAGAACTAGAATTCTTATGCCAAATTCCAAAATATGAGACAGGATATGCGATAGGAGCGCTCTGGAAAACGCATGACGCATCAGTATACGACAAAGACAAACAAATAGCACTAAACCTAATACAATCTGTCAGAGACGGAATAAGCCTTAAAGACCTGATCTATCCAGAATCGGACAACTGGCAGGAATTCACAGACAGATTCCCAAAACTCGCACAAGATTACTCGCACCAAGACTACATGAACGCAATCGGCAACCTAAAAGGAACATTCATGCAGAAATACGCTGCAAAAATCTGCAAGAACGCAATGCCAAACGCACAATTATTCGAAACAATCTGCTATGGAGAACACGCAACCAAAATAGGGCTACAACCATCAACAGAAATAATCAACGGCGTGCAACGCTCGCATTCAGGCAGAGGAGAAATAGACATCATCATCGCTGGCAAAAGCGAAGACATAATGAAAGGACTCAGCAACCCAAAATACTTCACTGCACTACGGCTTCCAGCAGCAACAAGATAACTATTCCTCTTCCTTCATGACTTCTTCTTCAGAATCCTTATGGCCCTCATCATGCGCTTCCTGATGAGCTTCCTTCTCCCTTTTCTCTATATCTTCCCATAATTCCTGCACCTCCTTATGGTGCCTCTTATGCTTATCAGGAGTCTCCTCTTCCATAGCCGGAACGACTGTTTGCAAGTTTATAAACGTTGCCGTTCAGTCAAAAAAGTTTGAGTCAGCCACACTAGAGAAAACTCATATAGGGAAGAGCGAGTTTTAGAGTATTATGAGCAGCAAACAATCATCATTGGTAAGAGAAGTACAACGCTATTGGGACATGAAAACCCAGCTCGGCAAGAGCATGAAGAAGGTAGCCGAATGGGGAGACAAACACCCTGCAACCGCAGTTCCAGACATGCTGCACCGCTGGAGCGGACTAATAGCGAAAGCCGACATAGGCAAAGCCAGAACATTTGAAATAGGATTTGAAGAACGACCAGCACCAGCAGAAAAACACTGCAAGCTCGGAAACTGTTTAATCTGCGGCACTTCAATCAGATACGGCACCAGAGTCTCTGTTCTAGTAAACGGAAAAAAACTCAACTTCGGAGAAGTAGGAGACTTAGTAGGAGAAGAATGCTTCGACCACATGACCTACATCGCGGAAGCCGCAGGACAAAAAAACTTCAAAATGTACCAAGCTGACAACAAACAGCGAAACAAACAATACGACAAACTTGCAAAACTCACTTTATCATTGGGCGATCTCGCTCCAAAAATAGTCAAGAAACTAGAACCAAAAGGGTTTGACCTTGACAGCAAGATTCTAGCAGAAGTAGCTGATGACGTACAGAAAAAAGCCAGCGAAGGAGACTTCTCAGCCATAAAATACGAAACAGACAAAGGAAAAACAAACAGCATGATAGGCTGGGCACTTGCAAACAAGCAAACAATCTACGACCCAGATGTAAGATACACCGTAGCCCTGCTCGCACAAAGACCAGACCTTGTGAAATCAGAACAATGGGCGTCATTCATACTATACCAATGGCAGGAAAGGCCGTTAAAAGCAGCTGGAGAACTCGGTGGCATCAAAGAAGACATACTTTACTTGTCAAATCTGCCATCAGACGCAGCAGTCATACAAAAATACGGCAAAGTGGACCTTGAAAAAGTTGTTGAGCCAATAAAAGCGTTCAACAAAGCGCGCTGGGAAGAAGTAAAACTCGGCGAACTATTAGAAAGAGACGCTGTCACAAAAGCGCAATCACGAGCAGTAAAGTACAGCGTAACCGGACTCCGCGACAGACGAGAATACCACAACAGAGAAACAATCAACAGCTATTGCACGCCAGACGAATTCAACAAAGTCCTTGTTACTTTGAGAGAAAAAGTCAACGTTGAAAGAAAACGTTTTGCCGAAGCAAAAGCAAAGAATATCAAAGAACCAGACATGCCCTGGAAGAAAGACACCTGGAAAGCACTCAGAGACTTCTTCGAACTTGAAGAACGAGTGCAAAGAACTGATAATACAGTGAGCACAAGAGACGTCTTCCTGAACTATGTGTTCATGGAAAACGCTGATTCTGTCGCCAGAACACTTTACACTGAAGGAAAGAAAACAGAACTCGCAAAGCAGAAGGGCGACGACGTGCTTGGCAGAGCGTACAGCACGATACAGAAAAGCGAAAGCATGGATAAACTTTTGCAAGGCGCCCTTGACTTTAATTCGACACCAAAATGGATGAAGAAAAAGATAAGAGAAAACGGCATAAGCGCCAGATCACTCAGAAAAGTGATTGAAGATACAAAAGAAACATACGAAGTCGGACTCATTCCAACCAAATACATACAACCCGATGGAAATAAAGCAAGTATGCTGGAAAGAGCAATGAAAGTAACTGCAGACTTCACTGCAGATGACGGCACAATTGCACAAAAAATCGGACACTTAAGACTACTCGAAGAAGAGCTCAAAGTAGAAATTTCTGGAGTCAGAGCTGAAGACGGCAGAACATCATACAAAAAATCAGACCCGAAATTCAATACGAAAACATACGCGGGCAAGAAATTCTTCAGCAAAGAACAGAAAGAAGCAATAAACAACCTCTTCAACATGCTGAACACGCAATTAACAGAAATAGACATTCCGCAAGCCAAAAAAGCAGTGCAAGAAGTAGAAAAGTTCTACGAAAAACACACAGTTTACACCAACATCTGGCTAACCAAAGAACAACTGTACAACTCAGGCATATCAATCAAGCACAAACCATTCAAAGAATGCATCAAACGCGCCGAACAAATACAAAAATTCAACAATGGAGAAGACAATAATTATGTGCAACTCAATCAACGCCTCAGAGAAAGAATAGTAGGCCTGAAAAAACACGCAGGCATGCAGAGAAACATCGAGGAAGTTATGGCAGGCGACAACATACTACTCACCAAAGAAATGGTGCAAGACGTAGACGCACGATACCAAACAATAGCAAGACGAGTAATACTTGAAGGCGGAGACAAGTACGAAAACCCAAACATGAACTACTTTGACATTGCAGTCATACGCAGAGATACAGACGACAACAAAGAAGACCACAGGATAAGATCAGCATACGGACCAAAAAGAAACGACAACAAGCCGTTGCTCAAATGGACTCCTGAAAAACGCGAGTTTGGAAAAATGACCATCGAACCACATCCAAAACACGGAACCTGGTACGGCAGAGGCAGACCGCGAGACTATGTTGAGAAATTATGCGCCAAAGCAGAAGCTGAAGGAGGAGTATACCTCCGAATCGTCAGTGCCCGCAAATAAGTCACAGCCTTTTTAAACTTCTTTTACCTTATTTCTTTAGATGTTTACAAAAGTGAAGCGAACATTATGCGAACTCGTTCTAGCAGCAGGAGCCTTTGGAATAGTTGGATGCGGGGCAATTCCATCAGAATATGTTCCTCAGGATGAGGCAGAACAGCAATCAGAAGATGTGGTCAAACAGGCAATCGACTACTTTACAAACAAAGAATACGCCAAGGCACAAGGACTTCTAGAACAACGCTGGAATTACCTCAACCAAGACTACAGAATTCGCAACGACTTACAGCAAAAATTAGCAACAGGCATGCCCGTTCCGATTCCAGCGCTGAGCCCAAGCGAACTGGCAGTACTGGCACTATCATATGCAATGAACAATCATTACAACAATGCAGAAAGCAAATTCACATTATTAATGACTTACTTCAAAAACCGCCCCACTACTGCAGTTGAAGACGTCAGAAAGAACCTCGATGAATTTTTCCTGACACAAGAATACAAACGCGCAGAAAAAATGGCAACCGGCGCAACAATCTGGTATCCAAGAATGAACGCCGTTGTTGGATTTTTGAAATTTGCAAGCAAAGATTACGAAGGAGCACGCACATTCTTCAAAAGAGCAATACCAAACTTTGACGAAAGCACAGTACAAAATTACAGAATAGCATTCAACATACTGCTTGCCGAGGCAGCCCAGAAAGGCGCAGACAACAACACAATTCTAGAATACGCAAAAACAGTAAACGCAGTTTACAGCGTCAGAGGAAAACAGGAAGAAACTGTAAATAATTAAATTAAAGAAATTAACGAGAACTGTCTGCTTGTCTTTCAATTTCGCCCTCAAACTTTTAGCTAAAAGTTTGATCAAAACCACTCAAGTGCCATCTGCGATGGCACGATATACTGAAAGCACTCCGTGCTTAACGAGAACTGTCTGCTTGTCTTTCAATTTCGCCCTTCTTCATAATTGCCAAGGACTTTGTATCAAGCCTGAACGCGCACATAATTTCATCAGCAAGCGCGTCTTTAATTGAAGTTTTCTTGTTGAAACATCTGTCATACGCGCCCTGAATAAAGTATCGCAATGCAACATCAACGCGTCTTTGCGGAGCGCAGTCAGTTGCTTTCGGATAACGAGCTCCACCATATTCAATTGAGACAATCTCTTCTCTAGGAGCAGCATTTTCCAACGCCTTGACAAACACTGCAATTGGATTCTGTTTTGTTTTCTGCTCGATAAGCTTGAAA
>CAZTVK010000010.1:0-25133 GCA_964617195.1 uncultured Methanosarcinales archaeon | reverse complement strand
GCGTGATAATCGTGATGCATTCATGGTTGGCAAGATGGCGGTCAGGTACGCTCTTGAAATGGAAAAGCCAGTCATGGTTTCTATTAAGCGCACTTCAAACAATCCGTGCGTAACTGATTACGTTCCAGTGGATCTGGCATCAATTGTATCGCCTGTAAAGAAACAGACGAGGCTCTTGCCCGATGAATATCTCGGTCCCCCGGGTGTCATTCTCGATTCGTATCTTGATTATGTCAGGCCTCTTGCTGGCGATATTAAGAAGGTGGTGGATTTCTAAAATGGAATGTAAACGCAAGTTTTCTTTGGAGGAGTTGGCAGATTGTTATCGTATTAGGGGTGTTGAAGTTCGTGAAAGTTTTTATGTTGTTGATCTGGCGAAAAAACATGTTGCTAGTTGTGCAGATCGTGGGCAGTATGAATGGATGACTTATTCGCGTGGCGCACGTCTGGAAAACGATTTTGCTGTTGGCTCAATGCCATTATACTTTTCGCTGTTTAAGTCCTTGTATGATAATAGGGAATGCGCACCATTTGGAGAACAAATAGAGAACATACGTGCAGAGTTGAGCAGCCGCATGAACGGCACTCTTTTTTCAACTCTTTCTGAGGTACGTTATCGTCAATCTGGTGATCAGGTTTGTCACAATATTGGACAATCAGATGAGTTTTTTTTGGAGGGTAGGATGGGTGTTTCAAATTTGAATTTGCGGGACGTTACCGTGCCTAATGAGTGCTGTTATTTGTTGCTTGGAAGCAGAAATGCAATGGAGATAAATGATGTTTTCAAATGGATAAGTGGAAAGGATACTTTTCTAAGGCGCCTTGATAGCAGCTGGGGTGAATTTAGTAATTCACAGGTTCTTTTTGGTGAAGGTTATAGCAACGAGGGCAGATTTACTCTGATTGCTGATGGGAGCAAGGACCTTATACACTTTGATGATGATCATTCAGAACTTCTGCTAAGGCCTGCTATCAGTGTTCGTTATGCTATTGAGTCGAAACCTTTATGAGAGCATATAGACTATTGTCAAAGCATGAAGAAACGTGTGGACTTCAGATTAGTATTATTGCTTATTATTGCAGTAATTTTTCTGTGCAGTGCAGTCCAGAAGAGCGCAATTCCAATTGAACCTGCTGTCGTGGAAGAAAGTTTCATTCAATTTGACACTTCAGAAATCTTCGATCTTCCAGTTATTGAATCAGATTGTTTAGAGGAATCTTCTCTTCCTTCCCGGTTGCCAGTTCTCTGATTGTGACTTTGTCTTCGGCGATATCTTTCTCGCCGACTATTATTATCTTCTTCGCGCCAAGCGTGTTGGCGTATTCGAATTGTTTTGCGAGTTTTCTTCGCATCAGGTCAATGTCAACTGAATATTTTTTTCGTAGTTTGTTTGCAATTTCCAGTGCTTTTGGTATCATTTCTTCATTGACTGGAGCGACGTAGTATTCCGGTCCAATTTCGATTTTTGGCAGTTTTCCTTTTTCTTCAAGTAATAGGCGTAATGTTTCCATTCCTATTGCGAATCCTGTTGCTGGTGTTGGTTCTCCACCGAGCAATTGTACTAGTTGGTCGTATCTTCCTCCGCCTGCCAACGCGCGGTATTTTCCTTGTTTGTCAAATGCTTCGTAAACATTCCCAGTATAGTATGCAAGTCCTCGTGCGATGCTCAGGTTGATGGTGATGTATTTCTTGTCAACGAACCGCAATACGTTCTCAAGCTCGTTGAGTCCTTCTGTTGCGAGCGCGTTTGGCGCGAGTTCTTTTCTGACTGTTGAAAGAATGCTTGGTGGTCCTTGTAGTTTGACTATTTTTTTTACGACTTCAATTTTTTGTAAGTCCAAGCCTAATTTTTTGAGTTCTTGCGTAAACTCTATTTCTCCTATTTTGTTTGATTTGTCGACCAGTCTAACAATTTCTGGCAGTTTTTCCTGTGATGCTACTTCCAATAGTAATCCTTCGAGTAGTTTTCTGTTGTTTATTCTGATCGTGAAGTCTTTTTCCGTTAATCCAAGGCTTTCTAGGCAGGCAATTATCAGATTAATGCATTGCGCGTCTGCTTCTGGTTTGTCTGACCCGAATAATTCTGCGGAGAGCTGTGAAAACTCGCGTTGTCTGCCTGCTTGTGGTGCTTCGTATCTCCACATTTTGTTGATTGAGAACCATTTTACGGGCTTTTGCAGTTCTTTTTGTTTGGCGACAAACATGCGTGTCATTGGCACGGTTAAATCAAACCGTAATCCTAGTTCTTCTGAGCCTTTTTGCTCTAAGACAAAGATTTGTTGTTTGACTTCTTCGCCGCTTTTGGCAGTGAGTAGTTTGACAGTTTCGATTGCTGGCATGTCTACGCGTTGGAAGCCGAATTTTCGTGCTTGGTCATCTAATTTGGCGTATATCGCTTCGCGTATTGCTTGTTCTGTTGGGTAAAAATCGTCTGCCCCTTTTATTCGCTGATACATTGTCATTTTCTTCTCCTCCTATCTTTATAAATGTTTAGGGCGGTGGCTGGGAGTTGAACCCAGTCCTCAGGAGTCACAGTCCTGCGTGCTGCCATTACACCACAATCGCCATAGAATTCAATAGAAGTATAACTGGTGATGAACTAAACCACCAACTTGAAAATCAGAGCTTGAACTATTAGAAACAGTGAAGACAATCAGCGCGTACTGCGCTTGCAGCCTCAGTTAAGTTGCTCATAAGAATTAAACTATATTCTACAGTATATAAATATTTCTGTGCGGTGTGCAATTAGAAGAATCATTCATTAGTTTTATAAATGACTTCTTATTAGAAATACTCATGCCGGTGAAAAAGAAGGTGAAGAAGCCTGCAGCTAAGGTAAAGCATAAACCGCAGAAGGAAGATTCAGTTATTCAGCCTGTTGCGACACGCGAACTGCCTGAGCAGCCGCAAGTGAGCATTCCTGAAGTTCATGAGGTAGTTAGAGAAACGCCGCCTGTTGAATTGAAGGAAGAGATAGAAGAACCCGAAGATACTGAGGAAGAGTCTGAAGAGGAGCCTGAGCCAAAAAGAAAGCGATCTGGCAAGCGGATGGTTATCGGCGAGGCTGTTGAGTTTGGATGGAATTCTGTCAAGTCTCATCTCGGCTTTTTTATCGGAGTTTTCTTGCTCTTTTTCGCACTTTCATTCATGTTTTTTGGCGCAAGCGCAATCGCGACGCGTGCCGTTCTTGGTATTCTTGTCGTAGGAATTAGTCTTGGTTATTTTAAAGTCTCAACTGATTTGGTTGATGGGAAAGATCCTGAGTTCAAGGAGTTGTTCTCTTGTTTCTCGTTATTGTTGAAATACTTAGTAGCGACAATTCTGTATTTGATTATTGTGAGTGTTGGTCTTGTCTTGTTAGTCATTCCTGGTGTTATTTGGGCTGTTCAATTCGGGTTTTATCCATATATAATAGTGAAAGATAGATTAGGTCCTTTGGCCGCATTGAGAAAGAGTTCAGCTGTGACTGAAGGGATGAAATCAAGGCTTATTGTTTTCGGTCTTGTTTTGTTTGGTATCAATTTGCTCGGAATGATTGTTCTTGGTATCGGTATTGTCGTGACTGTTCCTCTTAGCGTGATTGCTGCAGCTCACATTTTCAGTCAGCTTGAGTAAACGCATAGTTCATCGCAATAATCTTTATTAACTGGTAATCTGTTAGAAAATTCTGGGTGGTATGAATGAAGGAATTTGGACCGTTTGCGTTAAGAATTGGTGTCGGTGGCATTTTTGTGTTTACCGGCATCATGAAATTGATGAACCCGCCAATGATTGTTGGCATGTTGGAAAATCTTGGTTTTCCAGGGCCGACGTTCTGGACGTGGCTGTTAATCTTGGCAGAGCTTTTGTGTGGCGCTGCTGTTTTGACTGGTTTCAAGCTTAAGTGGACTACAATACCTTTGGCGGTTGTCTTGATTGTCGCTATTGTGACTGCTGATCAGTTGATGAACTCGGTGAAGGATGCAGTTATCCTTTCAGGTCTGGTCTCGTTATGGTTGTCAGGTCCTGGCGCGTGGGGTTTGGATAAGAAATAATATTTTTTTTATTTTCTTAAATATTCTTTTGCTTTTAGTATTACAGCAATGCTTTCTGCGAGTGTTATTTTGTTGTTCATTATCATTTTGACTGCTTCTTCGAATTTGACTTTCAGTGTCCTCATTACTTCCGTGCCCTCATGTTCTGTTTCTGAAAAGCTTAGGTCTTGTGCGAGGAAGAGGTAGGTTGGTATGTCTGCGATTGAGGTGAAAGGGTCTGCGGTGCCTAGGGCAGTCCATTTTTTTGCTGTTATTCCGACTTCTTCTTTGAGTTCTCTTTTCGCGTTTCCCAGAGGGGTTTCTCCTAGTTCTCCTGCTCCGCCTGGTGTTTCTATGCTGTACTTTTCTTTTGCATATCTGAATTCTTCAACAAGGTAGACGTATCCTTCTTCGTCAAGCGCGAGTATGGCCACTCCTGGTGGTCCTTTGATGACGCCGTAAATTCCTGGCTTGCCGTCTGGCCGTGTGACTTTGTCTTCTACGACTTCTATCCAGGGGTTTTTGTAGGCTTGTCTGCTTTCGTTTTGCGTCCAGGGCCCGATTTTTCTCATGTTGTCTGGATTAAAGACTGCGTATTTAAAGTTTAACTAGAGGTTTGGTTATAAGTAACATTTATATACGATGCGCGACCTTTCTCGAGCCATGCGTTTGACATGGTTTGGTCATTCTTCTGTTAAGATTGAAGCAGATAATCAGGTTATCTATATTGACCCGTATGCTGGTCCTGATAATTGGTATACGCCTGGGAATATTGTTTTGATTTCGAGGTTTCATTTTGATCATTGTAATGTTTCTAAGGTCCGGCGTGTTTCGCATGATGGCACGCATGTTTTAGGCACTTCGGAAGTTGTAAGAGAGATTTTCCCTTCTAGCTTGTTGCGAGTTATGGAGAGCAGGGTGTTTGATGGTGTTGAAGTTGTTGGCATGCCCGTGGCTAATCCTCATGTTGAGTTCAGGCGTCATACTGAAGAGGGCGACGCTTTGGGTTTTGTTGTTCATGCTGAGAATAAGCTGGTTTATTTCATGTCTGATAGTGATTTTTTGCCTCAGACTCATGACATGAAGCCTGATATCCTATTAATAGCAGTGGGTGGCACTTATACTGCTGCTCCGAAGGAAGCTGCGAAGATTGCTGAGACTATCGCGCCTAAATTGGCCATTCCTATTCATTGGGGCGGTGTTGTTGGAACTAGAGATGATGCTGAATTGTTTAGTGAGCTCGCGCGTGTTCCGGTTAAGATTTTGCAGCCTGGTGAGAGCGTGATTGTATGAAACCGTTGGGCGGACAGGCGATTATGGAGGGCGTTATGATTAAGGCGCCTGATAACGTGTCAATGGCTGCTAGAAAGCCGAATGGCAAAATAATTACTAAGCGTATGCGTCATGTTTCTCTTGTTCAAAAGCACAAAATTCTGAACCTGCCTTTCATCAGAGGAGTGATTCAGTTGTTTGAGATGATGGTTGTTGGCGTTAAGGCTTTGACGTGGAGTGCTAACCAGCAGGGTGAGGATGAGGAGCTTGGTGCGAAGGAGTGGTTTTTGGTGTTTTTCTTCGCGATTGCCTTGACTATTGGCTTGTTCGTTCTATTGCCGTATTATGCTGCTAAGTTTTTCTTTGAGTCTCATACTGTTAGTTTCGGCTTGGTTGACGGTCTTATCAGATTGTTAGTATTTCTTGCATATTTGTTCGTGATTGGTTTTATGAGTGATGTTAGACGGATGTTTCAGTATCATGGCGCTGAGCACATGGCAGTGCATTGTTATGAGCACAAATTAGCGTTGAAAGTTAATAACGTGAGAAAATTCCCTCCAGAACATCCGCGTTGCGGCACAAGCCTTCTCTTATTTGTAGTCGCTGTCAGCATTATTTTGTTTTCAGTGGTTCGCACGCAGTATTGGTATTACAATGTGCCCGCAAGAATTTTTTTAATTCCTGTTGTTGCAGGAATTTCATACGAGTTGTTGAAGTTTAGCGCGAAATACAAATGGCTGAAATGGCTTTCGTATCCTGGAATTTGGACGCAGAAGCTTACAACTAGAAAGCCAAGTGCGAAGCAGATTGAAGTAGCAATCGCTGCCGTAAACAAAGCAAAATGAACCTGAAACAGACATTAGGACTTGTCGGAGTAATTCTGTGCGTGTTATTGTTAGTTCTTGTCGGCATAAGAGCCATAACTTGGAGTTTGTTCTGGATTGTTTTGATTATAATTGCAGGTTTTGCTTATTTGGTTCTGCCGAAAATGAAGGAATGAATCATTCGGATTTTTTCCGTTCGTAATAATTTATTTCTCTTGGGCTGAAAATGAATTGTTCTGGGTAATGTGAAGCAAGTAGTGTTAGGTTTTCTCTGCGCAGTTTTATTGTTGGTAAATATTTACCTTCTCGTGCGGGTGTTATGTGCAGGCTGTCTTCAGTGAGTCCTGCGAGTGGAAATGTTTCTTGTATTAGTCCTATTATTTGTTTTCCGAAATTTTGCGCGGTTGCAGCGTAACGTGTCGTGATGAGGTGTATTGTCCAATAATTGTGTGTTGTTTGTTTTACTCGCGTGTTGAACAGCACTCGTACAAACTCATTTCTCAACTGTGCTGTATTCTGTATTGTTTCTGGTACGTTTAGTTCGTGTTCTGATTTGCGTTCTTCAATTGGATATTCCAGGCATTTTAGTATTCTGCCATATGGTTTGCCTAGTTCTCCGAAGGTCAGCGTGCAGGAGTTGTAGTCAGCATCTATTCTTCCAGCCAGGTTTAGTGTTTTTTTGAAGTATTCTCTGAGCATGCACAAGTTTTCTTTCTTGCCTGAAATGCTCATCGTGTGATTTTTCGCCACGCTTCCAGTCCAGAAAACCCATGAGTATAGTCTGTGTATTGGAACGACTTTTTTCGAGGTTTTGCATAGTGGTATTATTCCGCATAGCTCTTCAAGTCCTCTGATGCATCGCGGCTTCACTTCTTTGTATAGCCACTGGCGGACTGTCATTGGATGTCTGCCTATCTCTTTGGCTATTTGCTCTGAGTTCATGCCTGTTTTGCCTAGAAGTTTTGCTTGCTCGTAGTCGTTATAGTTCTTCAGCCCTTCAGGGTATGTTTCTGCGAAGTCTTCTTTAATTATTATGTGCTCTATTCCCATGCCACCCACGAGCATAGTGCGCTATATGCCGTATAAATATTTAGCTCCCACGCAGAGAATTAGGGTCATTCAGCTTTGTTTTTCTTTAAAGCCCCAATTCTCTTGCCAAATCTTGTGCTTCTGCTAGTTGTTCGTGTGTTCCTATGTCTAGAATGTGTTTGCTGACTTCGTATTCAAATATGGTGCCGCCATCTATTAGCAGTTGTATTGCGTCTGTGAGCCAGTATTCTCCTTTTGGTCCTGGCTTGATTTTTTTGCATGCTTCGAATATTTTGTTTGTCATGATGAATACGCTGAAGCTTGCGAGGTGGCTTGGTGGGTGTTCTGGTTTTTCTATGAACTTGACTACTTTGTTGCCTTCAATCATGAGTATTCCGAATCTGCTGGGGTCTTTTACTTCTCTGCACGTAAACACTCCGTCTGATTTGTGTTTGAGCAGTCTTTCCAAGAGGTCTGTTTCAAAGAGCGAGTCGCAGTAGATAAGGAAGAATTTTTGGTCTTTGACGAATGGTTCTGTGCACAATACTGCGTTTGCTGTTCCGAGCATTTCTTTTTGTTCTACGTATCGTATTTTGACGTTGAATCGTGACCCGTCTCCGAAATGATTGATTATTTTTTCTTTCATGTAATGGACTACGATAGTTATGTCGTTTACTCCGACTGTTTTGAGCTGGTCTATAAGAATCTCAAGCTGTGGTTTTCCATTAATTAGAACCATTGCTTTAGGGATGGTGTCTGTGATTGGTTGTAGTCTTGTTCCTCTTCCTGCTGCGAGTATTACTGCTTGCATGTTTTAAGTTGAATTACACTTATTTATAAAAGTTTAGACTGCATATAGTCTACTGTCCGCAAAGTATTTAAACCGTATTTATAACGAGTAGTGCAGTGGGTAAAAACAGTAGTTTTGACTAAGTAAAAGGGGAGACAAGTGGATAATAAGAAACTGTCAGGTTTATTCATTCTTATAGCGTTAGTTATCGGTTTCTCTTTGTCTGTTGCTGGTCAGAGCACTGAAGAAAGTCCTGGGTTCTTCTCTAATATCTGGTCGGCTATTGCTGGTTTCTTCAAGTCTTTTATTGGTATTACTGGCGCGCAGGTTTATAGTTGTGGTAATGACGTGTGGGATGCTGGCGAGTTTTGTGATGAGTCTGCGTCAGATGAGCCTCCTGATTTTGATAGCGGTTGTGATGTTGATGAAGTTTGTGCATATTGTTATACGTGTACACAGTGTGGCAATGGAGTGGTTGATGGCGGTGAGCCGTGCGATCCTCTTGCTATTCCGAATGGTTGTCCTGGTGGAGAGGTTTGCTATTATGGTTGCGCTGGATGTGGAACTACTACGACTACTACTCCTACTACTTCTACTACTGCACCCACTACTACTTCAAGTTCTACAACTACGTCTAGTACAACTACGACCACTACAACTACCACAACGACTACGACAACGACTACGACAACGACTACTACCACTACAACTACTTCAATAACTGGCACCACCACTAGTACGACTACCACTACCACCACTAGTGTTACTGGTACGACGAAGAAGCCTGACGGTAAGCCCCAGCGTTCCGAATGTTGTATTCGGGTCGATGGCCCTTATTGCCCTGGAGGTACTAATGAGGCCAGTGAGACGTCATTTTTAGGCAGTTATGAAGCCTGCATCGAAAAATTGCATGCGCTCTGCAATGGAGCCGAAATTGTTGAATCCCAGCATAATCCTAATGCTTGCAAACTTACAAGCTCGACTACTGTTTCATCTACTTCCACATCAACTTCTTCTACTGTTTCCTCAACTTCCACTTCAACTTCCTCTACAACGTCTACTACGTTGGCGTGTTGTGGGTGTGAGAAGAAGCTCGGCGAAGTAGGTAAAAACTCAAAGCTTAATATGCCGGGTGGTGCGTGGGAATTCGGCAGCTATACTGCCACAGTGATTGACACAACTGAGGATACTCCTCCTGTTGTAGATACTGCATATATGGGTGATGGTCATACAACTATGGAAGGTTGTGCTACTTGGGTAGCGGCAAACTGCCCGCATGGTGATAAAGAACCATTTACGGGTTGGACGATGGTATACCCTGCACCTGAATCGTGGTGTCCGTCATATCCTACTTATGTTACTACAACCACTACCTCCTCAAGTACAACTACAACTATGGCGCCTAAATGCTGTAAGTATGTTTACTGGCAGACGTGGTCAACCGGGGCGGATGTTCAGCCTGATGCAACGTTATTTGATGGTATTGTTAATAATTGTCCTGCTGAATGCGTGTTTCCAGGTGGTGAAAATGCCGGAGATCCTGCGGCGTATAGAATAGAGTGCGTGGATGAATATTATTGCCATAAGAAGGCGTGTTGTAAATACAAAAAGACTCAACCCCCAGGGGCTGGGCAGACTGTTGTTCAGGTGCCTGGCCAGCCGATTCCACCACAATGGATGTATGATGGCATAGTGGATCCGTGTCCTGATGAGTGTCCAACTGCTGAGCAGATGGGCTTTGTTGGCTATGGACCTGCTGAATGCGAATATGACTTATCGAAATGCCAACAGGGTGGCTGTTGCAGGTGCCAGAATGTGGCTCCTGACCCAATCACTGGTGGGCCTGAATTTACTGGTCCGGGTATAACGGTCAGCGATTGTGCTGCTGAATGCTCAAACATGCAGTGTCCGGCAGGCTCTGAGCCACAATGTCCTGTTGATCCTAAAGAGTGTGGTTGCGGCAATAACGCCGTGGAAGGCGAAGAGCTCTGTGATGGAACTGATTCTGGTAGGTGTGAGGAGATTTATGGTCCTGGCTGGGCAGCTGCAGGCTATCATTGTAAAGATGATTGCACTTGTGAGTATTGTGGCAATGGAGATCTTGAAGCAGGTGAAAACTGTGAAGCTCCTAAACTGGGTACAAATACGGGTAATGATGGTAACAACAAGCCGATTTACTGCATGGATGATTGCTCGTTTAACACTTGTGATCCGCTTCCGTGCAGTGTGAATGAGTGTAATCAGATGGGTCCTGCTGGGCAAAATACTGTTGCTCAGGCTCTGGGAAATAATTTTGGCGGAGGTTGGACTTGTGGCAATAAAGCGCATCCTGACGCCCACTGCGTAACTCATTGTGGTCCTGCCTATTCTGAGTCATTGGATATGCCTCTCCCTGTGGAAAGCATGGGGGCCAAGGGTCACTGCGATCCACGCGAATATGGGCGTCCACCTCCAGACGGAAGTCCGAAAAAGTGTCCGATATGTGATTTGGAGGAGTGTGATTGTCTTGAATTCCTCTTGGATAGTCCTAGTGCTTGTTGCCAGGTTAACAAGCCGCTGTTTGATTTTGCGCCGTTTGATTTTACTCCTTCGCAAAACTCCCAAGTCACTACTGCAGCCGTTGCCGACAATCCATTTTTGGAAAACGTTGTGAACACAGAGCCTTCAGATAATCCAAATGCGCCATGCAAGAAAAACGTGTTAAGTCCCTTGACGCAGCTTATATACATATCGAATCCTGCTAGCTTTTTGATGGCACAGATTTTTAGTCAGATTTGTTGTCCTAAATGTGGCGATGAAAGTCTTGATGCTAATGGTCTTGATAATGTCATGGGAACAGAGGATGACGAGGAATGCGATCCGCCAGGACAAACCAAAGGGTCGCTCGTGTGCTCGCCGGAGTGTAAATGGTCTGCGCCATTCTGTGGAGATGATATCGTTCAGAGTGAGTTTGGCGAAAAATGCGATCCCGGGCATCTTGTTGTGAAAGTTTCTCAAGTGGAAGCAGATACGTGGCTCGGAAAAATTAAGAATCTCTTCACAGCTTTCGATGATTTCCAAAATGAGTTGATTGCAGTTTCTCAGAATCCAGAAGTTATTTCAAAGGCGTATGTTGGTTCGGCTTCGGGAATAGTTCCGTCTGGAACTGTTGTTGAGTCTGCAAGTGCTGTTAATCCTTTCATTCCAAAAGCGTCGCAGCCGCTGTGTGGTCCAAACTGTGATTGGATTGTTTGTGGTAATGGAGTGAAAGATCCGGGTGAGTGTTGTGATCCTCCTGATGGTGTTAACTGTTTTGCTGGTTGCACTTGTATTCCTGGTTGTGGTGATGGCGTGGTTCGAGGCATTGAGAGGTGTGATCCTCCTGGTAGTTCGTGTTCAACTGTGAACGGATTCACTGGACAATGCAATATCAACTGCGATTGTGGAAAGCCTGGTTGTGGCGATAGTGTTGTTCAGCTTTGGAATGGCGAGGAATGTGATCGTCCGCTTACAGGTGCCTGTGCGAATGGTGGGCAGTGCATGGCTGATTGTTTGTGCTCTGAATGTGGCGATGGTATTTGCACAAGCCCAAGAGAAGACTTGTCCATTTGCCCAGAGGATTGCAAGTGCGGAGATGGAAACATTGCTGAAGGCGAGGATTGTGGCGAGCCTGGTCTATCTTGTTCACAAGGCGAAGCCTGCTACGGCTGCGAATGTGGTTCTCCGTTCTGCGGCGATGGAGTAAAGAATAGGCCAAGTGAGCAGTGTGAGCCTCCTAATGTGGGTAATTGTAATTCTGACTGTACTTTATCAATATGTGGTGATGGCAAGAAGGGTCCTACTGAGGATTGCGAGCCTCTGATTGATGATGGGTGTGGTCTTGACTGCACGTGGAATTGTGGTAATAAAAAGATTGACGCCGGAGAGGCTTGTGATGAATCTGTTCAGGGTATGGAGGCAACCTGTAAATATTGCAGGCCTTTGTCTCCGTGTGTTTGTGGCGATGGTGTCGTTAATTCTTTCTGCGGAGAGAAGTGCGACCCGCCTGACGGAATTAATTGTGATAGTTCTTGTCAGCCGGTTATTTGTTCCAATCCTCAAACTGAATGTTGCATCAATCCGTGCCTGCCTGGTTGTGGTGGTGTAGGTTGTGGTTGCGACGATACTTGCTGCGGTGAGCAGTGCTGTGGTCCTGATTGCTGTGTTGGTGATTGTAAGCCGTCTCCTCCGATTTTAGACAGCGCAGTGATGTGCACGAATTGTGCTGGCGCAGAGTTTGAAAGGTCTGGCGAATTGACTCGCGAGCAGGAAAGGTCATTAAGAAGGGTTACTGATAAGGATGTTATTTCTGTTATTGATGTTAATTCTTGCTGTTCGGATGAGATGAGGTTTACTGAGAGTGTTCCGAATAATTATGTGGGTGTTGAGGCGTTCTCAGTCAGCGGTTCTGGCATTACTGGTTTGGAAAGGAATATTGGTCAGGGTGTTGTCTGTGGTGGTTATACGACTGATCAGATGTTTGAGAATCCTGGTTGTGTGCAGTGTGTTCAGCCTCCGGATGGTTTGACGAGCTGGTGGCCTGCTGACAAGCATACAAAGGACATTCAGGGCTTGAACCATGGAACTTTGGTGCTGGGTGAGAAAGGTAATGTCAATCCTGAGCTGGCTTTCGCTGATGGCATGGTGTTGGACGCCTTCAATCTAGATGGTATTGATGACTTTGTTAGATTTGGTGACGTTTTGGATGGCGGATTGTCGAGTTTCTCTATTGATGCTTGGTTCAAGCTTGACAGTGAGCCAAAAGATTTCGCGATTGTTCAGAAGGGATTGTACGGAATCTTTGGTGACGAAAAGAAGATCTGGTTCTCAGTCAGCGATGGCATCCATGACATCAGAGCAACTGCTCCGCTTCCGTCTTTGTATGAATTCCACCATATCGTGGGTGTTCTTGATAGGGATAATAGGGCTGTTAAGCTTTACATTGATGGTGTTTTGAAGGATTATCAGGGTTATGGCGCTCTTGGAATTGATTTGGGTAGTATTGAGTCGGAGAATTCTTTCTCGATTGGCGCAGTTGACTTATCCGCGCCTAAGAACTTCTTCCCTGGTTTGATCGATGAAGTTGAATTCTTCTACAAGCCTTTGACTCTTGGTGAAGCCAGGACTGTTTTCAGCGCCTGGCGTGCTGGCAAGTGTAAGGGTTGTGTGCTTCCTCCTGATGATATGGTTAGCTGGTGGACTGGCGACAGGCATTCTAGAGATATTAGGGATGGTAATGACGGCGCGTTGATTTTAGGAAAGGCAGGCAATACTTTCATTGTTAACGCGTATGCTGATGGAATGGTTGAGAAGGCGTTCAGGCTTGATGGTGTTGACGATTATGTTTTCGTAAATGACAAGAATAATCTTGATATTGTTGATGAATTGACGATTGACTTGTGGGTGAATCAGGACTCGATAAAGAACAGTTATCTTGTTTCCAAGCTTGGCAATTATGGCTTGCGTGTTTTGGAAGATGGCAAGTTAAGATTTGTGACTTTCGACACAGAGTCGCGCTTTGTTGACAGCGAGTCTGTTTTGGCTCCAAAAGTCTGGAGTCATGTTGCAGTTACTGTTGATACTGGTGCTAAACAGGTGAAATTCTTCATTAATGGCAAGCTTGATGCAGTTAGAGAGTGGGCTTATGAGCTTCCTGTCAATGATGCTCCGCTCACAATCGGTGTTGGAGAGAAGAACATAGGCTTCTTCAATGGTTTGATTGATGAGGTTGAAATCTTTGATCGTGTTTTGAGGGATGGAGAGATTCTTTCTATTTTCAATGCTGATGAGAAGGGCAAGTGTAAGCCTTATTGTGAGGAGAAAACTCGTGATTATTTCGTCGAAGAGCTAGAGATGCGTTTGGTGCAGGAGTCTTCTACTGGAAAATTGTCTTCTGTTTTGCCTCACTTTGAGGTTGCGACGAGTCTTGGCCGTCCGATTGAGGTTGACATGCGTAATATTGTTGGTACTGTTTCAGTTACTTTGAGGCATCCGACAAGTCCTGTGCGTGTTGAGAATCCGGAGATGAGGGCTGTTAGCGGGTTTGTTGTTGAATTGGATAATTACGTTTCCCCAACTTCATTAGAGTTAAAGGTTCCTGTGCCGAGCGATGATTCTTTCGCAGATCTTTACGTGTTGCTTGGTGATAGTTGGATTAAGTTGGACGCGTCAAGAGACGGCAACAGGCTTGTTGCGAAGCTTAAACCGGCAGATATTGAGAGATTCTTCGTCAAAGCAGATAAGAGGCTTGTGGCGATGTTTGCAGTGATTTCTATTGTTGACGCTGAACAGATGGCTGACCAGTTCATTAATTTGTATGACGGCGGAGGAAAGACTGCTGTTATTTTCGTTCATGGTTTGACGACGAATAAGGTGAGTCTCAGGAAGTTCGTGTTTGAATATGAGAGCGCCAAGGATGATTCGAAAGTGTACGGGTTCTTCTATTCTCCAACCAAACCTCTTGAAGAGTTGGCTAAGGCTTTTGCAGAGCAGGCTTCATCAAGACTATTGCAAGACGGAGTGTCTGAGGTTTACATTGTTCCATATTCTCTGGGCGGTATTGTGGCCCAAGAAGCGCTTAGGTATGCGAAGGAGAATAATTTGGAATTGGCTTCCTTGACTGGCAAGGTTGTGTATCTTGGCACGCCGTTTGGCGGTGTTCCGTTCTTTGAAGTTTGGGATCAGTTGATCTCTTACGTTGTAAATACTCCATTGGCTAATGGTGGGTTGAAGATGAATGCTGAGATTTTGAAGGTTTTGACTAATGGCAGGCAGGAGTCTTCTCCTAGTGTTGATGCTGCGTATGGTTTGGTTATTGGTACCAGGCCTTATCCTTGGACTGAGAAGTTTTTCGATACGAAGAATGATGGTATTGTTTCTGATCCTGCTGCGCATCCTTCTTGGTTTGCTGAGAAGGGTGCGTGTGATCCGAATGTTCTGAGGGTTGACTTGACTCATGATCAGATTCCTGGCGCGTGGCCTGTTCGAGACTTCGTTTACAAAATTACTAATAAAAACAAGGCTTTCGAGCACCCGGCTGATGCAAGACTTGGTTATAGCCAGAGCGTTGACGTTAAGCATAGTGATTGCCAGCCTGGTGATAAGGTCGTGATTGTTGGCGAGCTTGTTCCTGAGGAGGCAAGGCCGCACGCGTGCTCTTGTGGAGATGACGTTTGTGGTATTGGCGAAAGTTTCAAGGATTGTCCTGTTGATTGCGCGAGTGTTTGGCAGAAGTTTAACTTGTGTCTTTACGTGCCGTGGACTACTGACGTGTTGTTGTTAATTTTGTTATTGCTTGCTGCTGTTTACGTGTATCGTAAGGAGAAGACTCATGAGATGGGAAGAGGGTTCATTGTCTTATTCCTTTCTTTGGCTGTGATAATTGCAGCGATTGCTGCCCATTACTTCAATTGCAGGTATATTCTGCCGTTGGCCAGTCTGCTGGCAATCATTATCATTCTGGTGCTAGTCATCGCGATTATTCACTTTAGGAAGTCAAAGGCAAAGCCTATTGAGCATTCTTTGAAGAGAATTGAGGAATTATTACGTAAGATGAAATGATTCTTTTTCGTTAGTTTTAAATATGCTTGAGTGGGGGATGTTTTAATGTCAAAGTTTTTGGCGATTGCTGCAATGGTTTGTTGTTCATTGTTCACTTCTATGGGTCAGCTGTTTTTCAAGCTTGGTGCTATGGCGTTGCCGGTTTTGTTGACGAACTGGCAGATTCTGGCTGGCTTCATGTGCTCTGGATTTGGAATGCTGTTATTCATTTTTGCCATGAGGCATGGCGAGTTGAGTCTTGTGTACCCAATTCTTGCAACGTCGTATATTTGGACTAATTTGTTCGCGATATTTTTGTTGGGCGAGCACGTGGGTTTATTTAAATGGGTTGGTGTTGTGGGAATCGTTATTGGTGTTTCATTGATTGGTCTTGGCAGCGGGGGCAAGGATGGCAACTGAGTTGTGGGCAATTGGATTGGTGATTGTTGCTGTTCTTCTTGGTGCGGCTGGGCCGATTCTGATAAAGAAGGGCGCTCATGATTTTTCATTTAATCCAAGGAAGCTTTTGAAGAATAAAAACTTGATTTTGGGAATTCTAATCTATGTGGTATCATCATTTGTGTATATTGCCGCGTTGCGTGGAGGAGAATTGTCGGTCTTGGCTCCAATTATTTCCCTAAGCTATGTGGCTGTTTCAATTCTCTCGATTCGTTTGTTAAATGAGCGTATGGGCTTGCTGAAATGGAGTGGTATAGTCTTCATTATTATTGGTGTTTCCTTGATAGGGTTGTTTCAGTAAGTTTTAAATAATGATTTCTGAGATGATGTTTTGATGGCTGCAAGGGGTTTTGTTAAGAGAACAATCTCATATTTCGGAAGACTGCGCGAGCGTTTAGGCAGGCTTAAGCCAAAGAGTAGCATTTTTGTAGAAAAGTATTGGTATGTCTTTCTTGGAATTATTTTGTTGTTTGCCTTGCTTACTCGCCTGTACGGGCTTGCAGGCCCGCAGGAGTATTATTTTGATGAAATTTATCATGCATATTCGGCAATTGAAGTTTACAAGGGAAATCCTGATGCGTGGGTTTGGTTTGGAAAGGCTGCTGAAGGCCGCGCTTTTTCTTGGGATCATCCGCCTCTGCCAAAATTGGGAATGGCTGTCGGAATTGCCCTTTTCGGTGAAAGTGCCATTGGGTGGAGAGTGCCGAATGCTCTTCTTGGTGTTGGGACCGTGTTTCTTGTTTATCTTATAGGTTTCTATCTGTTTAAAAACCAAACCGTCAGTATTCTTGGCGCTGCAATCTTTGCACTTGATGGGCTGCCATTGGTTTTGTCCAGAATTGGTATGAATGATATTTATTTTCTTTTCTTCGCGCTTGGAACGATTTATTTCTTGTTGAAAGATAGTTACATGCTGTCAGCTATTTTCCTTGGGCTTTCTGCTGCGTCTAAGTGGAGCACTATGTGGCTTATTCCAGTGGTTGTACTAATTATGTTGATTCTCAAAAAGCGTCCTGGCTGGCATCTTGCCTGGTTTATCTTGCTCCCACCAGCTGTTTACATGCTGTCTTATTTGCCTTTCTTCACTACGGGTCATACTGTTGCCCAATTCATTGAGTTGCAGCAGCAGATGTGGTGGTATCATACGCGTTTGAATGCAACACACCCATTTACTTCGCCCTGGTGGGCGTGGCCTCTTATGTTAAAGCCAGTCTGGCTTTACTCGTTTTCCAAAGATGGCATTGTCGCAAATATTTACGCTCAAGGTAATCCTGCGGTGTTCTGGATTGGAATTTTAGCAGTCTTTGCAGCATTGTTGGCTGCAATTTCTTCGAAAAATCGCGCGCTTTGGGTGCTTCTGGTTGCTTATGCTGGTCTTTTTGTTCCATGGAGCATTTCGCCTCGTATTATGTTCCTTTATCATTATTTGCCAAGTGTTCCTTTCCTTTGCTTGATGTTGGCTTGGGTATTAATGAGTAATCGTAAATGGAAGATCGCTTCTATTTCATTCCTTGTCCTTGCGTTTTTACTCTTTGTACTTATTTATCCTAGATTGATAGGAATTCCGATGACAGAATCGCTTAATACTGCATTGTATTCATGGCTTCCGCATTAAATATATTGGAATAGTTCCTCTTTTTAGAAACATTTTTAATCTCTAACTTTTGTCATTCTTCCTATGTTGTTTGTTACGGGGATCACTGGTTTTATCGGAAAATACCTTATTAAAAGGCTTCTTTCTGATGGTCATAAACTTACTTGCTTTGTTAAGGATGACGATGCTGCAGGGATTTCATTTTTAAAGGACTTCGATGTTGAAGTTATACACGGAGATATAAGGGATGCGAAGAGTGTTAGAGCCGCATTTGATAAGTGTACTGGAATTCAAGCAGTTATCCATTTGGCTGCCATAATAAAACCAGGTCCTGGCGGAGATAAGGAATTTATTGATGTTAATGTCAATGGAACCACATATGTCGTCCAAGAATGCGAGAAGCGAGGAATTAAGCGTCTTGTTTTTTACAGCACTGATTTCGTCATTTACGATTATCATAACATTTATGGTGACAGCAAGGCCGATGCTGAGAAAGTGTTGAAGGCCAGCAGGCTTGATTACACAATTTTGCGTCCGACTCCTGTTTATGGTCCTGGTGATGACAAGAATTTTAACACTCTTTTTGATCTCATTAAAAAGTATCCTGTGGTTCCTTCTGTTAGCTGCATAATGCAGCCGGTTCATGTTAAGGACGTTGTTGAGGCTACTCTTGCTGTTTTAAATAACAAGAAGACTTATCGCAAGGAGTATAATCTTGCTGGTGGTTCGAAGGTTTCTTTCTCGCAGATCGTCAGGATTCTTTCTGACGAGATGGGTCGCAAGAATTTTATTATTCCTGTTCCGAATTTTCTTATGAGGACTGCTGTGCGCACTTATGAGCGTATCGCGCCTCACCCAGTTGTTCGTGATTATCAGATTAGCAAGTGGATGATCAATAAAGAGCTTTCCATAGAAGATAACAGAAATGACTTTGGCTACGATCCTGTTGAATTTGAACAGGGCATGCGTGAAACAATGCGCACTATTGGAATTTCAAAGAAATGAAAAGAGAGTGATACAATGCATAAACATGAACGAAAATTTGACAAAATCGATTCCAAGTTCATTGCCTGGAACGAGCAGATGTTCATCAAATACAACAACGAACGCATGTACTTCCATCCAAACCCGCTCATCAGGTGGCTTGAAAGAAAGCGCGTGCGCCACATCGTCAGACTCTCGCAGGCAACTGACTATACAAATATTCTTGAAATTGGTTGCGGAGAAGGATTCATACTCAACCAATTCCCAAAAGGCCAACTCTACGGAATTGATGTATCCAATAAAGCAATTGAGCTCGCCAAGAACCGAACCAAGAGTAATACGCGAGTAAAGGAAGTATCAGTGCAGAACGGAGAGAGAACATCGTATCCAAACGGCATGTTTGATGTCGTCGTCTGCAGCGAAGTGCTGGAGCACGTACCGCACCCGCAAAAAGTCATACAAGAAATGATGCGCGTCGCAAAACCGAATGGAAAACTCATCATGACATTTCCAAATGAACCGCTAATCAACCTGCTCAAAGACATTATAGGCGCAACTGGATTGTACAAAGTTCTGCTGCGAGGAGTCCCTAAACGAATGGACGACGAATGGCACTTACACGAATTCGACAAAAAAACTTTCCTCAAACTTGCCGCAGGCAAACTTCGAATAGAAAAACTCTCAGGCGTCCCGCTTCCATTCATGCCAGTTCGATACGCAGCACTTTGCCGTAAACTACAGCCACTTAAATAATGAAACTGAATCTTGGAATATTTTGACAAGAAGTTCACTTAAAGGAGTGTGCATGACTTGCATTTCCGGCTGACAAGTCCAGGGATCAATAAGTCCGACAAGTGAAAATAAGATAGACAGCATCAACAGGGCAGCATGCGTGAAACAATGCGTACTATTGGAATTTCAAAGAAATGAAAAAGCCAAGCGTTGAAATCATTATTCATATAAGGATGATACTTTTGCGGTTGGCACGAAATTAAGCAATCGTTTCTCGGATGTTAGTTCCATGCGCATTTCTAATAAAGGCAAACAAACTTCTATTTTAAGTAAAACACTTCGCGCTGGTTAGCCTCCAGTTTTGTAGAATTTGTAGAATTATACTTGTTTTTCAAAAACTCATAAAGTTCTTTGTCAGTACTTGAATGTGTTATTACGTAACTATATGCACTCAAATCTGTGCTATTGAAAGTGCTTAAATCTCTAATTTCCAAAACTTGCCGTGCATTCAAGTAAATCATTTCTTGAAATCCCTGTTTGCCTACCCCGTATGCTACTATGACATTTTCGGGATGATCATGCAAAAAAGAATATAGGGGTTCTGCTTGTTCGCGCGTTTTCTTGTAAATATCATATGAAAAAAATAGTAAAATCGCAATAAACACTATTAGCGTTATATTCTTTATCTCTTTATTCAAGAAATTCACTTTGAGTTTTGATAGAAAACTTATACATAAATATGCTGCGAATGGAGTGAAGTTTATTATATATTCATGTGTATGTATCCAAAAACTGTTGCTGAAGACAAATATAAATATAAAACCATTTAGTAAGCTGAACATCATAAAGTTTTCAAATATGAGGTTCTGATTATCAGACAAAGTATTTTTCCGTTTATTGAAGTTTAAATATGCAATCGCAAGTACTGCAAGCATAGTTGTCCAGAGAATAACTGGAGAGAGATGAGTTTCGTTGGAAGTGTTCCAGAATCTTTTAAAGATTCCTTTTATGGTAATTCCATAACTTTTGCTATCTTCGTTTTGGTTAGTTCTAAATAAGAAAGCTTTTTTCAAATTGCCTGCTTCATTGTCTGTTTCCCCATTAAATGAACCTGTTAAAAGGTAAACATGAGACATAAACGCGCCAAAAGCCAGGACAAATACTACAGGATAGAGAATCAGGAAGAGCTTTTTATTAGGGCCTTTAAAATAAATTAAACAATGAAGCCAAATCGGTATTCCCATGAAATACATCGGCCAATCGGTGAAAAGTCCTAAAAATGTGAACAAGAAAATCGGTAAAATATACTTGCTATTTTTAGTATGTAGCCATTTCATATAAAAAATTGAGATTATTAGTGTGAATGCCAGTATTAGAAACTCTACGGCAACCATGTCTCTGTAGTAGAAAAAAACAGGAATAATCATGAGCGTTAATGTAGAGTAGCGTGCTATCTGCTTATTAGAATTTGTTCTTATTAGATAATAAAATAAGATTAAAGTAATAGCTGCTATTGTGATGGAGGTAATTCTTCCAACAATTATTGTTCCGCCAAAGATAGAAAAGACAATTCCATATGTCAAAAATGAGCCCGCAGGGTGGTGGGTATAATATGCGTACTTCTCCTTTCCAGTTTCAGCAGTATCTGCAATGTTCCATCTTGCACCGAGCAAGCCATAACCTACTTTGTTATAGTTATTGGCCATATGCATATTCTGGCCAGTATTAAAACCGTGATGCCCAGCTGTTACTGGCCTGTTAATGTCAATTGCAGATAAAGCGAAGAAGATTATAATGATACCAAACAAGAAATAATCATTTAAATCGTTCTTAAAATTCATAACATTTCTATTAGTGCCTTGCTTAAATATTTTACGGTTTGCTGAAATGAGGTCTATAATAGCGCTATTCAATGCGCTGATTCAACATAAACTTTAAATGTTCTTACCAGAAAGTAATCCATATGAGGGCTCATAGCGTTGAAATCATAATTCCTGTACTGAACGAGGAAGAAATTCTTGAGGAAAATGTAACTATGTTGCACCGTTTTCTTTCAAAGAAGTGTGTTATTCCTTGGCAGATTACCATCTTTAGTAACGGCTCAACAGACAAAACTGTGGAAATAGGCACTCGGTTGAGCAAGCGCTTCTCCAGAGTTAATTTCAGGCACATTCCTGAAAAAGGCAAGGCAAAGACCTACAAGCTGGCTTGGCCTTCAAGCAAGGCGTCTATTGTTGGATTTATGGATGCTGATATGTCAACTGAGCTAGATGCTTTTCCAAAATGTATGGATGCTATAATGAATAATAAGGCAGATATTGTGATTGGTGATCGTCTATCATCAGATGCTATGATTGAGCGTTCTTTGAAAAGAGAGATCCTTTCTCGAGGGTATAATACTTTGCTCAGGTCATTATTTCTGCGTACACATATTGTTGACGCACATTGTGGCTTTAAGTTTCTAAAGAAGTCAGTTGCTTGTGCTTTACTTCCGCATATCAAAGATGAGTGTTGGTTCTTTGACACTGAGCTTTTAATGTTGGCAGAGCAGACAGGTCATCGTATTGAGCAGGTTCCTGTATTGTGGATTGAGCGCAAGGCTAGTAAGGTTAAGATTATGCGTGTCATGACTGATTACGTGTTTAATTTGGTGAAGCTGCGTTTTAGGATTTGGAGTCTGTTTTACTTTTAAACGTGAATACGAATCACCTGAATGTGTCTAAATTTTTATGATTCATGCGCTTTAAATCTTATTCGACCTTATGCTAATCGCTTGGTTTTCTTTTGTTTGCACAAAATTATCATCAAACCATTTCTTGTATTCCTCTCTATAAGAGACATAATACTCATCCTTAATTAAATATTTTACATTGCTATTTTTCAGCTTATCGAATGTTTCAGGCTCTTTAGTTAAACTCGGCATATACATAAGATAATACGGCTCTAAAGGACTGTGCCTAAATATGGCTTTTCCGTACGAATCAAACACTAAATCGTCAGGTGATGAAATTTCCAGGATAGTTTTTGTTGTTTCCAGATCTTTGTTAAATGTGGACTGATTTGGAATGGCAGTCAACACCGGTAGCGATATGAAAAGTATGATGACACAACATACTTTCCAGTTTAATTTCTGCAAAATTTCGCCTAACATGTACGCTCCAAATACGCTCATAAATGTAACCACCAGTAGCAGCTCTTGTCTGTACGGCTGGTTCATTAGAAATAAAAATAGCAGACTTATAAGGCACACGCTAATAAGGTACATTCTAAATGTGGAATTAGTATCGGTTTTTTCTTTAAGCATATATGATCCAAATAAGCCAATATATGCCACTATGAGTAATATCTCTATTCTGTGTGGTATGTGTGTTAAAAACAAAAAGAGCAAACTGATTAAACACATACCTATAAGACTTGCTCTAAATGTGGCGCGTTTACTATTCGCGTAAACGCAATTAAAAAGTTGTAATATGAAAAATATAAATACGGTTGGATTAAAGAGTGCGGTATCTTTTAAAGGGTAAACGGTAGAGAAGGTCCCCCACTCATTTGGAATTAAGTGGCGCTTTATATTAAGTATTATGATTTCTCTCAGAGAATCGATTTTTAGAAAAACCAAAAGTACAATAAGCGCGATTACTATATTGCGAATCGTTAATAGTTTTCTTTTCATAAATAGATCAAATAGAAATACTGGCATTAATGCGAGGTAGAAAATGGCTGCATTTTGCTTTCCGAGAAAAGACAATGCGCCTAATAATAAAAACAAAACTAAATACTTGATTTTTGAGCTGTTATACCAGTTTATTAGTGCTAAGAAAGATAATAATGCAAAAAACAACATGATGTTATCCGGTCTTATTTCTGGTGCTTTTGTCATCCAAATATAATTGGTTATTACTAGAAGAACTGCAATTAATGATGTTATTTTTGAACCACCCAATTTTTTCACAATTAAATACACTAGCCATAGTGAACCGCAATTAACCAAGAAAATGAGGAGCCGCATTATTTGAATGATTATTAATGATTCACCTACCAAGTGCATGAATAAAGAGATCAGCCATTCGAGCAGCGGGGTGTGCGTAGAATTTATGTCAAAGTATGGAATGGTTCCTTGCATCATCATCCCTGCGTTGTGCAAGTGTTCGTATTCATCGTTGTCAAAATACCGTATTTGAGAATTAAAAAGATAAAATATCAAAATGACGAATATTATTGCTTTAAGAATCATTTCAATGATTTTTTTGTTCTGTATTAAATTAATGAAAGATCTTATCCCGAAAAACAGAATCGAAATTGCAAGTGTTATTATTCCTAAACCTGGGAGTAAGAAATGAAGGATTTCGCATTTTTTACAAATCCAATTACTGTCATAAGATGATGAAATCAGATTAAACTGTGAAAAATTGAAAAAGATTCCAAAAAAAACAAGAAATAATGAGATGACAACTAAATAATACTGTATTTTTTCGTGATTTCCAGAAAATACATGTTTGTTACGTAATTGTTCCAAAGCGTTTTTCATTTTTTAATGACCAAAATCGCTGAATTCACAGGATCGGAGTCCCAATAAGAATGTTTCTATTAACTTTATGCATTCTATTATCCCTAAACTACTTTACATTAAATTCGTCCCATGAAGAGCAGACAGGTCATCGTATTGAGCAGGTTCCTGTATTGTGGATTGAGCGCAAGGCTAGTAAGGTTAAGATTATGCGTGTCATGACTGATTACGTGTTTAATTTGGTGAAGCTTCGTTTTAGGATATGGCATTTAAAACATTTCTAATCGAAACCTTTATATACTTGCGAGTGTTATACACTCCATAGTGACTAAAATGGGAGTGGCAAATCTTTCAAGGCGTCAATTTCTGGCAGGTTCTGCAGCTACAGGGCTATCCTTATCTTTGGATAATTTAGTTCTTGGGCACTCAAAAACTCCAGTTTCTGCTGAATTCCTTGCTATGCTGGCTGCTTTGAATTCAATTCAGGATAAGCGTGAGAAGGTTCCGGCTGAAGGTGATTTGAAGGAAGCGGAAAGTAATCTTCAAAAGCTTTTTGGGGACCAGTATAAGTCAAGAAAGGCAGAATTTGCTGATGTTCTTCTTAACGCAGTATCCACGGAAACTGGCGATAAGCGTTATGTTATGTTGAGAGATTCTGCGCGAATTTCAGCTGAGAACTTCAAGCTTCCGACATCTTTCGCTGCTTTGGAAAAGATGGTTGATACTTACCAAGTCAAGTTTGATGCTATTGCAAGTGATGTTTTGAAGACTGCTAAGAAGGGAGCTAAATCTCCTGAGCAGAATGCTGAATTCGCTGAATTGGGAATTAAGCTTGCTGATTTGGGTATGAAATGGAATGAATACGATGCAGCTGTAAAAGCAGTTAATGAGTCCAAGTCTGTTGCTGGCAAAGCAGGGGACAAGTCCCTTGTTGAAAAAACAAACGAGAAACTGAAAGAAGTTACTTTGCTTAAGAAAGAATTTGATGATTACGTGAAGGCAGAGGACGGTCTTTCTAAAATAACTTTTGAAGATACTGTAAATGATCCTAAGAAAAAGGCTGATTTTGAAAAGTTCAACCTGATAGCTGGCAAGTGGCAATGCTTCAAAGAAGACAAGTGGAATATTGGTATTTACATGCTTCCTATGGGATCGGACAAGGATCTTGCATCTATTGCTCAGAAGGAGCAAAAGTTATTCGAGAATAAGATTCCTCTTACGGCTGAAAATTTCTATGATTTGGCAGAATCCTGGTATGCGAAGACGAAAAACGAGCCAGACAAGCGTGAAAAAGCCAGATACGGCACCAGAGCATTGCACTGGTACGACAGAACACTTGAAACAGCCACTGGCGCACTAAAAGCAAAAACA
>CAZTVK010000009.1:0-1130 GCA_964617195.1 uncultured Methanosarcinales archaeon | reverse complement strand
AGGGGCGTCACGGCTCCGCAGGGGCGCCCCGAGCGTCGGGGGGTTTGGGGGCCATGTCGGGGCCCCCATGTAAATCAGAACCGCCGGCGACCGCCCGTCGAGCGCTTGCGCAGGCGCAGTGACTTCGGGGTGACCTCGAGCAGCTCGTCCTCGCGGATCCACTCCAGGGCCTGCTCGAGGTTCATGGTGCGCGGCGGGGTGAGCTTGATGCCGTCGTCCGACGTGGAGGCGCGCATGTTGGTGAGCTTCTTTTCCTTGGTGATGTTGACGTCGAGGTCGCTGTCCCGGTTGTGCTCGCCGACGACCTGTCCCTCGTAGACCGATTCCCCCGGCCCCACGAAGAGCACGCCGCGCGGCTGGAGATGATCGATGGCGTAGGCGGTTGTCCTGTTCGTGCGGTCGGAGACGAGCGCGCCGTTCGCCCGGTGGGGGATGTCGCCCTGCCACTCGGCATAGCCGTCGAAGAGGTGGTTCAAGAGCCCCGTGCCCCGGGTGTCCGTGAGGAACTCCGAGCGATAGCCGATGAGCCCGCGCGAGGGCAGGCGGTACTCGAGCCGCACGCGCCCCGTGCCGTGATTGACCATCTTGGTCATCTGGCCCTTGCGGGGCCCGAGCTTCTGCGTCACGGCGCCGATGAACTCCTCGGGGATGTCCACCACGAGGTGCTCCATCGGCTCGAGTGTCTGGCCCTTCTCTTCCTTCGTGATGATCTGGGGCTTGCTCACTTCCAGCTCGAAGTCCTCGCGCCGTATCATCTCGATCAGGATGGCGAGCTGCAGCTCGCCCCGCCCGGACACCCTGAACGTATCGGGCGAGTCGGTCTCCTCGACGCGGATGCCGACGTTGGTCCGCCGCTCCCGCCAGAGCCGGTCGCGCAGCTGGGTGGACGTGACGAACCGGCCCTCACGCCCGGAGAAGGGCGAGACGTTCGACGAGAAGAGCATGGAGACCGTGGGCTCGTCGATGTGCATGACAGGCAGGGACACGGTGTTCTCGACGTCGGCCAGGGTCTCGCCGATCTCGACATTGTCCGTGCCGGCCACCGCCACGAGATCGCCGGCCGAAGCCTCGGACACCTCGACACGCTTGAGCCCCTCATAGCCGTAGAGCACCGTGATCTTGGCGCTCTC
>CAZTVK010000008.1:0-1195 GCA_964617195.1 uncultured Methanosarcinales archaeon | reverse complement strand
TCCACTACTCGAGCAGCGTGTCGGCCAAGGACATCGACTGGGAGATCCCCGTGCTGGCCGCCCAGGCGATCAACGACGTCGGCGTCGCCGAGCTGCTGGCGGAGGTGAAGCGCCACCGCCGGGTTCTCGAGGAGGCGGGCGCGCTCGAGAAGCGGCGCCAGGCGCGGCGGAGGGCGGAGCTGCGCACGCTCCTGGTCGAGGAATTCGCGGGGCGCGTGATGGCCGTTGTCGACACGAACCCTGAGTTGATCGCGGTCGTCGACGCCGTGGCCGGCGGTACCCTCGACGCCTACTCCGGCGTGGAGCGCATCCTGGCGCGGCTTCTGCGCCAGCCTTGACACACCCTGGGCCCCAACGCACTATGATGCCCAATCGTCGCCCCGCCAATCGTCGTGCCGCATGGCGGTTTCGCTACCCGAACGGAGGATTCGCTTAGTGTCGCCCTCGCACCACTGGTACGGGCTCATCCCCGGCGCGGTGTTTTTCTACGCGCTGATCGTGATTGCCGTCGCGCTGTTCGCGCGCCGGGCGGCCTTCCTCATCCGCCTCATGCTGATCGGAAAGCCGGCCGCCCGGTGCGATCACGTGCCCGCGCGCCTGCTCTCCGTCATCGTGAACGTCCTCGGCCAGGCGAGGCTTCTCCGCGGGGACTTCTGGCCCGGGCTCATGCATGCCACGATCTTCTGGGGCTTCTGCGTCCTGACGCTCGGCACGATCGAGTTCTTCGGCAAGGGGGTGACGGAGGCGTTCTACCTGCCGCTCCTGTCGAACACGGCGGCCTACCTGATCCTTCAAGAGGCCTTCAGCCTTGGGGTCATCCTGGCCATCGGGTATGCGATGTTCCGCCGGCTCGTGACCAAGCCGCGCCGTCTCACGATGTCCACCGAAGCGCTGCTGATCCTGCTCCTGATCCTCGGTCTCATGGTCACGGACCTGGTCGCCGACGCCGGTCGGATCCTCCTTGCTCCGGCCCCGAGCGACCACTGGCAGTTTGCCGGCAGGCCGTTGGCGCTCGGCTTGGCAGGGCTTCCCCACGGGGCGGTGCAGGTGATCTTCCACATGTTTTGGTGGCTCCATGCCGTGCTTCTCCTCGGCTTCCTGGTGTACCTGCCGTACTCGAAGCACCTGCACATCATGGCCGCCCCGCTCAACGTGTTCTTCGGGCCGCAGACCCCGAAGGGCCGGTTCCCGACCG
>CAZTVK010000007.1:0-1178 GCA_964617195.1 uncultured Methanosarcinales archaeon | reverse complement strand
ATCAGGGGTGCGCTGTTTGATTTGGATGGTGTGGTGGTCGCGCAATGTCTCGACTTTATGGCGATCAAGCAGGAGATCTTCGGCTCGACGGAGGGGTTCATCCTCGAACGGATCCAGGGACTCTGCGGCACGGAGCGTGTCCGGGCGCAGGCGATCCTCGAGCAACACGAGACTGAAACGGCGACCCGGTGCCAGCCTCTGGATGGCATTGTCCCGCTTCTCTGTCAGCTCGATCACTATGGGGTGCGCCTCGGGCTGGTCACCCGCAATAGTCGCAAGAGCGTTGATCTGATCCAGGCGCGACTTCGCCTCCCCTTCTCGGCGATCGTGACCCGGGAGGATGCGCCGCCGAAGCCCGCGCCAGACCCGATCCTGTTGGCCTGCTGGCGACTGGCGGTGGCCGCGCACGAGACGTTGTTCGTCGGTGACTTCGAATTTGACATGCTGGCAGGCCGCCGCGCGGGCGTCCGGACCGTATTACTACGTAACCCCGTCCAGCCCTTCTCGCACAACGCCGACCACCTGATCGCTTCCCTGGCTGAGATTCCGCGGCTGCTGGGACTACCGGACCGAGGGGTGCCAGCGTGAAAGTGGACATTGCGTTGAGCCGGCGGGATCTGGGCAGACGCTCGGCGGCCGGACGAGCGGCCGTGGTTATCGACGTCATCAGGGCTTCCACCACGATCACCATCGCGTTACACCATGGTTGCGCCGGCATCGTCCCTGCGCGAACGCTGCGCGAGGCCAGGGCCATGGCGCTGACGATCGGCGACGGCGTCCTGCTTGCGGGGGAACGGGCTGCCGTCAAGATGGCAGGGGCACAGCTCGGCAATTCCCCAGGCGAATACGCACGGGAACGGATCGAGGGGAGGATCGTCGTCCTCACCACAACCAACGGAACGCGCGCGTTTCGAGCGATCGATGGCGCTCGGGAAGTGATCGCGTGCGCCTTCCTGAACGTGTCCGCCACCGCTCGGTGGCTGCGACGTGCCGGCCTCGACGTCCTGATCGTCTGCGCGGGCCGAAACGGCCACTTTTGCTTTGAAGACGCTGTGGGGGGAGGGATGCTGATCGATCGGCTCTCCCGCATTTCCGATCGCTCCCTTGAGCTCAGCGATGGCGCCAGGGCGGCGCACCTGCTCTATGCAGCCAACCAAGGAAACCTCCTCGAGATGCTC
>CAZTVK010000006.1:0-1222 GCA_964617195.1 uncultured Methanosarcinales archaeon | reverse complement strand
TTGGGAGCTGCCGAGCTAATCAAGGTGGGCGGTTTTGACTTGGTCAAAATCGTGCTGATGATTGGTGCGTTTGCACTGGTTAACTCGCTGATGATTCTGTTGGCCATTCTTGCTGTTTTCAGGGCCGTGATGGGAGTTATGCGTACGGATATTGCGCGTGGCATGATGTTCCTGAAAGGTCACTTGCTTCCTGGAAGTGCGCCACAAAAAATTGAGCAAAATCCTGCTAGTTCCAGAGAATACTGGGGAAAAATGCGCAAGGACTACTACGGGAGGCCAAAATGAGCTACGAAATTCCCCAAAGCCTGCAGTATAAAGAACGTATAATCTTCAATCTGACTCTGGAGCAGCTCTTGTATGCATCTGTATTCGGATTGGCTGCGTTTCTCTTGTATGCAAAGCTGCCATTCTCTATTCCTTTGCGGATTGGCATTGCGATAATCCCTGTGCTGGCTGGATTGATGTTCATGTATTTTGACTTATGGCGCAAAATGAGCGTGTTCTGGGCGTGGTTCAAGTTCCGCAGGGCCACTATGTTCGACGCTAAAATGAAGAAATATCTCAAGCTTAACGCTATCGAGCACTCCTGCTATTGCGTGCAGACAAAGCAAGGCGAAAGAAGGGTGGCCGTGCTGATGGTTGAGCCTTTGAACTTTAAAATAAAGCCAAAAGATGAGCGCGACAGCATTATCCACAGTTTTCAGAAATTCTTGAACGCCCTGGACTTCCCAGTGCAACTTCTGATGTATACCGATGACCTTAATCTCAGTAGCTATCTGAAGGAATTGGAATTCAAAGTCAAAAAGACACACAACAAGACATACTTTGACCTGTTCAAGGCGCACGAAAACTATCTCGATACTGTAATGAAGGAACGTCTTGCCGTCAACAGGCGTTTCTTGATTGCAGTGCAAGAAAACGCGATGGGTTTGGACGCTCAACTGAACATCATCAACGAATTTCTGAAGAGCATGAATTTGAAGAGTGCGCGCTTGGGTGGCAGGCAGCTTATCAAAGTGCTCATCAAATTCTTCAACAATCCACGAGGACGCACCGAGCTTCTCAAGAAGGAAAAGACACTCTGCAACATAATTAGCCCTGAAGAAATAGTGAACAAGCCTGACCACATCAAAGTCAACGAGCACTACAACAGAATCATCACTGCCATCGGCTATCCGCGCAACGTTGAAGAAGGCTTCTTGGACAAAATAATCACTGCAGC
>CAZTVK010000005.1:0-1494 GCA_964617195.1 uncultured Methanosarcinales archaeon | reverse complement strand
CAAAATCACATCAGTCAGGCATCTTGCTGGCAGATTTATAAGTTACCAGGGCATTTTTTCTTTCAACTTCGTGGTTGGCTATTGGTGCTGGATAGCCTTTTATTCTTTCAGTGTTGAGAATGTGTATGACAAAGGGGTCTACGTTTCTTAATTGTTCAACCCATTGTTTGATGTAAGCGCATTTCGGGTCGAATTTTTTCTGCTGTGTCCAGGGGTTGAATATTCTGAACCATGGTTGCGCGTCTGCTCCTGTTGATGCGCTCCACTGCCAGTTTCCGTTGTTGACGCAGGGGTCATAGTCTTCCAGTTTTTGGGCAAAGTATTTTTCTCCCCAGCGCCAGTCTATGTGCAGGTCTTTTGTCAGGAATTGGGCAACTATCATTCTGACTCTGTTGTGCATGAATCCTGTTTTGTTCAACTGCCTCATTCCAGCGTCTACTATTGGAATTCCGGTCTTGCCCTCGCACCATGCTCTGAACTTCTTTTTGTCATAGCTCCATTTGATTTTGTCGTATTTTTTGTGGAATGATTGTCCGAAGACGTGCGGGTGGTAATATGCGAGTTGTGTGAAGAAGTCTCTCCAGTATAGTTGGCGGAGTATTGGTGAATACCAGCCTAGTTTGTCGTGGATTTTCCAGTAAATTTCTCTTATGCTGAACGTTCCGAACTTGTTGTGAGCGCTGAGGTTTGTTGTTTGCTTTGATGGGAAATCGTGCGTTGTTTCGTAATTTTCAAACTGTTTTATATTTTCCAGTATTTTTTTGCAGTTTTCTCTTCCTCCGTGTACGTGAATGTTTTCGTTTTCTTGTATTGATATTCTGCCATTTATCTCTCCGTTTATTTTGCCGGTGTAAAAGTTTGTATGATTATTTTTTGCAGGTTTCTGTACTGGGATCTTTGATGCGTTTTTGTAGTATGGCGTGAATATCGTGTATGGTTTTCCATCTTTTTTCAGTGTTTTTTCCGGAGCGTGTAGAAGATAATCGTCATATGAGTAAAAGTTAGGTGTGCCTTTCCTTATCGCCTCATCTCTTTTTTTGCTGTATTGTGTGTAGTCTTTGTTCACGTATACTGCTTCTATTTTCTCTTTTTTCACGAGTTTTTTTACAACGTCTTCTGCTCTTCCTTTGAAAAAATATAGTTTGCCTTTTTGTGTTTTGAATTGTTTTTCAAGGTCTTGCAGGCTTTCTGTCATGAATTGTATGCAGTTTTCGCTTTTGTAGCTGTTTTTGCCTATTTGCCTTGGGTCGAAAATGAAGCAGGGGATTACTTTTTCGGATTCCTCGAGCGCTTTGATTAATGCCGTGTTGTCATGTAGGCGGAGATCTCTTCTGAAGATGAATAATGTTTTTTTGTGTCTCATCAGTTTAGCATGATTATTGCCAGGTTTAGTATTGCTGCGAATGATACCCATAGTATGTATGGTATCATGAGGTATGCTGCGTTTTTGGATATTTTTGAGAATGAAATTATTGTTATCAATATTGCAGTCCA
>CAZTVK010000004.1:0-71038 GCA_964617195.1 uncultured Methanosarcinales archaeon | reverse complement strand
GAGTTGTAGTCGTAGTAGTAGTTGTAGTCGTAGTAGTAGTCGTAGTAGTAGTTGTAGTCGTGGTCGTAGTAGTCGTAGTAGTAGTTGTAGTCGTAGTAGTAGTTGTAGTCGTAGTAGTAGTTGTAGTCGTCGTAGTAGTCGTAGTAGTAGTTGTAGTCGTGGTCGTAGTAGTCGTAGTAGTAGTTGTAGTCGTAGTAGTAGTTGTAGTCGTGGTCGTAGTAGTCGTGGTCGTAGTAGGTTCTGTTGTAGTTGTAGTAGTCTCAGTCGTAGTTGTTGTAGTAGGCGGCTCAGTCGTGGTTGTCGTAGCAATCGTAGTAGTGGTAGTTGGACCACCGCAAGTGCAAGGCGCATAATAACTAGTGTAATCATAACATACCGCAGGAGGAGTGCACCCAGTAGGGCTAGCAGAATAATCACAGGCTTCGCTTGTTTGTTTTGTTCCATCACCACAGTATTCTAACAAGCAATTGGAACTGCAACCATCACCATTAACAGCGTTGCCATCGTCACACTCCTCGCCTCCATTCAAATTTCCATTACCGCACGATGCCTGAACATTAAACGCTTGAGAATTTGCTCCATTGATAGAACAATCTGCGCAGTAGAGACTTATTTCTGTGGCTATTTCGCAGAACCCATTATTGTTACACGTGCAATCTGTAGGGCAGTTCGCCATGTTCTCGCCAAATCCAGGTTGGCAGATTCCGTTGCCATTGCACGACACAGAAGCTCCGGTTGGTCCTCCTGTGAAAAAGTCAGTAATTCCATACCAGAATGATGTCCAGAAAGAATCTTGAGCAGAAACTGCAGGAGACATTACTAGGATTGCTAAAATCAGGATTCCGCAAAGCCATAATGTTCTCTGTTTTGTTGCGCTCATCAGGTAGAGCCTCCGGCTAATGAGCTTGCATCTATGTATTCGTGTATATCTGAACTTTGAGATTCCCCTTTGCACGAATTTTTCGCTGCTAAACCACATTGTTGTAATTCTTTATCAATCGCATCTTTTTCCATCAGTGAAATTTTGCATTCCGGCCTCATCTTGGCAGCTTCTTCGCAGTACTTTGTTTGTGCATCTACATCTCCGCACAGATTCTGAAGTGGAACGAAGTGTGCGAAAGCAGGCATTCTTTTCCATGAGCATCTCCAGTAATTTGAAGAAGAATAGAACCCGTCAATATTTCCGCCTGCTATTGGTGACGTATAGAATTCTTCCTCTTGGGGCTTTTCGCTGCAAGTGCCGATAATGTCCCTTCCGGCTAAGCACATGCAGAATAAGTAGGTTCCTTTGTTATTGCAAAGGGGTCTTTCTGCGTTGTTTTGTTTTTCTTCTATTTGAAGTGGAACTTGAATTTGTTTCTCAGCTTTCATCTGCGTCAAGACAAGTATGATTCCAACTGCTGCTATGATTCCAACGATTGCGCCTACGATTCCATAAAGATGCAGCTTTGTGCGCTTTGCTGATAAATGCGACTTGTTTAAACCAGAATGCTTGCTTCTTTCAAACAATTGTTTCCCCAAAGTATCCCCTCTTTGAGCAAACTTCGTTAATATTAGTATATAATGTTTTCTGTTTGCCTGTTTGGAAACGAAACATAGCCATTAAATAGGATGCCAGATACAAATATGTATGATTCTGTAGCTTAATGCCCGGATGCTTTCGCTGTAAAGGCCCATTTGATTCCAAAGAACGGCTTGCAGGCGAATAAATGTTTAGAACTTTCTTTCCCAGAGCACTATTCCCGTGTATTCACTGTCTTTTTCATATCCCAGTGCATTTATCCTTGATTCATTTTTATAAAGAACCGGGTCCTCTTGCTTCTTATCTGGCGATGTGCAACCTAGCATTGCATATGCTGCCATCAAAGTCACCGCCATTGCTACCTTTCTGCAGGCTCCTTTAACTTTGTCT
Organism: uncultured Methanosarcinales archaeon; assembly: GCA_964617195.1. Taxonomy (GTDB): domain Archaea; phylum Nanobdellota; class Nanobdellia; order Woesearchaeales; family ARS49; genus CABMGU01. The sequence continues at coordinate 69,126 of CAZTVK010000004.1, read as the reverse complement.
GAAATATCTCCCATGTTTACCCCCTCTTTTTGCATTTTTAGAAAATGCATGGTTTTTAAAGTTTTTGACACATTTCCCTATTCAAAGCTCCACATCTCAATTACTCTGTCAACAAGTGCGTCTACAAAGCTTTCTTGGTATGTTATTAGTAGGTTGACTACTTCTTTTTCACCACATAAGAGTTTGTAAAATGTTTTTCTTCCTTGTTTATCTGCTTTAACGATTCCTTCCTGTTGTAATTTTTTCAGGTGCCAGGAGATTGTGGAGGGCGAAAGGTTGGCGTGCTTGACGATTTGTTCGTGGTTGCAGTTTTTGTTCAGCATGATGATTAGAATTATTTTTCTGATGCTTTCCTGCCGCAATAAGCCAAGCAATACAGTATTTCCTGATTCAAACTCGCGTGGAAAATAAACGATATTATTGTTTTTCTTGACTTCTCTTATCAGGCCGCTCTTTACTAGAGAATGCAGATGGTGTTGGACCGAGCCGACTGATAGTCCGCTTTTTCTTTGGATTTCTCTGAAATGGCTGCCAGCGAATTTTTTGACTGCCAAATAAATCTTTTTTCTGGTCTCTAGTTCGAGTATTTTCTTGTCGTTTTCAGACATGTACAGCATCGTGCACCTATTTTTTCATGATTCCCCAAAAGAAGCACAGTAGTATCGCAAAGTTCAGTACAGCTGCTATTGGGTCAACTAACGGTAATTCTTCAAAGAACATCTCGTATGCTCCCAGATAGCCCTTTACTGCGAACAGGAAAAAGGCGGATGAAACATACAATAGTCTGCTTTGTTTGGTTCGCTTGTATGCAATAAAGGTTAGCGCGAAGAGTATTGTTGACAGGATTCCGCTTCCCAGGTTGAATAATTTTTCTCCTTCCAGGCCGAATATCTGCCAATCGTCGTTTTCTTCTTCAGCAAATACTGGTATTGCAGATAACAACAACATTGCTATTAAACATATTATTTTGGTTTGTTTTTTCATGATTATCACCACACTATATTGAATAAATAAAATAAAAAATATAAATGTTCCTAGTCGTATTCCGTGCTGAGTACTTTGAAGTTTTCATCAAGATGGACGTCTACTTCTCGGCCGTTATTCAGCCTTATCTCAATTTCGTAGTATCCTTCTTCGTCCCCAATTTCAGAGTCCGTTACTCTGCCTTCACCAATGTGAGCTAACGCGGCTGCGCTTGCTCGTTCAAGTGCGGTTCCGGTGACTGGAACGTCTGGAGCTTTATCTTCATCATCTTGCTCAACGCTGAGCACTTCTCCTGTTTCAGCACTGATGCTGACTTCATGCTCTATTCCATCTTTCTCTACTTCTACTTCGTATACCGCTGGTTCGTTTTCAACAGATGTGCTCTCTAATTCTACTTCAGTTACATCTCCTTCAACTGTTCGTTGTGCTATTGCTCTCGCTTCCGCTTCATTAATTGCATGCTGCTGGCTTATTGCGCCTACTAACAGTGCTGATGCTCCAATCAGAAGCACCGCCAAAATTACCAACATTGTTTTTATTGCTTTTGCCATATTAGATACCTCCTGGTTTTATTATATATAAACGTTTTAGGTCATTTATCGAACAGTTCATTTGCCGTACAGGTTTCTAAAGGCCGCATGGGCTTTGTCCCATTTGTTTGCGTTTTTGTAATGGTTAATTGCGCTAATTATGCAGTGGTAGTGTTCTGCGTGGTGTGGCGTGTCTTGTAGTTGTTCGCCTGCTTGCTCCCAGAGTTCTCCAAGCTGTTTATGCGTGCGCATTACGTGTTTGTATTCGCCGAGTTCATCGAGTGCTTCTGCTGCTGTTTTGTACATTTCCATCATTTTGTTGTAATCGCCTGATTCTCTGAAGTTTTGCTGTTTGCGTATTGCGGCTTCAATGAAGATGAGCTGGATTGGCGTGCGTTCTTGCACGACATTTTCAATTGATTTTGGCTGGTTCAGTGTTGCTTGCATTTTTTTCCTCCTGAGGTTGTTCACCTCTTGGGATTTTTTTAGAATACGAGAGTTATAAACGTCTTAGATCAATCATAGAATAATAGTACAAGTATCGAACGGTTCTGATGTCGTAGAAAGCTTTATAAATCCCCTATTGAAGTTTCTTTGTTATGGCTCGACTTCGTAAGTTTTGTTGTTACAGGGATTATAAGAGAGCGTATACTAGATTTTCTAAGTACAAGAAACTCTGTTTTATCAGGGCAAGGCCTGCTAACAGGATTTCTCGTTATACTGGTGGCACGCAGGATGTTTTTGCTTTCAAAGTTCACTTGATTCCTAAGATGGATTTGCAGATTCGTGATGCTGCTTTGGAAAGCGCGAGACAGACATCTAATAGGGTGTTGGAAGGCGCTTTGGGCAAGACTGGTTATTTCTTCCAAATGAGGTGTTATCCTCATCACATTTTACGTGAGAACCCGTTGGCATCTGGTGCTGGTGCTGACCGTTTGTCTACTGGTATGGCGCACAACTATGGTAAGCCTATTGGTATTGCTGCTCAGGTGAAGAAGGGCCAGGCGATTTTCACAGTCAAAACTCATAAAGAGCACATTACGCTTGCCAGATTGGCTATGAAGCGTGCTTCTTACAAGCTTCCTTGTTCGTGTTCTATTATTGTTGAGGAAGTTAAAGAGAAGCTTGTGAAGGCAGCGCCTAAGAAGGCAGCTGTTGCTGCATAAATGCCAGATATTTCTTTTGAAAGTAATAAAGAAAAAGTCAATGCGTATCTTGCTGATGCTAAGTCTGATAAGGGCGTTATTTTGATTCATGATGTTTTTGGTTACAAGTATGATGAGATGCGCAGGATTGCTGATTTTCTTGCGAAGAATGGCTACGTGACTTTGCTTCCTGACTTGTTTCGTGGTAATCCTTGGAAGTCTTTTACTGATTTTTCTGGTTTGCCTGCGTGGAAGGATACTCATCCGCAATCTAGGGTGATGCAGGACATCGAGGCTGCTGCTAATTATATGAGAAAGAAGGTTGGAAAGCTTGGCATTACTGGTTTTTGCTGGGGTGGATTTCAGGCTTTTAATGCCTCGCAGACTGGTCTTTTTGATTCTGCTGTTGATTTTTACGGCGCGAGATTTGACGCAACAAAAGCGAAGAATATAAAGTGCGCTTTTCTTGGAATTTTCGGTGAGAAGGATGCCAGTATTCCGTTGCAAGAACTTGAGTCATTGGAGTATGAATTGAAGAAAGTTAATGTTCCGTTCAAAATCAAAGTGTTTCCTAAATGCGGTCACGCGTTTGCGCAGAAAAGAGATGCGTATGATGAAAAGTCTGCGAATGAAGCGCTCAAAGATATGCTTGACTGGTTCAATTCTTATTTGAGATAGAGTTCTGTTAATCGTTTTGTTAAATATTCAAATGCTTCTTCTGGTGTGTCGCAGACTTTGAACAATTGCAGGTCTTTTTCGCTGATGACTCCCCATTCCGCCATTAGTTTGAAGTTGAGCACATTATTCCAGTATTCTGAGCCGTAGAGTATGATGGGCATCGTCTTCTTTGGTTTGCCTGTCTGAACTAATGTCAACACTTCTGATAATTCGTCTATTGTTCCAACGCCTCCTGGGAATGCTACGAGCGCTTTTGCGAGGTAGATCATCCAGAATTTTCGCATGAAAAAATAGTGGAATTGTATGCTTAGTTCTCTAGTAATATATTTGTTTGGCGCTTGTTCGAATGGCAGTGTGATGTTCATTCCGACTGATTTTCCTCCTGCTTTGCTGGCTCCTTTGTTTGCCGCTCCCATTATTCCTTCTCCGCCGCCGGTTGCAACCAAGAACTGTCTTTTGCCTTCTCCGAGTTTTTTTGACCATTCTGTTATCATGTAGGCGAGTTTTTCTGCGTCTGCGTAATATTTTTCTAGTTTTGGGAGTTGGCGCGCGCTTCCCCAGATGACTACTAGGTTGTGTACGTCGTGTTTTCTGAAGCGCGCTGCTGGTTCTAGGTATTCTGCCATGATGCGTAGTAATCGTGCGTCAGGGCTTGCTAGAAAGTCTGGATTTTTCCATGATTCTGTTGGACTGAAATGGTCGCTCTTTTTTGGCATGATTGGCGGAAATTGTAGTTTTATTTAAAGTAGTATGAAAGCAGTAATTTTTTATATCTGTGTCTCATTCTGTGAAGAAACGAGGTGTTGTGATATGGCAGTTGATGTTAAAACAGTCCGTGATGCGGAGAATAGCGTGAGGGACGTGAAAAACTGGCTTGCAGTGTTCAAGACTGAATATGATGTTTCTGGAGAGGCGTATAAGGTTTTGCAGCAGAAGGTTGAAGAGCTTGGCTCTAAGATTGGCGACATTAAGTGCAGTGTTCCTGGTAAGGTTGATGCTAATTCTGTGAAGCCTGCTTCTAACACTTTAAGAGACGCTAAGGCTTGGCTTGCTACTTTTGCGAAAGAGTACGATATTGCGGCAGAAGCAGTGAAAGTTTTGCACGAGAATTTCGACAAGATTGGCCAGAAGCTTGCTGCTATTGATTGTAAATAAAAAAGAAATTAGACCATTGCTCTAACTGCTACAGCCACTGCTGCAAATAGCGCTATGATAATTGCCATTGTTAATTCGTTCTTCACTCAAATCCCCTCCCACTATATATGAAGGGCAAGGGGGGCTTTAAAAAGGTTTTGCTTGTCTTGGCGAGTCGTCTTTGACTGTTCCGTATACGCTCATCTGTAGTGGGGCTTTGCCTGTGATGTCTATGTGGTAGTTCAGGCAGGATCGGTCTATATAGGAGTCTGTTTCTATTTTTCCCAGGCGTTTTGTTTCTGCGTCAATTAGTCGTTCATAGGCAATTGTGTTGTTAACGCTCGTAACGACTAATCTCACGTTTTCCAGCGTGATTATTCCTTTATTGCTAATTCCGATGTTGTCAGTTGCGCCATCTGATATTTTGGCGCCGTTTTTGCTGGAATATGACATGGTGACTTCTTTAGCACTGATTGATACGGGCAGGGAAAAACTGGTTAGTGTGCCGCTGACCTCTTTGCATATGAAGTTGCTTCCGCTCCAATACTCATTTATTGGAGTGAATGGTTTGAGTTTTCTGAACATCAGTATTCTTTCTTCCTTGTTTGGATTGTAGACTTGGCTGAACCGCACTATTTCATCGTATGGTTCTGATATTCTGTTTACTGGCCAGATGTCACTTAGGAAAGGAAAGGATCCTAGTTTGCCTCATGTGAGCATGTGGTCTACGAGTGCTGGAAAGCAGTTGAGCTTTTTTCCTTGGTAAGAGAAGGTTTGGCGGCTCGTGCCAAAAATAGCCGTTACATGGTATCTTTGTTTCAATGCTTTCAGTGCTTCTGAGTGGGAAATCAGGAAGCAGGTCCCATCCGTATCTATGGAATGTCTTGGAAGATTTATTCGTGGCTCTGTTATTGTGAGAATGTTGGATTCAAGCGAATCTGCCACGAAATAGTTCTTGCCTTCTCGTTTTGATGCTTCTGCAAATAGGTCTTCGTTTTTGTATGCAGCATGAATTCTTTCAAGATAGCTTTCAATACTTGGACGAACACTTGCTGATTCCATGCAATATTTATTTGTAGCTTAATCGGCCGTCTGAGACTTGCACGACTGGAACGCCTTGAACTTGATTCAAGGTGATTGTTTTTCCGCCTTTGTAGATTACGACGTGCGGATCTTTTTCTACAACAACTTCCTTGGCGTCGTACAATTCTTTGACTGCTTGGTCTGATCTGTAGCCTGTTGCTGATACGCTGCCTGCGCGTACTAGAATATCGTTTCCGTCTTTTTTCTGGCTTCCTTTTACTTCAACATCCAGTGAAGTGTAGCTTATCTCTACTCTGTCAACGCCTTCATATGGCGCTCTTCCTGGTATTTCAACGCGTAATTGTCCGGTTATCGTAAGTTCTTTTGCTTTTACGTTCACGGTAGAAATTGCTAGCCTCTCCTCAAGCTTTGCATTTTTTATTGATTCCATATAAGCACCTCACAGCTTTTTTAAGAAATTAAATTTTCTGACTATATAAACATTATGACCTATTTTGCTGAAGAATAAGTTTTTATACTTGAATTTTTGAGCTGCGATCATGAGTGGTGAAGACGCAGTTAGAGTTCTTAGTGATTATTCCTATTTTTTGAATTATGCTAAAAAGAAAGCATCGCACGAAGATGCAGAGGATGCTGTTCAGGAGGCGTTTCTTGAGCTTGTGAAGAGGCCTTCTCTGAATTATAATTATCCCAAGACTGCTATGACGACGATTGTTCACAATGAGATTGCTGATTTGCATAAGAAGAGAAAGAGGGCTCATCGTGAAGAGAGTCATTTGGACCAGATTGTTATGCCTGAATCAGATGGTAATAGGCTGAGGGGACTTATTTTTTCTCTTCGCAGGGAGGTAGACGAGTTGCCTAAGAATTATCGATGTGTTGTAAGTGATAGGCTAAATGGGCTTGGCTATAACGAGATCTGCGCGAAGTATGGAATATCAGCTGCGTCTGCCAGAACGAGATTCTTCAGGGCGTGCTTGTTTTTGAAGGAAAAGCTGATAGCTTATGATTTGGAAAAATCAAAAGAGAATCCTTTAAAGATTCTTGAGTCTTCTGTTGCTTAATCCAGTCCCCAGTCGTCTCCTGAACTATCAGAATGCGTGTGGATTTTGACTTCTTCTGATCTCAGGCCGTGAGCAAGTGGAGTATGCCCACTCTGTGGTGTTTCCAGATGAGATCTGTCGCGCGGTGGCGTCAATATCTTGCCATCAGGGGATATGTGTTGCACTTCTAAGAACATTTTAATTTCTGATTCGACTGCGCGCAATAAATGCTCATCTACTTGCGTAAGGAATGTTATCGCGTCGCCTTCTTTTCCTGCACGTCCTGTTCTTCCGATGCGGTGGACATAGTCTTTTGGATTGCGTGGAATGTCGTAGTTGATGACGTGCGTTACGCCTTCAATGTGCAGTCCTCTTGCCGCAACGTCTGTTGCGACTAGAATATTGTATCTGCCGTTGTTGAAGTCTTGGATAACTTGGTTTCTTTTGTTCTGGCTTAGTCCTGAGTGGATGCTTGTTGCTTGGAAGCGTCTTTTCCATAGCATATCGCCGAGTCTTTCCGCCCAGTCTTTTGTGTTGGAGAAAATCATGACTTTTCTTACGTCTTTGTCCTTGAGTATTTTTAGCAAGAGGTCCATTTTGAGTTTTCTGTCAACGCCTAGGACTCTTTGCCTGATTTTTTTGACTGTTATTTCGTCCTGTTGCAACATAAGCGTTTCCGGATTTCTCATGTATCTATTTGAGATGTTGATGACTTGGTCTGGCATTGTTGCTGAGAACATCATTGTTTGCCTGTCTCGCGGTGTTGCTCGCAATATTTTCTCTACATCGTCTATGAATCCCATGTCAAGCATTCTGTCTGCTTCGTCTAGGACTACGAATCGGATGTGGGAGAAGTCTATTGTTCCTCTTTCCATGTGGTCGAGGACTCTTCCTGGTGTTGCTACTGCGATTTGTGCTCCGCCATCGAGCCTATCAATTTGAGGGGTTATGCTTACTCCTCCGTACAAAAGAACGGTTTTGGTGCTTAGCACTAGTTTGTGTGATTCTTTGTCTGTCTGTTGTGCCAGTTCTCTCGTTGGCGAAAGAATTAATGCCTGCAATTTGTTTTCTGGCGAAAGATTTTGTAGTATTGGCAGTAAGAATGCGAATGTTTTTCCGCTTCCTGTTTTGCTTCTGACAATTAGGTCTTTTCCTGCTAGCAAGAGAGGGATTGATTTTTCTTGTACTTCTGTTGGTTGTTCATATTTTAATTTTTGGAGCGATGCTAATAGCTCTGGCTTTAGATTTAATTCACTGAATTTCATTTTATCTCCGAACCTGGTTTTCGATGGTTCCTGTCGTATTTGACAGAAAGATAGTACCATTCGAAACCAGCCCATATAGAACCAGTTTCAACAATCAGGGTATTCCCTGCTACCTTTCTATCTCTTGTTAGTTACTATTTTTCAGTGGTTTATAAGGTTTTCGATTGACTCGAGAGAACAATTATTTTCTATATGGAAGTTTATTTATTGTTGGTAAGATACCCGTCATTTTGCTTGCTGGGCTGTGTGCCTTCGTTTGAACCGAAAATCATGTCGTATGCGGCATCTTTTGCTTTGCCGCCTCTATAAAATAGCCGCTCAATGTAGTTTCTTTGCTTGCGTTTTTGGGTGTTTTCAACAACTACTTCTGCTACATTTTCAGGTCGCGCACTATGCAAAAGCACGTTTCCGCCAACAATCACTGTTGTCAGGAAAGCGCCTAGAAAAACGTAATCTCTAATTTTGCCTGGCCAGAAACGGTAAGTCTTCTCTTTCCTCACTATGTCTTCGATGTCACTACCTTGCACGATTTGACATATATTTTGGAGCTTTAAATAGATAATGACACATTTTTATTCCAGAAATGCTTATTTTGCATTAGGGGTTGACCGAAAATCTTTAAAGAAGGCACAGTTAGCGCTTATTTAATGGACCCAAATCTAATAGTGTCATATAGTTCGAATGGCGGTTACATGTCTGGCAAGGGCGAGATTCATAATATTCTGACTAAGCTTGGCGATCAGAAGTCCGAGCAGGAACTTTTAGTCCCAGGAATTATTGGTGTTAAAACAAAACTTGACGCGCGTGAAGTCGTGGAAGAAGTCCGCGAAATGTTTGCAGGAGACCCAAACTCGCTCAGCTTTACTCTGAGATGGGTGCCTGTTGATTATTGGTGCGATGCGACTATTGATAAGATAAAGACAACAATAAAAGAAGAAATCAAGGACTTGTTCACCGTGGACGACCAATTTTTAATTGATGTTGTGAATCACAGAAGCGGATTGCAAACAGGACAGATAATTGAAGGTGTTTCATCCATGCTTAAAGGAAAAGTTAATCCTGAACATCCTCAAAAGGTTGTCCGAATTGAACTGTTTGATAAGAGAGCGAGCGTGAGCCTGCTCAAGCCTGCTGACATATTCTCCGTGATAAAATCTTAGCAAGAATGTTTATATAGAACAGTTGAAAGCGAATTAGTGGGGATGACTTATGGATGAGAATTTTGCACTTGCTGCGGCAGTAGCGCAAAAGCTTGGGTTTGTTGACTTAGCTGTACTGCAGGATTGCTATGAGGACTGGTATCCTAATCATTTCCAGAAAAAGTCAGGTGTTAAATTTCTTGATTTTTTGCACAATACGAACAGGATTTCTTCTGATGAGCGAAACGTTATCCAGCGTGTTATACTTACAAGTTTGAAGAGACATTCCTATAATGAGGGAATGGCTTTGCAGAGCATGATGCGCAAGAATGACTTGCACCAGCTTGCAAGCATGCTTAATAGCGCGGGTGTTGATGTCAAGCAGCTTGATGTTGGCAGTGATGTTCGGAGAATGCTTGAAGAAACGCTTAGAATATCAGAGCTTGAGAGGCGTGTTGTAAAAGAGCTTCCGCATGTCCAGAGCAAGTATGAGATTAGGAGTTTGCTTGCTGCTGGTGGAATGGGTTATGTTTTTTTGGCTGATGATTTGAATTTTGAGTCTGCCAGCATCATGCTTGGTTCTGAAAAACCTATGCCGCGAGAGGTTGTTCTGAAGCTTGCCAAGCCTGGAGCTGGCACTGATCGATTCATTCTCGAGTCTTACGTTACTGGCATGTTGGAACATCCGAATATTCCTCCTGTTTACGACATTGGCCGCATTGAGATTGATGATGCTGAGCTTAAGAGGCTTAATGGAATGATTCTGGATTTTTCTCATCGCAAGAGGCGTTCTCCTGAGTTTTTTGATCAGAGCTCTTATGTTTTTATGGCTCAGAAATACTTGCGCGAGGGTCATACGCTGAGGGAAAAGCTGGATTCTGCCAATGATGGCAAGCCTGTTGAGCGTCGCCAGTTGCTTGAATGGTTTGACAAGGTTTGCGAGGCTGTTGAGTTTGCTCATAATCATGGTGTTCTTCATCGTGATTTGAAGCCTGAGAACGTGATGGTTGACCGCGATGGTGTTGTTAATGTCATGGATTGGGGTTTGGCTCGCATTAAGGGCGTTCCTGATATTCGCAGCAGAGAGTTTGGCGTTCTTAGTCCTATGCGCACTCAGATGACTTTAGAAGGAGAAGTCATGGGCACTCCTGCGTATATGGCTCCTGAGCAGGCTGCTGGGCTTGCTGACAAGATTGACGAGCAGACTGATGTTTACACGCTGGGAGTGATTTTGTACCAGTTGTTGAGCAATCATCTTCCGTATGATGATACGAGTATTGATGCTCTTTTTTTGATAAGCAATCTGAGCACTACTCCTTTGAGGCCATCGCAGCACGTGATTAAGGATAGAAAGCATTCTGAGAAGATTAAAACACTCGCCTCAAAAGAAACTGTTGTTAAAACCCCTGGAGAAGCGATCATCCAGATGAGAAAAATTCATCCTGCTCCGCCTATTCTTTCTGATCTTGATGATGTTGTCATGAAAGCTATTGCTAAGAAGAAAGATGACCGTTACAAGTCTGTTAGTGAGCTTAGATTTGCTCTTAAGGAAGCGCTTACAGCGCATAAGAGTCATCGTCGTCTTGCTGAAAAATATCGCGAGGAGGCATTGCAGGGCAAAGGTGCAGAGTTCTATGAAGTCGCTCTTGACGAGTTTGATAACGAGATTCTTGCTTACGAGCAGAAGGTCAAGGATTATGAATTATCCGAAGGGCAGGGTTCTGATTCGAATGGTCGGGCTGCGATAGTTGAATTGCTGTTGGGCACGGCAAGGATTCACAATGTTCGCGCTCAGTATTCAAAAGAGATTGATTGTTTGAAGCGGGCGCAAGAAATCCGTTCGCCAGCCAAACTCCAGAACAGGGAATTAGACAACGAAATTGAATTCCAGATTGCGCGTTCTCATCATCTGAACAGAGAATATGAAACGTCTATAGGCATTCTGGAACGCATTCTGCCCGACGCAAGAGATTTGCAGAATTTTTCACGTGCATCCCAAATTTGCCTTTTATCTGGGATTAATTATTTTAGAATGCATTATGCAACCGAAAAATCTGAGGAGAAAAATGTGCTTCTCAGGCATTCTTTAGATAGTCTGGCTGAAGGTGAACACTATGTCGCAAAAAGTTTAGAGGCTTGTGCAAATGAAAGAGAAGATAAAAGCACTCTTGCTCGCATCTGGATGGCTATTGGGGGAGTTTATTCTATTGAGGGAAAATTTGTTGAGGCAATCGATAAGAGACGACAGGCAGCAAAGATATTTGAAGAGTTAAATGATAAAAATAGGCTTGCAGATGCGCTAAAGCTGATTGGTCAGGTTTATTTTAAGATGGAAAATTATGACCAGGCAGTTCCTGTTCTTACTCAAGCATTGAACATCGCGATAACCATAGAAAAGAACGAATTATCGGCAGGGATATATTCTATCTTGGGCGCAATACATCACGTACGGAATGATGTTCCAGAAGCGAAAGCGTGCTTCAGGGAAACGAAAAATCTTTTGGAAAAGATAACTGGTCCTGACAAAGATTTGCTTGGAAAGCAGCTCAATGAATATCTTTCCCAGCATAAAATAAATTTATAAAAAAATTAAGCTGGTCCGCATTCTCCTCCGCCAATTCCACCTGCTATCGGGCAAGTTGTAGTGGTGGTTACAGACGGCACAGTCGTTGTCGTTGTCGGCACTGTTGTTGTCGTAGTACTGGGCTCAGTAGTCGTAGTCGTAGATTCTTCAGTGGTTGTTGTAGTTGAAGGAACTGTTGTCGTAGTCGTTGGAGATTCAGTCGTAGTGGTCGTAGGTTCTTCAGTAGTTGTTGTAGTCGTGATTGTGCAAGCGCCCTGTGTGTCTCCGTGACCCAGATGAGCGTTAAGTGCTTGTGAAGGCAGAATTTTTGTTTCGCCTTCATGGCAGACTATTACGTATTCAGTGATTTTTTTGATTTTTATGCTTGCAGCGCCGGTTGGCTCGTTTGTTGTGCTGTTAAATAGGAATAATACTCCAATCAATGCTACCAATAAAACTGTTATTAGAACAATTGCAGATGCTTTTTTTCCTATCACTATTATCACCATCCTTTTTTGTTTTCTTTTTTGAAATTAAGATTATGATCCTGGTGTCGGGCTTGGACTCGGTAAAGGAACTGTTGTTGTCGTTGTCGGCACAGTTGTTGTCGTAGTTTCTGTTGTAGTCGTTGTTGTAGGCGCTTCAGTCGTTGTAGTTGCAGGAAGTTCCGTCGTTGTTGTCGTCACAGGTTCTTCAGTCGTTGTTGTTACAGGCTCTTCAGTAGTTGTTGTACTTGGCGGTTCAGTTGTTGTTGTCGTTGTAGAAGCATCTGGTGGGATTCTGCAGCAGGTTGGTCCTGATCCGCCTTCTCCTGGCGAGAATGATTCATATAAGCATTGTGTTTCAAATCCATCTACAAGTACACCTACACAACTATATTCAGGAATCGTTATTGCTCCGTTCTTTCTGCAGGGCGCGAATTTTCCGCAGCAACTTCCTTTTAAGTCTCCGTGAGCAAGATGTCCTGGACGTGAATATGTAAGAATACGCATGGTTTCTTGAGCCGGTGTTCCTGGTTTATGGCAGATTTCTACTGTTTTTTCTGTGCAGCATTGGTCGTTGAATTCTCCATTAGTATATCCAGTTAGTGAAAAACACTCCAAACCACGAGGACAATCAGAACGTCCAGCACAAGGTATCGTCAAGTCAAAAAGACCAAAATCATTACAAGGAGTTATACTCTCGCAACATATATTAGAACCACATCCTAGATTGTCTGGTGAAAATTTGCCGATTTTTTCTTCATTCACGCCACAGTCTCCAGCAAAGTCTCCCGCAACGCAATGTCCACCTTCCATTTTACATCTGGTAGGGGTATCATCAGTTGGCGGTGCTGTAACGCTCACTGGTGCAAATATCACCATAAAACTTGCTAAGACTGCGAGAAATGAAACTGCAAAGGGGACGAGTTCTGCTTTCTTGTTTACCATGTCATCTTTAGTTTTAATGCTGTGCCTATTTCAAATTAATGACTATATAGTACGTTTTTGTTATGGAACACTAAATTTAAAAACAACGCAGAACGCTCACGTCTTATTCGCGGCGGTAGCCAAGTGGTCAAAGGCGCAAGCTTCAGGAGCTTGTCCCTTAGTGGGTTCGCAGGTTCGAATCCTGCCCGCCGCACTACGAAATAGTACAAGAACAGACTAGTCGAACCTAGTTTAGCACTGCATAACATCCGCGTCGTAAGCATAGAATTCTTCAAAGTTCTTAATAAGCAAGAATAAGAAAAAAATATTAAAAAAATAAAAATTCGCCCATTTGCATATGGGCTTTTGTCACCAACAATTTAAGTTGTGCTTGTCGTTGACGACGGCGTAGTCGTTACCGTTGTTGACGGCGTAGACGTCGTAGATGTCGATGACGGCGGCACAGTCGTTACTGTCGTTGACGGCGTAGACGTCGTTGATGTCGATGACGGCGGCTCAGTCGTTACTGTCGTTGACGGAGTAGACGTCGTAGATGTCGATGACGGCGGCACAGTCGATGACGTAGACGACGGCGGCACAGTCGTAGTGGTTGTAGTTGTCGGCCCACAATAGTTAGGGTCTGAAGCAAAAATTGATATACACACGAATGCTAGGTTACTACCAAATAATGGACCCGAAGCACAACCCATGAGATCGCCACAACAGTCCGCCCCAAAAAGCAGAGGATCGCACTTCCTGCATTCAGGGGAGCATGGCTGCTTGCTGCAAGTGCACTCTGGTTGGCCGTTAATACAATCACCGTGACCACTGTGTTCCAAAAAGGCAGTGGAAGGACTTCCAGTTCCAGTATGACTGTTGGCAGGAACGGATATCAGATTTCCTCCATTTCCTATATGACAAAGATCAATTTTTTGAACTGAAGCAGCTCCCGTCGGACTACTGCTTCCGCTATAAAGTAAAACTGCTCCTATTATTCCTATTACTAGAACAACCAAGACTATGGCTGTTGTTGCTCCTTTTTTCATCATGATACACCTCATTGTTGATTTTTGTATACTGGTATGCTATTTCATATATAAAGTTTTTGTACGTTTAGAATGCAGTTTAATTAGTTCTAAATTAAAGTTTAAAAGAAATATAATTCTTTAGTGCAATTTATACTTGCACTAAAGTGGTCATGATAACGACGAAAAATATGCTGACCGAGCCTATGGTTATACTCATGCCCCCTAGTCCTCTTTTATCCATAACACACCCCCAATCTGGAATAATTATTTGTTTTGAGGATATTTAAGTGTTTGGTACGTGGCTTGTGAGTAACCACTCAATCAGAGTAGTTCTGGAACAAAATATACTTTCGTGCCGTATATTTCCTGGCAAGTACTAACACTTTCTGGTCTCTCTTAATCCAGCTGCTATAGTGTCTTGTATAGAACTGTAACAGGCCAGATTCTCTGGCACTATCAGAAATGCTGCTCCGCACCCGCAGTTATAGTATACGTCTCCGTATTTGCTCGCTACTGCTATTGTGCCGATAGGACAGCCTAGCTGTACGCATCTGTGGCTTAGGCGTTTGTAGCCTATGTCGTTTACGTTCCATATTCCTTTTCCTTCTGTTCTTGCTTCTTCTTGTGCTTTGTTAAGTAGTGCTTTGTATTTTGAGTTTTCGTGCATGAATGTTCTCGCCCAGCCTTCACGTACTAGTTCTAGATTGACGTGTTTTCCTTCTGCGAAGACTTCTTTGAGTTTTCTGTTGTATTTGTCTTCTTCTGTTCCTTCAAAGGTTAGTTGTCTGCCAACTAGTCTTCGTTGTAATTCATATCCTGCCCTGTCGTACTGTGCATCTCCCTTTTCTGGAGAGTCAATGCCGAGCAATCGTATAGTATCTCCGTTGTTGGTTACGAACGTGTCTCCGTCTATAACATATCTGGCATCATTAGGCTCATACGTGCATCCTATTATTAGCAGAAGCAGTAGTACTCTTTTCATAACTTGTCTTATAACAACAATGTTTAAATAAATAGCGTAAAATTATATCTTTATGAAAAAAGTTTGGTGGCTGATAGCGCTTCTGCTTGTTCCTGCAGTGAATGCTGCTTTGATTTCTGATTGGCCGATGTTTTTCGTGAAGGATAACAAGTTTAGCGCGAAATACGTTGTTGGTGAAGAAGCTCCTGCATTGGATGTTGTTTCAGCTACTGTTATTTCGACTAGTCTTGCTAAGTTTGAGAATATTACCACAGATGTAGGGACGTCTATGCTCGACAGTGAAGTTTCTAACGTCATGACTATTAATGCTATTGTTGTTGGCAGTCCTTGTGATAATCGTGCTGCTTACCAATTGATGGGCAGTCCTGAGCCGTGCTATAAGAATCTGGGCGCTGGTCTTGGTTATATTAGAGTGTTTGATAATAATGGGAAGGTGCAGTTGTTGATTACTGGTCTTGATGAGAGGGACCGTAATGCTGCTGCGAAGTATCTTGCTCAGAAGTCTTTGGAGAATATCAAGACTAAGGAGTATCTTGTTCCGTCTGGTAGTGGTTCTGTTCCTGCGTTCTTCGAGCAGAAGTTGAGGGAGAGAAATGCCGCGCAGAATGCATCTGTGCGGAATGTGACGAGTGTTGCTGAAGTTGAGAACGTTACTCAGCCAGTTTCAGCACCTATTGTGAATGTTTCAAAAGCTGTTACAAAACCAGCTCCTGGAGCTTACGAACCTTTGAAGGAAGTTCCGAAGAAGGAAAAACTTGGTTTTTGGGCTAGCATCTGGGCTTGGATTAAGGGCTTGTTTGCTTAGTGCGTTCTCAGATCAAATGCTGGCGTCCGCATTGTAGGCATAGAATTCTTCAAAGTTTTTAATAAGTAAGAATTAGAAAAAAAGATTAAAAAAATAAAAAGGGCGTAGACTTAAGTCGTTGACGTAGTAAACCCAGTTGTTGTCGTAGATGACGGCGGCTCAGTCGTTACTGTTGTTGACGGCGTAGACGTCGTGGATGTCGATGACGGCTCAGTCGTTACTGTTGTTGACGGCGTAGACGTCGTAGATGTCGATGACGGCGGCTCAGTCGTTACTGTCGTTGACGGTGTAGACGTCGTGGATGTCGATGACGGCTCAGTCGTTGACGTACTACTTGGCGGCACAGTCGTAGTGGTTGTAGTTGTCGGCGCACAATAGTCCGAGCCTGCATTTTCTGGTACACACACGTGTGGTTCTCTATTGCCAAAGAATTGACCATTACTACAACCCACGTCACCGCAACAATCAGCCCCATTAAGTTCAGGCTTGCAACGCTCGCACTCAGGGACGCAAGGACACGCACCAGGAGTATCACCATGCTCAAGGTGAACATGGTAAGCCGCTTGTGAAACTGTTATTGTCTGCCCTTGATGGCAAATTGTGACTGTACCAACGGGAGTTGCTCCTGTCGGACTGCTGCCCCCGCTATAAAGTAGAACCGCACCTAATATCCCTACAACAAGAACAAATAGAACCGCTGCTGTTAATGCTCCTTTTTTCATCAAAAATCACCTCAGAGTGGGCTTTTGTCACCAATAAATTTTAAGTTGTGCTAGTCGTTAACGGTGTAGTCGTTACTGTTGTTGACGGCGTAGTCGTAGTAGATGTCGTTGACGGCGGCGTAGTCGTTGACGTCGATGACGGCGTCTCAGTCGTTGACGTGCTACTTGGCGGCTGAGTTGTTGACGTTGTAGACACCGCTGAACAACAAACCAGACTGTCCGGGCATTTACCTGGAAGAAGATTGTCGAAGCACAGGACCTGTTCACATGTGCCGCCGAGGCTCTTGCACGTTGGCATGGTGGTAGTTGTTGTTGTGGGCGTTGTGCATGGTGTTACCATCTTCGAAGACGGAATATTAGGAGAACCAGGAACACCAGCAACACCATTCTTGGTAATAACACACCCGCACGTGCGGCCAGTAGCATCACTACCTCCGTAATCGTTGCACTTGCCATCACCGAACGCATACCAACCTTGTCCTGCCAATTTTGTTGGTACTACGCATACATCGCCCTCACACTTATCTGATACGGGTTCTATGCAGTTCGGGTTAGTTATGCCGCCGCTTTTAAGGTTGGTTACCGTGCACTGGCATTGGTTGCCATTCTCTCCACACCCAGAACCGGTTTGAGTAAGAGGATTGTACTTACACGTCTTTTTATCACAAGCAGTCACCGCAAACTCATCAGTGTTTTGAACATCCGTTGTCTGCGCCGCAGTAGGACTGCTGCCCCCGCTATACAATAGAACCGCACCTAATATCCCTGCAACAAGAACAAATAGAATCGCTGCTGTTAATGCTCCTTTTTTCATCAAAAATCACCTCAGGTGGGCTTTTGTCACCAATAATCTAAGTTGTGCTAGTCGTTAACGGCGTCGTCGTTGACGTTACAGGCGGCGCAGTCGTTGTCGTAGATGATGACGGCGTAGACGTCGTAGATGTCGATGACGGCGGAGTAGTCGTAACCGTTGTTGATGGCACAGTCACAGTAGTTGACGTACTGCTTGGCGGAACAGTCGATGACGTAGACGAGGTCACTGTTGTCGTCGTGGCATACGGATCCGGAACACAACAATCTTCATATATGGGTGGCGGATTACTAACAAGTGTGGGTTCACATTTAAAACCTGTACTGCAAGACGGTTCACAACTGGTAAGATCCACGTTACCGCATCGGCTCTCACATGGCCCAGTCTTGTCATCTTCATGCTCTTTTAAGTGAGCTTCTGCTGCCGTTCTCGGCAGAGTCAAAGTTTTTCCCTCTTTAGATCCAGAGTCATAATGACAAATTTCCATCTCCTCTAACATGCAACAACCTATTCCATTTTGATTGGATTGTGACAGAGACCCGAAAGTACAGCTATAATCCTGAAGGCAGTCATCATTATTTCTGCACGGTTGTAAACCTGAATTACAGACGCTATTTTCAACACAACATACAGGTGTTGGGTTAACACATCCGAGATTCTTAGGGCCGCCTCCAAGTCCAGTTTTTTGGACACTGCTTTCATCAGCATCGCACAAACTTTTACACGTGCCGCCAAAACGTCCGCACGTTTCGTCTTGTTCACCTGTGGGTGCCGCACCCGTCGTGCCGCTTGTCCCGCTGTATAATAGAACCGCTCCTAATATCCCTGCAACAAGAACAAATAGAATCGCTGCTGTTAATGCTCCTTTTTTCATCAAAAATCACCTCAGAGTGGACTTTTGTATACCAATATAGAATCTCGTATTTAAAGGTTTTGCTTAGTGCAGAAATCTTTTTGTTTCTTTTTTGTAGAGTTCTACTGCTGGTTGGTCGAATGGATTAACGTCTAGCAACTTTGCTAATAATATTGTTTCAATCATTTTGAGCTGTAGGAATGCGCCGATTGTTTTCGCGTTTTTGCCGTCAAATCTTGTTTCCGTGAATGGTCTTTTTCCTTTTTTGTAAGCGATTTTGACTCCTTGTTGTATTGCGTGCATTATGTGGCTGATTTCTTTTTTTTGCAGGTTTGGCACGAGTTGGTTGTATTCTGGATATTGTGGTACTTTTATCGTATTGTTGAAGTGTGTTGTTACGAAATTAGTGAACTTGTCGTCTGGTCCGCCAAGATACAATTGCACCATGCTGTGTAAATCAGCGCTTCCTATGCTTACGTTTGGTGTTAGGCAGAGTTCTTTGCGTTTGCCAGTGCTTTCTGCTAATAATTGCCTATACCATTTTCCCAGGCTTTCCAGGTCTGTTGAGAAGAAAAAATGGTCATAGATGTTTCTTCCTGCTTTGCCGTGATTAAAAAGTAAACTTGCTCCTATTGCTGCTGGATTGTTTTTTAGGTTTGTTGACAGGCATAATTCCTTCATTTGTGCTGCGCCGTTTATCAGTTCTTTCAGATCAACACCTAGCATGCCGAGAGGAAACAGTCCGACTGCTGAGAATACGCTGTATCTTCCTCCGACTTTTTTTGGTATTTCTAGTGCTGAAAAGCTGTTTTTGACTGCTAGTTTCCATAGCGGACTGTCTTTGTCTGTTGTTGCTACTACGTATTTTTCCGCGTTTTTTCTGTGCCGTTTCAAAACGTTGAGAAGTACTTCGAAGTTTGCTATTGTTTCTGTTGTGCTTCCGCTTTTGCTGATGACGTTAAGAATAAGATTCTGTCCTTGTCTGAGCACGTTTTGCATTTCTGTGATTATAACTTGCAGTGAATCAGGATCTACTGTGTCTGCATAAAGTATTCGTGGTGTGTTGTGCAAGTTCCATTGTTTTCCTAATAGTGCTTCTTGTACTGCGATAGTGCCGAGGTTGCTTCCGCCAATTCCAACAACCACTATTAGTTGTGGGCGTAATTTTTGTTTAAACGTGACTGCTGCGCTTACAACTTGCAGAGTATGTTTGTCTTCTGGCAGCATTACGCTTGCCCTGTCGTCATTATAATTTTTAACCGCGTTTAATTTTTTTAGTTCTGGAATTAGTTTTTTCGCTGTTGAGAATATCTTTTGTTTTGGAATGAGTGCGTTTTCGTATTTGTAGACTAACATGCTGCCTCTTTTTGATTTAATTCACAGTTATGTTGCTTATAAAGATTTGCAAAAAATTTATTAACACTTGTTTTTTCTCGTTATTTTCGGAGGGTGAAGACATGAGAAAATTGACTTTGAATACTACGTATGGACAATATACAATATTATATCCGAATGGTGAGAATGGCGTTAATGAAATTTATCGTGGAACTGGCCGCGGCCAGCAGCTAGGCGATCTTGTTCTTGGTTCAATCAGCGCTCCTCCTCAGAATGGAGTTACTGCGGATAATGGTGAATATTTTGTTTCACCGAGTGGTCCTATTGCTGAGCAGATCAGGTCAGAAGCCAGAAGGAATAATGTGACAAGAGCAACTAATTATGCTGTAATCCGGGATTTAAAGGGTAATCTGCGTATTCTTCCTAGAACTCAGAGCTGTGAAGAAGGGCTGACTAAAAGAATCAGGCTGGCCGAGAGAAACGAAGCAGCCAAACCGTAACTCTTTTATACCCTGCAGTCAGTTTTCTGTTCAATAAGAGGTGATAGTAATGGCAAAAGAGAATAAAGGTTGGGCGTTTATTGCAACGCTGCCGATTATCGGTTTTATCTTGGTGATGTTAGCTCACAAGAAGGATAAGTATGCAATGTTTTATGCAAAGCAAGGTTTGGTTCTCGGAATTGCAATGTTCGTTGTATCGATTGCGTTGACGTTGCTGGTCATCACAATTCCGCTTGTTCCGATTTGGAATGTAATTGTGCTTGTCTTGTGGATTTTGAGCGTTGTGAACGCGTTCTCCGGCAAGATGAAGCCTACGCCTTTGATTGGCAAGTTCGCTTCTAAATTTTAGAGGAATCGAATTTTATTATTTTTTCTTCTTTTTCTTCAATTATTACGCAATTGATGTGAGCTATTTCTTTCAGATGGTTTTTGATCATTTGATAGTTTGATGGTATGATTCTGCCGGGTTGTAAACTCTTTAAAGGAAACCATTCTATTTTTCCTTCGTCGCTTTCTTTTATCTTATCAGTTTTTAATTTAACTACTACAAAAAACAGGAGAAAAGCGTGTGTGTAAGTGTCACTTTCTTTGACTCGTTCGTGAACTATTGCGGCTACATGTGAGAATGTGCAGTCGAGTCCTGTTTCTTCTTTGACTTCTCTGACAGTGCATTCTTCTATGCTTTCTTCCAGGTGTAGTTTGCCTCCTGGCATTCCCCAGTATCCTTTGTAGGGTCTGTTTTTTCTTTTTAAAAGCAGTATCTTGTTGTTTTTAACTATGGCTGCTAAGACTACTGGCAAGCATCCTCCTGTTAGTTGTTGTGTTATGTGCGCGAAGAATGGCAGTAATTTCTCGCCATGAGTTGTAAGCAGGTAGTCATCGCCATCTTTCAGGAGCATTCCTTCTTTCATCATGCTGTTTAGGTGATACGCAAGGACATTGGTTTTGATTGCAAGTGCTTTTTCTATGTTTGAGAATCTTAAGCGTTTGCTTCGGAGGAAGAGTTCGAATATTTTGTGTTTTGTATCCATGCTGTTGTTTATCCTTTGATGATTTTTAAGTGTTTGCTATGTTCAATAGGTCTTCTATTTTGTTTAATTCGTAATCTGCTTTTACCGTCATTGGTTTTGTCGCGCCGTATTTTGCGAATGCTGTTTTCATTCCTAGCGCTTTCGCTCCTGCAATGTCTCTTTCCGGCCAGTCGCCAACGTGCAAAACTTCTTCTGGTTTGACATTGAGTTGTTCCAATGCTTTTTCGAATGGTTTTTTGTTTGGTTTTCTTTCTCCTGTGTCGTCAAATGTTACGACTGCGTCGAAGAATTCTTGTATTTTCATTTCTGTTAGTCTTGTCCATGCTTGTAATATTGGCGCGTCAGATACTATTGCTAGTTTTAGTCCTCTTTGTTTTAGTTTCAATAATGTCGACATGACTCCAGGGTATGGTTCTGCTAGGACTGTTCTTGCTTTTCTGTATGCTACTATTCCTGCTGATAGGATTTTGTAATCGAGTTTTTGTTGTGTTCTTATGAGGAATTCTTGGAATATTTGTTGGTGTTCTAT
Source organism: uncultured Methanosarcinales archaeon (assembly GCA_964617195.1). Taxonomy (GTDB): domain Archaea; phylum Nanobdellota; class Nanobdellia; order Woesearchaeales; family ARS49; genus CABMGU01. The sequence continues at coordinate 47,596 of CAZTVK010000004.1, read as the reverse complement.
TCCGTATTGGTCGTAGAGTTCAAAGATTAACCTTGTGGCTTGTGCTTTGTTTAGCTGTACTCCGGCTGCTATCATGGCTTCTACTGCTGCGTCTGTTGCTTGCTTTTTCATTTTCATGAAATCTATCAGTGTGTTGTCCAAATCAAATAATACCGCTTTTATCATAGAGAGAAGTAATTGACTCAAACATATATAGGTTATCTCTTAACGGGCTGACTCAAAGAAGTTTGACTATGTTTGTCTATTTGTAAAGTTTGTATGCCCAGTCTGCTGGTTTCCATTCGTTTCCGATTTTCTCCACCCAGAGTGGTTTTTCTAGAAGTTTCCCTGCTGTTTTTGGAAGAATGCTCAGAGCGGTTTCTTTTCTGATAAATTTGTGTTTCTCTTCACGACTGGCAAAGTCAACGACGAGTAAGTCGCTTGGGCCGCCCATCGATCCAGTCACTTGGTCAATTGCATATGCCAGAAATAATGTGCCAATCTCGTCTCGGGCAGGCATTCGTTCGATATCGACGCGGCAGATTGCGTATTCAATTTCTGAGAATGCTAGTTTGTTGTTTCCACGTATGACAAGACGCATGCTGTAGAATGGATTTTGAACACCATAGTGGCATTCAGAGCAATAGAGTGCCATAGATCACCTTAAAGGTAATTCTTTCGGTCTGGTCCTGCGTATTTGCCCACTCTTTTTTCGTGGCATTTAAGGCACGCGCCCCAGCTTGCTTTTAAGAATTTGAACTGATCGCAGACTCTGCACTTTGTTTTATAGAGTAATGTCATTTTGCACCCACCAACTATAACCTATATAGTGTAGTATATAAATCTATCCTATTCGTATTGGCGCTATCTTGAAGCTTTTCGCAAGGCCTTCCAGAAGGTCTGTTCCTGCATAGCCTGCTATCAGTGCTACTGCTTTGTTGATGCCGATTACTGAGCCGAGTATTGCGCCGATAACTATCGCGCCAGCTACAGTCATTAGAAAATAGTTTAGCACGAATTTTCTCTTCTGCACGCGGGCTTTTCTTGCGCCGATGCACGCTCTCAATAATCCGCCAAGTCCGCCTATGATTCCGAACAAGATTGTTGGGTTGTCGAGCACGAGTATGCAATAGTGCCGACGTTTTTAAGCGTTGCGGTGGAAATTATTTCCGGATTTTCTTCGATTTTCCGTAAACTTTACGGGTCAGTCCGTAAACTTTACGGGTTTTCCGTCGGAGGACTCTTTAACTAGTTTTACATGTTATTTCTTGAGGTGAGCACAATGAGTAAAAAAGTTTCAATGTGTATCGGGGCGTTGGTTTTGTCAGCCGGGGCATTTTGGTATGGCCGGCATGATGCAGGGAAACAGCAGTATGAGGCAATGGCAAAGCCTGCTGCTCTGTCAGAGCCTGATTGGGCTATGTACATGAACCCGGAGGCTATGAATTATTACAACAGAGGTATGGAGCGAATGAAAGCTATTGGTGTGAGCTATCGTGAAGACCAGGTTATTCTGATGATGCGTTGTGCTGATAGAGAATATGATGCGGGCAAGAAAGCGCATCGTCTTGACGTTAAGGAAGCGCAGGAGTTGTATGAAGTTGTCTTGAACCCGGATTCAGCTCTGGGCAGGCTGGCTATGCCTCTTGACAGAATACCTGCTGCTAAGCATTCAGTGCCTATGCCCTCACATTATGAGCGTCTTGTTCCGTACTTGCTTGATGAGAACAATGACAGGCTTGTTTCAAAAGAAGAAACTAGGAGTGGACATGCCAAGCTGAGGTGAGCATCATGAACAAAAACGAAAAACTTGATGATACGTATTTTGAGGATGAGCCATTCAGGGGAAGGGGGTTTGCGTATCACGACACAAAATCTCCTTTTGAGGTTTTGAGGAATTATGTGGTGACTTTACTGGCAGGCGTTGCCATTGGTACTGCTGCTTGCCTCGTGCATAAAATGATGGAAGAACAGAAGGGTGAGAAGGAGCGTGTTGCTTATGTTGATAGCAACATTTCTCTGCCTGTTAGGGAGCCGCCTAAGTATTTCTGTATTGAGGCGATGGTTGATGGTGTTGGTTATGATATTTCGAGGCCTTTGCCTCCAAATCTTGTTCCGCGTGTGTATCATGTTGTTCTTCGGAACAAGACTCTTGATGGCGAGCATATTGAACTTCGTCGCCCGATTGAGGTTGATGCAATTGAGGGCTTGCTTGGATGCATTAAGCGTTCGTTGAAAATTGACAACAGGGCGTATTACAAGACGACCGAGTACACCTCTCTTGTTGAGAAGCTTCCGGACTTGGATGTTTCAGGTGAGTACAGGACTATCACCAGGGCAGATGTCATGAAGGCTTATGACCGTGCAAGTGGCGGTTTGAAGGCGATAATTGGAGAATAGAAAAGTTTAAGTATTAGATAAGTGACAAATCATGATATTATCAGAACATGCTAAACAGGCGATGCTGGATGATGATATTTCCGAGAGCGAGGTTCGGGAATGTCTGGAACACGGCAAACTCTCAACTCAGGGAGCTATTAAAGGAGAGCCTAGATTCGTTAGAACATACGAGTTAAAGGGCCGAAAGGTTGTTGTGGTTTCCACGTTGAATTGTAATGAAGTGCGTGTCATCACTGTTTACGCGATTTGGAGCAAAAAATGGAAAAATTGAAAGAAGGATGGCATTGTGCGCATTGCAATGTTGAGATGAAACTCGGCATTGTTCCAGAATACGAATACTTGGAAGGTTGCCCTCTGAAGAATGTCGAGGCTTATCAATGCTCTAAATGCGATAATGTCTTCTTTACTGAAGAGCAGGCGCGTGAAATGAAGACAAAAACAAAGGAAATAATGGATCGCACATTCTCTTTTGAGCGGAAAGTTACGATAAGCGGCAAGAGTCTGGTTGTTGGTATTCCTTCAGAATTGGCTGCTCATCTGCACATAAAGAAGGGCCAGAAGGTAAGGATTATTCCTGTTGCCAGTGAAGGTATTTTGATCAAGAAGGCATAAAACCGAAACCTTTAAATATCACCACTCCTTAGTGACTATTATGAGCTTCATAAAAGAGTTGTCAAAGGATATTGGCGCAGTTGTCATGTATGTTGGCTTGGCTGCAAGTCTTGCCGCTACATCTGGCTGTACCAACTATCAGAAAACGCAGCATGAGAAAAATGTAGAGTTGCATGAGCGCAACAGGATGCTGAACCGTGAATGTCCGGCTCCTATAAGGTATGCTCCTTCAACGCCTTACATGAAAAAGTGCAAGTAGTTAGAACCTTTTGAGGGTTAGCTCTTTTTCAAGGATTTTTTTCTCTTTTGTAATCAGGTCTATTTTTGCTTTTCTTGTTTTTGTGCATTCTTCCACTAGTTTGTGGACTTCTACTTCAAAGCCTGCTTCCTGCAGTCGTTTGATCGTCATTACTTGTCTATTGCTGAGTCCTTCGTGTCCTAGTTTGCACTCTACGAATTTGAATTGTTTAAGAGCGGGATTATAACATACTAAATCTGGCATGCCATGGTGCACTGTGCATAGATAGCAAAGAAAGTCTAGTGCGCTATCTCCGTATAATTCCATGATCAATTCTGCTAACTGCACGTATTTCTTTTTGACGTGCGGGTAGACGTCTGCTGCTATTGCGTGGACAAACCCTCCTCTCCAGACATGCCAGCCTTGCTTTTCCAGCCTTTTCCTGAGCTGTAATTCTGCCAGTCCGTGTCTTGACTTATAGGGATATTTGCGCATTGGCACGTAGACTGTAATGACTTTTAGTCCGTATTCTAGAATGGTGCTCTGCCTCACAAAATTGAGCGCGAAAAATCGCCTTAAATATCCTGCGCGCGTGGTTGTCCACTGTGTCAAGAACCACGTGAGTGATTCTTGAGCACATTCGGCAATCCACTGGTCATTTGTGGATTGCCGCTGGGTCAAAAGGCATATAAATGGCTAGTTTTTGTGGTGTTGCGTGGCAGATAAAAGTGGGGAAAAAGTACAGAAATTTATCGAATACGCTTTTGGGTATACTGTAATTTCTAAATTGGTGAAGGGCGCGTTGACGTATGGTCGTGTTGCTCAGGGCTTGAAGGATACTTGGCTTGCCGGCATTTCTCCGAAGGATGTTCCGCGATTTGTTCAGATGAATTCGAATGTGAACCTTGATGGAATTGTTGAGAAGGAACATGTCGCCAAGATTATTGAGACTGCTAAATTGAGCTCGCCCTATGGATTTTCTTCGAGGGCATTGTTCAGGAAGCAGAGCGGGCACAATGCCGGTAACACTATTAGGGGAGATTTTGATTTTTATTTCAAGAATCGCGTTGGTTATGAGGGTAATGGCAGGATTTCGCTTGCCTCGGCTGGAATCATTGTGGCAGCGCATTTGGGGTTGGAAAAGACTGTGCTTGTTGTTGCGAATATTCACAATATGGTTGTTCCGAAGATTAATGGCTTGTATGATTCTTTCCAATCTGAATATGAAAGGTGTGCTGATCCTGCGATTGTTAGGGCGTGGGCAGAGGGTGAGCTTGCAAAAGCACGGAAGATTATTGCTGAAGAAGGAGAGATTCCTCATCAGGCTGCATTCCTAAGGTGTTTGAACTATATGATTGAAAGCGGAACTTATTTCTCAAAGTACACTATGGACGGCGATACTGCCAAGATGCCTGAGTTCAAGCCTCCTAAAAAAGAGGAAAAGCAGATTTAGATTATTTCATTACTTTCAGCGCTGCGTTCAGCACGTCTTTCTCTTGTGGATTCTGTATGTGCTCGTTTCCGTGCTGGATTACAACGTCTCCTAATTTTCTGAATGCTTCCCAGTTGTCTTCAGGAATGTAAGGATCATTGTCTGAGACTATTGAGATTATTTTGCCTGTTTTCGCGCGTACTTTATCTAGATTGATTGGTGTTTCCAGCCATGGTTTTGCTATTTGCACGTCTTCTGGATTGCTAATTATTACTTCTGAAAGTGATGTGACGAATCCTGCAACAAGAACTGCTCCTTTAATTTTGGTGTCGGCAGGCGCTTTCTCAATATATCTTAGTACTGCTTGTACTCCCATGCTGTGTCCGATGAGTATATTCTCGTCTTCTGTGTCAACAAACTTTGCCAAATGATTTACCCAGCGCACTATTTCAGGCGCATCAGTATTTGGCATTTCTGGAACTTCCACAAAGACGTTTCTTGCTTCGAGTTCTTTTTTAAGCCATGGAAACCAGTTTCCGTCAGGGTTTCCTCCCCATCCGTGTACTATTATTGCGCGTTTCATTTTAACCTCAGGATTTCTTTTGTTGTTGTCGCCTGTTCTGCCTTTTTTTCTCTCCAGCGTAAAAATCTTGGAAAGCGGAGTGCGTATCCAAGCGTGTGGTTTGGTGATTTTGTTATTTCTGCTCCTGTTACTTCTACAACAATGCGCGGGTCAAGCCAGACGTCTGGCTGCATGGACTTGGAAATTTCCAATCGTGCGGGCTTATGCTCTAGTTTCTTGAACTTTTTTGGCAGTCCTGCCAGTTCTTTGTCTGTGAATCCTGTTCCTAGTTTGCAGAACGTCTCAAACTTGTCTTTTTTATCATCGTATGCTGCGCAGAGCAATGCCCCATAAGTGCCTGCTCTTCTTCCGCGTCCAAAGTAAGCGCCGACAACTACTAAGTCAAATGTGTCTCGTAATCCTTTGACGTATTCTGGTTTCCATTTTATCCAGTTCCAGCCTCGTACTCCTGCTTCGTATGGCCCGCTTAAATTCTTGATGACTACTCCTTCTCCGCCATGCTCGACTGTCCTGTTGAACAGGTCTTCTATGCAGTCTGAGTCTGTGCATACTTTTCTGATTGTGAATTTTACTTGTTTAGATTCTTTCAGGTTTTTCTGGAGAAGTTCGTATCTTTTTTTGTATGATTCTTTCAGGAGTGATTTTCCGTTGATGGATAGCACGTCAAATACGAATAGTGCAACTGGTATTTTTTTGACGTATTCTTCTACGTCGTATTTTCTGCGTCGTTGCATTAATATCTGGAATGGGAGCAGATTGCCTTTGGCATCTACAGGCATTACTTCTGAATCCAGCACGCAGTCTTTTGCTTTGACTGCTTTTTTTACTGCGTCTACTATATCAGGGAATTGTAGGGTGATGTCTTCCAGTCTTCTTGAATAGAGTTTGATTTTGTTTCCTTTTTTGTGGACTTGTATTCTTTCTCCGTCGTATTTTTCTTCTACGACTACAGGATAGCCCATTTTCTTGCCGACTTGTTCAATGTCTTTTATGCGTTGGCAGAGCATTGATTGTATTGGTATTCCAATCTCAACGTCTATCTGCTTTATTTTCTTGATTCCTTTGTGTGCTAGTGTTCGCGCAATGATGCCGACGTCTGGGCAGACGTGGTATGCTTGTTCTAGTTCTTTTCGTGCTTCTTTTCCGCCGGTGTATGCGATTGCAAGTGCGTCTAGGACTGTTTTATCGCCTACTCCTAGTCTTAAATCTCCTATGACCATGCGTGCCAGGTATCTTGCTTCTAGTGCGCTTGCTTGTGATAATAGTCCTGCAAGGAATATTGTTTTCTTTTCTTGGCTTCCAGTACCTGATGCTTTTGCTATTTTGTGCAGTGTTTCAAATACTGTTTTGACTGTTAGGTTTCCTCTTCCTGGATATTGTTCTGCTGTTTTGCCGAGGTCGCCTAGTTTTTTGTTTTGTTCCAGAACAGTTTCTTCTTTTTGTCCGCTTGACATGGCTATGCTTTTGATGACCATTTTTCCTGCCATGCCGAGGTTAACGTCAGCGAATTGTGATGCTATTTGTCCGAGAGTGAGGTATGCTACTCGTTCTAGTTCTTCTTTTGGTGTTTTTTTGAGGAATTTGCTGAGAATGTCTCGCATTGTGTTGTACGAGCTGGTTTTTTCGAGATGCTCGTACAATTGTGCGAGTTCTAAGAATTTCATCTTTTTGTGAACTTCCTTTCGTGGTGGAAGTTTTTGAGTTCTCTTATTTTTCTGAGCGGTTTGACTTGCGCATAGTCGTATTGCATTGTTATTTTTGCGTTAAATACTGTTCCTCGTTTGAATGTTGCTTTTGTGAGCCAGCTAATAAGATAGTGTTTGCCTTCAATGGGTTTTTGTGTTATCAGGACATAATCATGTCCGTCTTTTTTCTTCCATTTGGCGCCTGGAACGTCGCTTTCAACATCAACGATGACTGGAACCGTGCATGTTTTTTCGCACGAGTATTCTTTGTAGAATCGGGGAGCCCATTTCTTTACAGCTGCCGAATATTTTTTGTTGAGTTTTCTTGTTTCTGCGCATTTTGTGCTGCAGGGCGTGTGTGCGATGAATGGGAATGCTTTGTCTGAATCGTGCAGGCTTTTGTAATAATCGTAATAGGAATTTTGTCTCACCATTTTTGCGCCATGCGCTTGTATGAACTTGTTTACGCAGCATGATGGATAGCCATAAACTTGTCCGCCTATTCTGTCTGCATCTGAATGTTTTTGCTGTTTAAGCAGCATGATGTATTCCAGGAATCGTTCGTTTGTGTATCTGTTTGAGAATAGGTCGTAGCCGTACCATGTGCCTTTTATTTTCCATACTGCTGCGTTTCGTTTTATGGCAGTTATTTCTTCGTATCCTTTTGCTCTGCTTACTTCAAATCCGAAGCTGTTTTGTTTGAGCAGGTCTTCGAATTCGTGCTTGTCGTGGAGGTTTTTCTGGATTCTGATGTGAACGTACGTGCTTGGTTTTACTCCGGTGATGAATAGTATTGCTTTTAGTTTTGAATTGTTGTCTAGTGCCGGAGAGTTTTCTATGAATTTTATCAATTGCCTCTTTTTGTCCATCAGATTACCTTTTGAATTTTTTCTTAATGTACTTTTTGACTTTGCCTGCGCCTTGTGCTATGCCGCCGAACAGGCTGACGAAGGAAAGCATGAATAGTGTCATGCTTGCGATTAAGAATGTGAAGAATACTTGTGCTGCTGTCCACATGTTTCCGCTCATTATTGTTGCTCCGATTCCGATGAAGAATGTTGCGAAGCTTAGGACGATTTCCGCGATTGCTGCTTTCCAGTGTGTTGCGAATCCGATTATCCAGTGAACTACTAGTCCTGCTCCTAGGCCTAGCATGCTTGCCGAGAATAGTACAAAGAGTATGGAAGCGATGAGTGTTGCTGTCGTCTGTAGTGGCCCGCTTGCTTGTGTTTGTATCATTGCGTCTGCGAGATATGAGAGAACTATGCCTGATGCCAGTGTCAGAATTCCTATCCAGATTGATACGCGCATATGTCTTCGAAGTAATATAATGCTTTTAAAGGTGTCGAAAACCATTGTTCGTCGAGGAAAGTTTATAAAACACCTCGTTCCGTCGATATATTGGGGGCTATATGATTCATCTTTCAGATACGTTTATTGATCAAGTAATGAAACAGTTTTTTGAAAGGCCATATGAGCCTTTGCCTGTTGCTGCTTCTACTTTCAAGTATTGGCACGAACATCATCCGAAAGAGCTTGAGCATATTTGTAGCGAAGTTGAGGTTGATATTAAGGACTTGGAGGCTGGTGATGTTCTTTCTGCGGTGAAGGTGATGATGGAGCGCAAGGATCCTTTGGAGCTTCTTGTTGATTTCTTTAAAGATCCGTTAGTGCGAATCAGGGCAAGAGAAGCCAAGAAGGTTGCGCCTGAGACTTACAAGGCGTTTAAAGCTGTTAATCTTGAAAAGTTTGTCAGGGACATTTCAAGTTTGGACATTCACATTTTCACGCACAATTTGATTCGTGCGACTCAGAGCACGCTGCAGTTGTTTGGTTTTGTGCCGGTCGAGGATTTTTGGGAAGCTTCGCTCGGCATGCATCCGCTCAGCAGGCAGCGTTTTTCGCATCCGGATGAGTTTGGCACTCGTATCAAGTTGCCATTTGATCATTTCACGTATGTCTCAAGATTTTCGAGGGGATTGGAAGAGATGACTCTTACAGCGCACCATCGTACGGCTGAGCTTGCCCGTGAGGGGACTTATTTTGCGCGCACTTTGCTTGGAAATACTAGGATTCTTGATGAGTTGCCTGTCTTGACCGAGCAGGAAACGCGCCTTCGATATGGCATGGCTGAGCGTGACCCGTTGACTATGGCTTTCCGTGATGGTTTTATCGTTAAAACCGGTCATGTTTTTGCGTATCATCCGCGTTTATTGATTGAGGCTTTGACGAAAAAGTTGGAAGATCGTGAGCATTTGTATTTTTTCATGAGGGCTGTTGGAGTGCCTCCTGATAATGCTGAGATGAGGAGAGATTTGAAGGAGCGCCTTAATGCTGCAGAGATCGAGTTGATGAAAATGCAGTTCGGTCAGACTGTTCCTGAATTTGACATGCAGGAGCCTAAGCCTATTGAGGAAGTTGAGCTTTACTTGCACGATTTGAAGGCTAAAGTTGATGTTTCAATGTACTTGCCGATTTTGCGCACTGAGAATGCGAGGCGTTTGCGGGGAGTTAAGAGTTTGGGCAATTTGTACCACTTGCGCATTCCGTATGCGATGCAGTCAAGGCTTGAGCACAGTATTGGTGTCATGCACATGGCGCGTATTTTGTGCAATCGTTTTAAGATTCCTGATAAAGACCGTTTGAAGGTTGAAGTTTATGCTTTGACTCATGATTCCGGTCACTTGACTGGCTCGCATGCGACTGAGGATTATTTCAAGGCGATGTGCGGGTTTGATCATGATAAGTTTGCGGTGGAATTGTTGCGCCAGAACAAGAGTGCGTTTGAAGGGATTGTTGATATTGAGGATATTGTCGCGATGTTTGAGCACCGTGATCCTTTGCACGCCATTGTTGACGGGCCTTTTGGAGCTGATCGAATTTATTATTTGAGCATTGATCCTGATGAGTACGGGTTAAAGAATAATTTTGACCCTTCAAAATTGATGACGTGGCTAGCATGGAAAGATGAAAAGGTTTTTGTAGAGCAGTATGCTGAGGGCGCGTTTGAGTTTCTTGATTTCAGGGCCAAGCAGTATGAGGAATTGTACTTTTCTCCTTCTACGCAGATCGCTGATGCTTATCAGAAGAAGATGTTGTTCAAAGCAAAGATTCTTGATCATTTCCAAAAAATTAACGTACAACACACGCAGTCTCTTGATGAAAGATTGCAGGAAGGGGTTAATCTGGAGTTTTGGAGATTTTCTGATGTTCTGCTTCAGCATACTTTGTGGCATCATTCGGATCGTGAGGTTAAGGAGATTATGCGTCATCTGGTTACCGTGTACCATAAATCTCCTCATGCTTCTGTTTCTGTTTTGAAATTAAAGGGATTTGAGAATTCAGAGCCTCAGGTTGATATTCCTTTGTACCCTTGGCTGAAATATATTAACGTGCCACCTTATGTTGAAGGTGTTGATCCTGAAAAGCTTGCAAAGTATAACGGTTTGTGGCGTGATCCTCGTAATCAAAGCAGGCTTGAGCATGAGATTGCCAGAAAAAGCGGGATTCCTGAGCGCCACATTATTGTTGCCAGCGTGCCTAACATGCAGAAACTGTCTTCTGAGTATGCTCCAGTGCGAGTTGGTGACGAGATAAAGTCGTTGTTTGATTGTAAGCCTGAATACAGGCAGCCTTTTATCGATAGGGCGAATAGAATGGCGTGTTTGCGTGTTGCTGTTCACCCGCAGTTGTATCCGATGGCTTACGAGTTCTTTAAGCACAATTCTCTTGCGAAGATTGTGGAAGAAGTTTACGGTTAATTTTCGCCGTATATGAAGCTCTTTACCCAGCGTACTAAGAAGAATCCTTTTCCTTTTCTCTTTCTTGGCTTTTCTGCTTTTGGTTTTGAAGTTTTGACTGGTTCAACTTTTTTGACTTTAATTTCTGTTTTCTTTTCTGCTTTTGGCTTTTCTATTTTGAATTCAACTTTCTTTTTTGTGATTTCTACTTTTGGCTGTGCATTCACAACTTTTGGCTCTGCCTGCTCGATTTTTGGTTGTGCTTTCGCAATTTTTTGCTTTATTTTTTCTATTTTAGGAGTTTCAATTTTGATTTTTTCTTCATCGGGCTCTTCTGGGCCGTCTGGTTCTGGCATTGGCTCTGGTTCAGGCATTGGGAATGGGTGCGGATCTAGCGGTTGTGGTGGTCTTGGTATGTTTGGCTGGTGTTCTTTTGGCAAAAATTGCGGTCCGAGTTCTTCTGAGATTCCTTTGCAGAAGTGGCCCATTTTGCTTTCTATTTCGTCGCTTTCTCCTGGGAATGCTTCTGCTGCTGTTTCGAGGAGTTCGATTGCTCGGTGGACTTCTTTGGTGAAGTCTTCTTTTGATACTCCTAGTATGAATCTGGCGCGCATGGTTGTTGCCAAATATTTTATTTCTTTGAGAATGTCTTTCTGAACATTATCGCTTTGTTGCCAGCCTGATTCGATTCTGCTTTCCAACCAGGAAAAGTATGGTCCGATTCTGCGCGAGAACACGTCCATGTCTATCTCTGTAATCGCCTCTTGTGACATAGAGCGGGAGTGCAATTGATGTGCTTTTAAATCTTGCGCAAAAAATCGAGTGGAGAATACAGTTTCGTGAGCACATTTTGAGAGCAAATTCTGTACATGTCGTACTTCACTTACATTAGATAATTATAGCATAAAATGAGTAAACAAAAGATGGATAACAAGTATGCGTCATTTGATACTTTCTATCAAAGATTGACAGCCAGCGGGATAGCTGTTACAAGAGCAGACGTAAAGGGCATTTTCACGCAGATTGAGAGTGGCAACAGAGGCATGTCAGAGATAGTTGAGTTCCAGATGGCGTACGAAATGGCCGCGTCAAAGTATGAAAAATTCAAGAGTGATTTTCATGGAGAACTTCTCAAAAGAGATGTCTATTTGAGAAGGGCTGATTTAGAATCGTTCGTTGTCAAGCTGGTGCAATCTAATGTAGATAAGAAATCTGAGGATATTCCTATTGAAAGGACTATTGCGGAAGCTGAATTGATGTATGAGCATTTCCTAAGCTTGCGCGTGCAGAAAACATCATATGCCGGCAAGGAGCGAAGGACGCTTCAGTCGCAGTAAGATTTTTAAGTGAATATCGCACTTGAAATCGTGTGGGAAGTATTTTTCGGGATTATTTGTTGTTCGGCCTTGTGTATTTCGTACAGGGCGCTCTTGGCTTGACTTCTGTCGCAATGCCGATTTTTTTGAAGGATGATTTGGGATTGTCTGTTTCGCAGATTGCGACATTATCAGCGATTGCGATGGTTCCGTGGGTTATCAAGCCGTTGTATGGTTTGTTGAGCGATTATTTTCCGATTCGCGGCTTCCATCGCAAGCCTTACTTGTTAGCTTCCAGTTTGCTTGCTTCTTTTGGCTGGTTTTTGACTGCTGCGAATGGAACTTATTGGAGTGTTTTGATAGCGCAAATTCTTGCTGCTTTGGGCATTGCGATGACTGATGTTGTTGTTGATGGTTTGGCTGTTGAGAAGAGCACTTCTGAGCAGAAGGGCAGGATTCAGACCATAATGTGGGGTAGTAGGAGTTTTGGTGCAGTCATTACGGGTTTCTTTGGCGGTTGGCTGTTGGGTTTCTTTTCTAATCAGACGATTTTTACGATTACGGGTTTTCTTCCGTTACTGACATTTGGAATGGTGTTTTTTGTTAAGGAGAATGCGCATATCGCTCCTCGCGTCGGTCTTTGGCCGTTGTTGAAGAATACTTGCAGGACTTATTATCGAATGCGCGTTTTGTGGCTAGTTAGCGCGTTCTTGTTCTTGTGGTTTGTTTCGCCTTCGTTTAGCACTCCTTTGTTTTTTTATATGAGGGATACCTTGAGCTTTTCTGATGTCATGCTTGGTACTTTGGTTAGCATGGTGAATGTTGGCGCGGTTGTCGGCTCTGTTTTGTTTGGAAAGTGGCTTGATAAAATTAATCAAAAGAAATTGTTCATTTGGCTAATATTGCTGAACACGGCAATGACGTTCTTATTCTATTTCATCTTAGGCGCGACAAGCGCATTTATCGTGTTTCTTATCAACGGTATTTTGAGCATTTTGGCGATCATCGCGAGTATGCGTTTGATTGTTGAAGTTTGCCCCAAAGGCCTAGAAGCAACTACGTTCTCTTTAGTAACGGGCATCTCGAATCTTGCTTCTGGTGTTGTGGCAGTGTATATCGGCGGCCAGCTGTACGATCTTATCGGCTACAAGCAGTTGATTCTTGTTAACGCGATTGTTGGCATTTTGCCGTTATTTTTGATAAAGCCGATTTTTAAGAAAGTTAAGTAGTTATCTTTTCCTGCCTTCTTTGGTGCTTTTTGTTTCGCAGGTGCAGAAGTCCATTCCAAAACCGCAGGTTGGGCATGCTTTTTCAAGCGCTTTTCCGCAGCATGTTCCAACTCTCAGATATAGTTTGCCGCAACTGTGACATTTGAAGTTCATATGCTTCTCATGGCTTACGCCATATTTAAGCCTTACTTCACCACTCCTCAGTAGTTAAAAATAGAAAGATTTATAAGTCTGGAATGCCTTAGTATGCTTATGGCCGAAAACAAATCAGCTGTTGAATTGCATGAATTGTTCCAGCACGAGCTTAGGCTCATTTATCAGGAATTGGATTTGGCCGAACAGGACATTTCAGGTGCTCCGAAGTCCCAAGAAATAACTAACAGAATAGCTGCCATTCGTTCATCCTCTTCATCTTTGGAGAAAATAGCGGACGGGTTACTCTTCAAGGCAACAACCGATGGGCTTACACAGCTTAAGAATCGGGCGCATTTTGAGGAATGGATTAAGAAAAAGATTGAAGGTGTACGAGATATTGGTTGCATAATGACTGATTTGGATCGTTTTGGGAAATACAACAACAGATATGGTCATCAGCAGGGTGATGTTGCGCTTAAAACGGTAGCCGCAATTGTGCGGGAAACAGCAAATACTGAGTATGTTGCGAGATATGGTGGAGAAGAATTCTCCATTATCCTTGCAGGATATAACAACTCAAAACACGACATTAAGAAAATAGCAGAAAATATCAGAAATGCTGTTGAAGCCAAGTTTGTTCCACCGTTTGATTCTGAAGCCATCATTGATTTGTGCAAAGAATCCACAAAAAAGGGCGCTCAGTTAAAGAAGGAAATAAGGCAAGTTTTAAGCCAGGATTATCTAAGTAGAGAAGAATATGTTTCAAGTTCAGCCGACTTAATAAAAGATGCAAGCGTAAGAAAGTTCGTCCAAGGTTTGCAGAATGTAACAGTAAGCATTGGAGTTGCAGTTAGAAAACCAAATGAAACAACCAATCATCTAATTTACAGGGCTGACAAAGCGCTTTATTGCTCAAAAGAAGCAGGGCGGAATTGTGTGACACTGGCCAAGTAATGTTTATATAATACAAAATCTATACTGCAGTTATGACATACAGCACATTATATGAAAATCAGGCCAGGGAAAGGATGGGAATCAATCCGTACGAAGAATTAAGAGTAGTTTTAGCTTCATTTAATGGTAGAAGCGATATTTACGTAATTGCTGTTCCCGCTAATTACCAATTACCTAAAATTCCAATTGTTGATAAAGTAGATATGGGCGATTGCATCGATGTTATCATTCAGGGGGAAGTGAATGCACGCGGGGTTGCTGAGGGAGCTGCAGAAAAAGGTAAACAATCTGTTGGCATGACAAAATATGAGGGTCAGACAGCTGTCAAGTTGCAGTCAGAACTTGACGTGGCTAAATTATTGGCTGAACAGAGACAGAAAAATTCTTTTTGTTACTCTGATTTGAAGAAGATTGCATAAGAATTCTAGTGTAAAAATCGTTCTCAGAAGGTTTATAAAGGCACAAACCATGATAAATACTAGGGGGTACACTAATTTTGTTCCAGATCCAGACAAGAAGCCGAGTTCTTTGGACAAATTAGACTGGATGCTTGAAGACGCGTCGTCCCAGGGAAAAGAAGTTTACATTTTGGCAATGTCACGTGAGAATTATAAAAATCCAGATGATGCCACTAAAAGTATGCAGAAGGTAATGGTATTTATGGTGCCCTGTGCGTAAATGGCACTATTGATTTCATAATTGTTGGTAATGAGCAAACCGCAAAGACTGCAGCACGTACACTTCACGAAAAAACAGGCGAAAAGATTGCAATCATGAAGTATGAGAAAGGAACTCACACTTACTTAGATATCAGAGAAGCACTGGATGTTACAAGAAGAAAAGGGGACCCATGGCACCTGTACGACCCGTCGACTGAGTCTATCGACGCTCTTGTCAAGAAAAATTAACACTACAGTTGAATTCTACACAATTCTGCAATTAATTTAGCCGTCAATGGTGACGGGCATCCAATCACGCTGGCACGTAGACAATTTTTCAGAACGCGCAATCTTTCGCACTATTAAAAAGTACAGGAAGGCCTATCTCGTGCAGATTCTGACGTTTCAGGTATGTAGTCACTCATTAGTAGTTAAAAATAGAAAGATTTATATAGGAGAACTTGCCTATTTGGCATAAAGGTGACCAAAATGACTTCACAGATTGAACTAACAATATATCGTTTACAGAACAATGCTGGAGCTCGTGAGCAGGCATTTGAAGAGCTTGTTTCGAGAGGCACTTATACTGCTGCTCAAAAGCCAGACTATTTAGCAAGCTTGTACACTGATCCTACTATTGTTCCTGTTCCAGCTGGAGCGCCGACAGGCACACGGCCTTCCATACAACGCTCTCCAGATCAGCTAGTCATCGCTGATGCTGGCCAGAATATTGCTGCTTCGCACGCGAGTACTTCTTTTGCTGGAAAGGGCGCGCTTTTGGCTGCAATTCTAGCTGCTACGACTCTCTTTTACACTAACAGTACTGAAAGCATCAAAGGCACAGAGCCACATACTATTGCTAGAAATCACGATTACGAACAGAAAAATGAGCGCTATCGTAATACTCACCATGGCCAGAACGCTCCTTGGTACAAGCCGCAGGATGCAGTTGACCAGGAAGTTTCTGATGAGCGCGAGGACGGAAAGGAAGCTGTTGGCAGTCTTGCAAGCTTAATTGCTTTGGCTGCTGGCGCTTTAGGACTCGCGGCTTTATGGAGAAAGAAATAATCAGGGGGAGAAAATGGCAGAACTGAAACTTGAGGAAATGTTGAAAATCATGCACACTGGAGCAGATAGAGATTTGAATGATAGTACTTATAAAGCTGCAGTTAGTGCAGGATACTTTGTAGACACGCCAATAAATAAGGCAGATTTTTTGACTACTGTTGGCGTTCCTATAATTCCTCCAGCATCTGGCGGTCCGGCAATAGTGCTGGCTCCAGGAGCAACTTCTGCACAAATGTATGATGCATTGCCCATTTATGGCAGGCAGATGTTAATTGCTGATTTGGCAATGTCACATTATCAGAACAGGCAGAGTCTAAATCAAAAAAAGCAGATGGAAGAGCAGAGTCTAAATCAAAAAAAGCAGATGGAAGAGCAGACTTTAAATCAGAAAAAACAGAGTTTCGGATACTGGCGCAATGTTGCTCTTGCAACTGCAGCTGCTGGGGCTTTGGCTTTATTCGGCCGGTCCCAGATTCCTTCAGTGAGCATTGACGAGTCTGTTGCTCAATACGAGGTTCAGAAACAAGAAGTTGACGTTCAGGATTACATGAGAACTCATGAAGGCAAGTCTCCTCCTTGGCAGAAGTCTCCTGAACAGATTCGCATGGATACTGCTAAAGATTACACGCTTGAGAAGTCCGCGTTGTACGGGATTGGAATTCTTGGCGTATTGGGCGGAATAATTTCTGGAATCGCCTCTGCAATTTACTTAGGCCTTTCCAAAAGGAAATGAAAATGGAGACACCCCAGAAAAAGTCTTATTTTTTGAAGAGTTTTGCTTTGACTACGATTCTTGCTGGAACAGCCGTGATGGGTTATGATGTTTTCAAGGGAAATCCGCTCAAGTACGAGAACAAGCCTGCTGTGACAAGGCCTGCTAATACAGAGCCTGGTTCAAGTGAAATTCCTGAGGACAATCAGTCTGGCACATATCTAAGCGTGGGCCTTGCTGCCGTGGTTTTGGCTGCTGGCACTTGGGGCATTGGTCGTTTCGTGAAAAAGCCATGGATGTTGTACACTCTCATAAACGATTATTATGCAAAGCGAAAACAACCTCAAGAACATAAATAAGCCTATACTTTTTTAAATACCCTATTTCTTTTGCGATGTATGCATCCGTATGAATTCAAGACTATAGAGCCAGCCATTTTGGACTTTTGGAAGGACAATAAGGTTTACGATAAAGTCGTTAAGAAGAATGCTGGGAAAAAACGGTTTTATTACTTAGACGGCCCTCCGTATACTACTGGTCGTATTCATATCGGTCATTCTTGGGGCAAGGCTTTGAGAGACTCAATAATGCGTTATAAGCGCATGCAGGGTTTTGATGTTTGGGACCAGCCTGGTTTTGACATGCACGGTCTTCCTATCGAGGTCAGTGTTGAGAAATTGCTCGGCATCAAGGACAAGAAGGAGATTATCAACAAATTGGGCCTTGTGAAATTCGTTGAAGCCTGTCAGAAGTACGCGTTGGACCAATTGTGGCCGATGGTTGAGGACTTCAAGCGTTTGGGCGTTTGGATGAACTGGGATAATCCTTACATGACGATTAAGAACGAGTACATAGAGGGTGCTTGGTGGGCTTTGGCAAAAGCCGATGAGAAGAAACTGTTATACTTGGGCAAGAAGTCGATGACTTGGTGTCCGAGATGCGCAACTGCATTGGCAAAGCACGAGTTGGAGTATGAGAACAGGAAAGATGATTCTATTTTTGTAAAATTACAGGTTGAAGGCAAGCCAAATGAATATTTGATCGTTTGGACGACAACGCCGTGGACAATTCCATTTAATCTTGCCGTGATGGCGCATCCTGATTTTGATTACGTGAAAGCGCAGGTTGACAGTGAAGTTTGGATTCTTGCAGAGGCTTTGGCTCCTGGCGTTATTGGCGCTGTTGCTGGTAAGCAGTACAAGGTTTTGGAGAAAGTTAAAGGCGAAAAGTTAGCGGGAACAAAATACATTCATCCTTTCAAGGACGAGGTTAAATTCCAGCAAGACATAAAAGAAAAGCATGCTCACAGAGTTATCTTGTCAGAGAGATATGTCACAACTGATGCGGGCAGTGGTCTTGTCCATTGCGCTCCTGGTTGTGGTCCTGAGGACTTCGAGGTTGGTAAAGCGCACAATCTGCCTCCTTTTAATGAGGTTGACGAGCATGGTTGTTTCAGCGAAAAAATGGGCTCCTTAGCAGGAATGGTTGCAAAGCAGGATGATCATAAGTTTATAGAATTGTTGGAAGACAAGAACGCGATTATTGACAAAGTTAAGATTGAGCATGAGTATGCGCATTGCTGGCGTTGCAAGACTCCTATTATTTTCAGGGCGACTGACCAGTGGTTTTTGGCTGTTGAAAAGCTGAAAGACCAGATGGTTGAGCTTAACAAGAAGGTTTATTGGGTTCCTGATTGGGCTGGCAACAGGTGGTTTGACAGTTGGTTGAAGTCTTTGCAGGACTGGTGCATTTCAAGGCAGAGATTCTGGGGTGTTCCTTTGCCTATTTGGGTTTGCATGTGCGGAAAGCATAAAGTCGTTTCTTCTAATGCTGAGCTGAAAAAATTGTCTGGTAAGGAGTTGGAGAATTTGCACAGGCCTTGGATTGACCAGGTGCTCATTAAATGCGAGTGTGGCAAGGACATGCAGCGTGTTCCGGATGTTTTGGATGTCTGGTTAGACAGCGGTGTCGCGCCATGGGCAACTCTCAATTACCCGTCTGATGATAAGACGTTCAAGGCTTTGGGCTTCCCAGACCTAATCCTTGAGGGCAAGGACCAGATCAGGGGTTGGTTTAACAGTTTGACATGCATGAGCATGATCAGTCATGGCCAGCTTCCGTTCAAAGCTGTTTACATGCATGGCTTCATTAATGACTCGCAGGGCAGGAAGATGTCTAAGTCTATGAAGAATTACATTACTCCTTACGAAATTATTGATAATTATGGCGCTGACACGTTGAGATACTATCAGATTGGCTGTGCTCAGCCTGGTATTGACGCGAACTTCAATCATGAAGATGCCAAAATCAAGCACAGGAATCTTATCGTCTTGTGGAACTTGCAAAAATTCGTCGTTGAGCTTGCCAAGGAGTTGAAGACTGCTCCCAATAAGATGGATGATGTTGTTATGAAGTCGCTTTGCGGTGTTGAAGAGCGTTTCATGCTGTCAAAACTGAACAGTGCGATAAAAACAGTCACTGCATTGTTTGAAGCTTACAAGCTGAACGAGATTCCTTCTGTTATTGAGGACTTATTCTTGGCTTTAAGCAGGAGTTATATCCAGATGGTGAGGGATAAGGCTGCTGTTGGTGACGAGGATGAAAGAAAAGTTGTCCTTTATGCTATTTACAAGACTTTGACTGAGAGTTTGAAGTTGTTCGCGCCTATTGCTCCGTTCATTACAGAGCAGATTTGGCAGAATTTGAAAAATGAATTCAAGTTTAACGAGGAAAGTATTCATTTGTGCGCGTGGCCAAAGGTGAATGAGAAGGACATCAACACAAAGTTGGAAAAGCAGATGGTTCTTGCTGACAGTGCTGTTCAGGCGATTCTTGCGGGCAGGGAAAAAATAAAAGTCTCGTTGCGCTGGCCGATAAAGAGTGCGCAGGTAGTATCGCAGGATGATGATGTTCTGAAGACTTTGGAAGAATTGGAAGACGTCATCAAATATCAGACTAATTGCAAGGACGTGCACGGGCATAAGGAGTTTGCTGAAGTGCAGATGAAAATTAAAGCCAATGCCGGCGCGTTGGGTAAGGCTTTTGGCGCTAAGAGTCCTAAGATTATGGTGAAGCTTACTGAGATGAGTGGAAAGTCTATTCTTGCTCAGTTGGCTAAAGCGGGTAAGTTCCCAGTAATAATCGACAAGGAAACTGTTGAACTGAACAAAGACCACATCATAATTGAGCGTGATGTGCCTAAGCGTTATGTTGAGGTTGAGTTCAGGAATGGTTTTGTGTATCTTGATACTGAGCGGTCTGATGAGTTGGACGCTGAAGGCTACGCCAGAGAAATCATGCGTCGCGTTCAACAAATGCGCAAGGATGCTGGCATGCAGAAGGCGGATAAGGCGTCTGTTTACGTGCAGACTGATGCAGTGAAGATGCTTGAGAAGTGGAAGGGTAAGATTGAGGAGAAGTGCGGTGCTTCTGTGAAGATTGGCAGTGCTGATCCTGTTAAAAAGCACGAGCATGTTGCGGAAGAGCAAGTGAAGGATAAATCTTTCAAATTGTTCCTCGATAAGCAATAGAAGACCATAATCTTTTTATAATGCAATATTTCTCATCAAGGTATGAAAAAGGTAGTGATTTTAGTGGCGTTGTTATTCTCTTTGCCGACAGTATTTGCCCAGTTGGACTGGTCGATTACTGATTTCAGGTGCGGCAATGGTGTTCTTGACCAGTTTGAATTGTGCGAAAAAGGAGTCAAGGAGAATTTCTGTGATGAGCTTGGCACTGTTTTGGAGATAGATACTGTTTGTGATACTCAGCACTGCACGTGTTTGCCGAGGGTTAACAAGGCTTATTGCGAGAACAATATTCGCGAGGGCGTGGAAGTGTGCGATGGTGATGCTGTTGACAAGTGTCCTGAATACGGTCAGATGATTAATATTTCTTTGAAGTGCAACATTAAGACGTGCGGTTGTGATATCAACCAGACCATTCCCAAGGATTACAATCCTGTTGTTATTGGCGGGTTGATTAATGCATCACAGATATCTTCTTCATGTGGTGATAAGAAGGTTGAGAGGAATGAGGATTGTGATCCGCCGAATACGCTTTGTACTACCAATACTGGTGATCCTGGTATTTGCACTGAGAAGTGCAGGTGTGTTCCGCCTGAGCTGTTCGGTGTTGAAGAAGAGCCTGTTCAAGATGTTCCTGTTGTGAATGCCACTGAAGTGAATGCTTCTGTTGATGTGCCTGTTGAGAATGTTTCTGAAGTGCCGGAGGAAGTTGAGCCTGAGCCTGTTGTGAAAGCTGAGGAGAAGCCTGGCTTTTTCGCTAGATTGTGGGCATGGATTGCGGCTTTGTTCAGCTGATGAGGAGGATTGTTTTTATCTTCTTGTGTATTCTAGTCGCGTGCGTTCCAGTTTCTGAGACTGTTCCTGAACCGGTTGAAAAGCCTGTTGAGACCGTGCAGCCTGTTGTCCAGCCGCCTGTTGCTGTCAAGGCCGAGCCTGCTACGCGTACTGTGAAAAGGTCTGGAAGTATTGGAACTTTTGTGTATGGGCTGACTGAGGATAACAGAGTGATTAGCATCGATAAAGATGATGCTGATTGGAAGTTTGTTTATGAGAATGGGAGGCTGGCGGAGATTACGGGCGATCAGAATATTGAGTTTTTGTACGAACAGGGGAAGTTGTCCGCGATTGATTTTGGAGCTACTAAGTTGTTGTTGAAGTATGATTCTCGCGGAAGGCTTGTTGAGGTTAAGGGTGGACAGCAGACTTTGTACATGGATTACAACAGTCTTGACTTGGTGCGTTCTGTGAAGAGGAATTCTGTTGTGTCTGCAAGTTTTGATTACGATGATAAGGGCATGTTGAGGTCTTTGTCAAGGGGTCCTATTCAGACTACTATTTTCTTTGATGATAAGGGCAGGGTTCGTAATTTTGATGCTGACGATACAAAGTTCATTCTTGGTTATTGGCGTGATGACAAGCTCATTTCGTTGACAGGAAAGACTTTTGGAAAGGGTGTGGCTGTGAGTTATGGTCCTGATTATCCTCCATTTAGGGCAGATATCATCAGCGGAGAGGACAATAGCGTGTTCACTGCGGCGTATACTGATACTTTGTACAAAGTTGTTGATGAGTATTTGTATTGCGAATACGTCAGGCGTTTGAAGGACGTGTTGTTTGATGGTATTAGTTACGCGTTTTTCGTAAACTATTTCAAGGGCGATTTGGCAGACTATATTGCCATGCAGTTCAGGTGTATTCCATATGAAGCATAAAGAGAAACCATTGGCAGAAATTACTTTCAGGAAGTATGAGAAGCCTTACCGGTTAACAGGCAGGGAGTTAGTTAAGAAATTGTGTTTGAGTGTTGGTTTGCTGCAGCCTGGTGATGGCAGGGACGTGATTGCTGATGTGTTTCTTGCGTTATTGAAGGCTCCTGAGCCTGTTTCGCTGGCCAATATTGAGAAGTCTGTTAAATTGTCAAGGAAAACTCATAATCTTGCCATGGTTGGCGTTGCGTCGTCTAACATCCGGCGTCAGGTTAAGAGGTTGAAGGATGCGTTTTTGGTTGAAAAGCTCGGGAATACGTACAGGATTTCTGAGAATGCTCCTTTGCATGAGGTTTTTGCTGAGAAAATTGAAAAGTTTTATTTACCCACTATTGTTTCGCGGGTGAAAGAGTATTGTGAAGCTGTAGAAAGAGAGAGGTGGAATCATGGACCAGATGTGCCCAAAGTGTAAGAGCCCGATGACAAAGGCGTTTTCGACTGTCAGCGGAAATTCAAAATATATGAATTATGAGTGCGAGGTTTGCAATCATAAAGAGATGAAGTGTACTGGCGTGTTAAAGTAATTTTGTTTCATCTACTTGGAATTTTTTCTCTTCATGCTCAACAACCATTCCGTGTCTGAGCTTTCTTCGCAGTCTTATTTCGACTTTTCCTTCGACTAGAACTACGCCCGCTCTGATCAGTATTTTTGCTTGCCCTCCTGTTGTTGCAAGTCCAACTACTTTGAGAAAGTCCTGTAATTCAATGTATTTGCCTTGTTCGTCAGTTTTCATAGATTTCAAATGCGTGCAGAGCGATATGGCGGACGTCAAGCGGAACGCGTTCCTGCATTAATTCTTCTTTTGTGAACCAGTGGAAATTGAGGAGTTCATCTTTCTTTATCTCTACGTTAGCTGTATCGAGCAGCTTGCAGACATAGAACAGGCAGTAGTGATCGTGGTCTCCTACTGAATGGACGTTGGTATGGATTGGTAACGCCAGATTTTTCTTGGCATTGCCGATTAGCGGCACAGGACTTTTACCGATGATTTCTACATTCAAACCTACTTCTTCCTTTATTTCTCTCAGAAGCGCATCATCAGGAGTTTCATCCTTATCGATGTGCCCGCCTACTGGTAGCCAGAGATTGAGCTTTTTGTGATGAATTAACAGCACTTTGTCGTCATTCATGATATAGCCTGCGACGGTTAAATCTGTTTTCATGCCTTTGGGGTTATTCGTAATGCTTTTAAAGATTTGTCTGCTTTAGCTGTTGATGGTCTACGAGCCCCAAGAGGACAGCTTTCTGCTGAAAGAGTTTGTGAAAAGACACGCTAAAGGCGTCGTGCTGGACATGGGCACTGGTTCTGGTTTGCAGGCACGGGAAGCGTCGCATAGTAAGAGAACTTCCAAAGTTTTTGCCGTTGATATCGACAAGGCAGCGATTAAGGCTGCGCGTGGTTATTCTGATCACAAACGCCACAAAAAGATAACTTGGCTGCTCAGTGATTTATTCTCTTCATTCAACTCAAAGAAATTTCTCCATTATTTTGACACTATCCTCTTTAATCCTCCTTATTTGCCTCAGGATCATAAGGTTCCTGATATTGCGTTAGAGGGTGGTAGAAGAGGTCACGAGGTCATTGAGCGTTTTCTCGGTCAGGTTAACAATTATTTGAAGTCTGATGGCGCCATTCTTCTTGTTTTCTCTAGCTTAACTCCGGAAGTCCACAACTTACTGTGGAAAAATATGCTTGTTGGTAAAGAATTGGGGAAAACGCACATGTTTTTCGAGGATATTTTTGTTTATTTGATAAAAAGAAACCCGATTATTAATCAGTTGGAGAAGAAAGGTGTTTGTAATATCAAATTTTTCGCGACTGGCAACAGGGGCTTGGTCTTTACTGGCAGGTATAAGAGTAAAAAGGTGGCGATTAAGATCAAGCATCCTAAAAGCGCTGCAATGGAAACAATAACGCGCGAAGCGAATATGCTGAAAGAGGTTAACAAGCATGGGATTGGCCAGAAATACTTGTTTAACTCGCCGAATTTTCTCGTTTACGAGTTTGTCGATGGAGAATACTTGAAAGACCTGCTGGATTCAAAGAATATCCGATCAATCTGCAAGAAAGTCTTTGAGCAGTGTTTCCAGTTGGACTTGCTGCATATCAACAAGGCAGAGATGACGCGCCCACTCAAACACGTGATTGTGAAAGGCAAAAAAGTCGTTTTTATCGATTTTGAGCGCGCGAGAAAGACAGAGGAAGCGCATAACGTCACTCAGTTTTGCGAGTTTGTGAAAAACAATGTTGGTAAAAAGAATAAAGCTAAATGGATTCAGTTGGCAAGAGATTACAGCAAGAACAGGACAAAACAACAGTTTAATAAAATAATTAGTATGCTTGGTTGATTATGAGTCTTGAAACTGATTTGCGCAGGGAAAAGGGATATGTTCGTGTTTTAGAGGGTGCGCTGAGCGAGAAGAAGTTCTGGAAGCCGTACATAATCAGCGATAGCGCAGGTGTTATCCGTTTTGTATCTCAAAATTTTCAGCAGACTTTTCTATGGAAACCTGAAGAGATTATAGGCAAGACATACGGGCAATTCATATCCAATGACCTGTATGAGACCGCCTTGCGAGAGCTTGCATATAGGATTAATGTTGTTAAGAGCATAAACACGCCGGAAGAATCGCGAAAACCTCTTGAGAGGCTTGCAAATGACTATAGTGCTATCCGTCAGTCTTTGTCACAGGAGGCAAAAATCAATCATATTAGCAGGCTGGTGCGCGCGTTTGAGCATCGGCACACTGAAGAGGTTAAGAAAATTGATTCTGATGTGCGTATAAAGTTGGGTAATGGAGAGGCTGTTACAGTCAGGGACAATTTGTGGCTTGTGAAGTATAAGAGCCAGCATGGTTGGGAATATGCCGGTTCTCTTGTTGAGATTGATCCTTCTTCGCTTTCGACTTGGAGCAAAGTTACTCGATGGGTTGGCAGCTGGTTTGACCTCAAGCATTACAAGATAGCTAAGGAGTATGTTGTTACATTTGAAAACCTTGAGCCAAAGGCGCTTGAAGTTTACGCAGCTGAACTGATTTCAGACAGGCATCGTCAGTCCGCCATGCCTTTGGTGCTTGATTTCAGGGAGATTGGCAATCCGAATAGCAGTATCGTTAATGGTGCTATGCTGATGGTGAAAGATCTTGCTTTTGATGGTAAGCTAGTAATTGGAAATGCCACCAAAGACTTGCGCACGATGTGCGAGGAATACATATCTGCTGCGTCTAAGGAAAGCAAGAGGAAAGTTCCAGCGCTTCGTTTCCACAAACTCATTTATCCAACTATGCGCGAGCCCGCGATCTCAGGCTCGGATGAATTTACTGAGCTGAATACACATCAGGAATATGAGAGTTACATAAAGAGAAATCTTGCAGAGCTAAATCATGACGACATTGTTTCAGGAGAGAGTGTACGAGAAGTGCCGCCTGATTCCGAAAGGAAAGGTGACAACATACGGTCTGCTGGCGAAAGCCCTCAATAGCAGTCCGCGCGCTGTCGGCCAGGCGTTGCGATGTAATCCATATGCTCCTATTGTGCCTTGTCACAGAGTTGTCTCC
This sequence comes from uncultured Methanosarcinales archaeon, assembly GCA_964617195.1. Lineage (GTDB taxonomy): Archaea > Nanobdellota > Nanobdellia > Woesearchaeales > ARS49 > CABMGU01. The sequence goes on along the minus strand of CAZTVK010000004.1, from coordinate 22,002 downwards.
GCAGACGGTTCTATTGGCGGTTTTATGGGTGAAGTGAAAGGTAAGACTATTGAAAAAAAGATTTCTTTGCTGAAGAACGAAGGAGTTAGAGTTGAGGACGGCGGAATTGTTGGTTTTGATAAAATCAGAGTCCTGTGAACAGTCTATTTGCGTTTTTTGCTGGCAGTCCTGCTTTTAGAATGGTGTTTGCTGTCTTTTGAACATTATAATAAACGCGTCTGAACTCAACAGTGTTGGCTTCTTTATCGTATATGACGTAGCAGGAGCGTACGTCTCCGTCTCTTGGCTGGCCTACTGAGCCCACGACAACAAGTGCTTTTTCGTGTAGCAAGAAAGTATTTTTATTTTGGTCTGTTAGAGGTGCATAAGGAAACTTGCCATCTTCCTGCCACGCAATGCCTGATAAATGTGAATGTCCTACAAAACAGTTTTTTTCAAAGAGTTCAAACACTTCATTTCCATCCTTCAGTACGGTTTGTAAATCTTGATTGATCGGAAGTAAATATTCTCTGTTTTCAAATGCTGGTCTAGGCGAGCCGTGCGCATAAGTGTCTCTATCTTCTGTTATTTTTGGCTCTTTGGATTTGAATAGGAATTTTTTGCTTTTATCATTGAGATTTTTGGCTGTCCAGTTCATTGATTCGAATGTTGTGTCGCTTACTTCGAAATAGTCTGCGGTATATTTGATTCCGGGTTCTCTGAGCAGTGTTTGTACGTATTGGTCATGGTTACCGAGAAGACATGGAACGTTGCGTTCATCAAGCAAAGCGATTACTTCGTTTGGGTTTGCTCCGTAATTGACTAGGTCTCCTAGGCAGAATATATCTTCGCATTTTTGCTTGTCTATATCTGCTAGAACTCGCGTAAGCGCTTCAAGGTTGGAATGGAGATCCGAGATAATGGCTCTTCTCATCAGTCACCGCTCATCACCTATCTCTTTTTTTTCTTCTGCTTCTTGAGCTCTTTTTCTAATTTGAGTTTGTCTAAAAGTTCTTTGTATCTGTTTCGTATTGTGACTTCCGTGACTCCTGCTACGTCTGCTACTTCGCGCTGTGTTCTTTTCTCACCGTGCATTAATGCTGCGACGTAAAGCGCTGCAGCCGCGATTCCAGTTGGACCACGGCCTGAAGTGAGTTCTGCGTGTTGTGCTTCCTCAAGGATTTCTACTGCTTTTGATTGCGTTTCTGCTGTTAATTTTAAACTTGAAGCGAATCTTGCGATGTAGTCTGCTGGGTTGCTTGGCAGGATGGTTATTCCTAGCTCGCGTGTTACGAATCTGTATGTTCTTCCGATTTCTTTTTTCTCGATTCCGGAAGCTTCTGATAATTCGTCAAGTGTTCTAGGCACTTCGTGGCGTCTGCAGGCTGCGTATAATGCGCCTGAAACGACTGATTCCATTGATCTGCCTCTGACTAGTCCTCTTTGGACTGCTTGAGTGTAAATCATTGCTGCTTCTTCTTCTACCATTTTTGGCAGTTTCAGGAAAGATGAGACTCTTTTCAGTTCTGCTAGTGCTAGTTTGAGGTTTCTTTCAATGGCAGTGCTTATTCTGTATTGCCATTTTCTGAGTCTGAAGAACTTGTTTCTGTCTTTGCTTCCAAGTTGGAATAAATCTGCTTTTTGTCCGACTTCTGTTCCTAGTCCTTGGTCAAATTGAGTGTAAGTCATTGGCGCGCCGGTTCTGCGCTGTGAGTTGTCGCTGCCGCCGTCGCCTTCGAATTCTCTCCATTCCTGGCCAAATTCGACCATTTTATCTTCTATAACTAAACCGCAGTCTTTGCAGATTATTTCTCCTTTTTCGCGGTTTACAAACAGGTTAATACTTGCGCATTCCGTGCATTTTTTAACATAGTACATGCTGGACACCCACCTATACTATAGCCACCATCTCCTTATGTAGGAGAAAGCTATATGTTACACCACAATTAATTTTATATAGTGCTGTCAGAACTCATATATAAAGCTTTCGGTATTTTAAGACGATTAGCAGATTTGCGCTTCTGATTGCTGGCAGACTGCTGTGCAGTCGCTTGGGAGCGTCATACTCATGGCTTTCAGGCTTGGTTTCATGAAGGGTGTTCCTCCATGGTTTACGCAACAGCATTGCCCTACTGAATCTACTTCCGTATTAGACATTTGTACTGCCATTCCTGGGCCTTTAAGAACTGAATACATTCCTATTACTGCCGCTAGCATTACAAGCACCAGTATTACGTTTGCTAAATGGTGTGTTTTCATTTTGGACAGACCTTTTTGTGTATGAATGGGCATTTGTCATCTACTGCGAGGCATTTGGTTGTTGTGATGTCTGTGTTTGCTTCGAATTTTCTGAAGAATTCGTTGCATTGGCATTGCCTGTCTCCTGTTGGGCAGACGCTTGCTAGGTGTTCTGCGTATGCGTCGTTGGTCATTACTCTGCCAGTTGAATAGCATACTGAATTTATGCTCGTGCATCCGTTGTCTTGTACTGTTTCTTTTTGTCCGACAAAGTATTCCTCTTCTGATTGGACGACTGTGAAGTCTGGGCATGTTTTTTGTCCTGGATTGTCTCTGAGATAAACTGTACAGGCATAGCTTCTGACGCCTTCTATTGTCTTGCCGAAATGGACGTTTTGCTGGTAGACGTAGTAGAATGCCATTATTGATATGGCTAAAGTGATGATGAATGCCGTGATTGCTATTCTTTCATGTTTTTGGTGTTTCATGGGTTTGCTGCGCATAAGCCCTCTTGTGGGAAAACCATTCCCCTTCCTTCTTCGAGTTCGTATCGTTCACATGCTGTTTCGCAGTTTCCTGCGAATGTTTGGATTTGTGATCTTACAAATACTTGCGGTCCGTTTGTTGTGAGTATGTTGCAGCAGCAGGCTACGTAGCTTTGTGATACTTCTGCTCCTGTTGTTCCTTCTTTTATTACGAAGAATCCAGCCATAGCTACTGCAGAAATCAAGAGTATTCCTATTATTGCCTGTGTTTCTTCCATATGGTTTTCTAGCCTAGCTATCTATTTAAGGTGTGTGTCTTTACAGTACGTTTATGGTTGATAAAGTGCTTTTTGAGCTTCTCGTTTGCCCTAAGGACAAGAACAAGGTACTATATAATGAGCAGGCGGATTCTCTGAAATGCCAAAAGTGCAGTAGTGTTTATCTTATTAAAGAAGGTATTCCGGTAATGATTTAGTTGTCGCCGCCGTCTTCGTAGTTGTCTGGGAGGTTTGTAAGTTCTCCGCCTGAGCTGTGGTATCGTGCTCCGAATTCGTCGTCTGCTTCTACATTAAGATTAGTTGTGCTTTGCGTGAATAGGGCGCGTGTTTTTTCTTTGAGCGCTTCTCTTTCTGTTCCGGTTACTTGTATTGGCGGATAGAATGTGCCGCTTTTCGCTCCGTCTGCTGTCGGTAATGTTGGGCTGTCTTGGAGGTCTTTGAGAACTTCTGCTGCTGATTTTCCTGTTTCACCTGATGATGGCGCTTGTGGAGCTACAACTGCTGCGCCTGATATTCCTGCTGGCGCTCTGACTTGCGATTGTCTTTCTGGTATGGCTACTCTTTTTCCTGTTGTTTTTGACTCACAGGCAACTAGCAATAGAAGAACGCTTATCATCAGCACCGCAAGAATCACTTTTCTCATATAACGTATTCATTGCTCGGAAGTATTTAAAGATTTTGGGTGTGGAGTGATTATTTTTTTGTACGCGGCTGCCCGGATTTGAACCGGGATATCCTTTCGGAAACGGGTTTTCGAGACCCGCGCAGTACCGGGTTGTGCCACAGCCGCATAAAGTATGACCTCGAAAGGACCTTTAATAAATTTGCTGGAGGAAAACCCTTATAAATAACATCTGCCAACTTTCTTCCATGGAAAAAGAGGTAGTGTTAGCTGGCATAGCAAAGCGTTTGCGTGTGCATTCGTTGCAGATGACTACCAAAGCTAGCAGTGGTCATGCTACTACTTGCTTGAGCATGGCTGAATTGATGGCTTGCTTATTCTTTGATGAAATGCGTTACAACATTAAGAATCCTGTTGATGATGCGAATGATGAGTTTGTTCTGAGCAAGGGTCATGCTTCTCCGATTTTGTGGGCGGCTTATGCTGAGGCCGGAATTATTCCGTTGAAAAGGTTAGAAGAGTACAGGCAGTATCCTTCGGCTTTGGAGGGTCATCCGACTCCTAATATGCCTTGGATTAAGGCAGCTACTGGAAGTTTGGGGCAGGGACTTTCTGTTGGTGTTGGCATGGCTGTTGCTATGCGTATGCGTAAGATAGGCGCCAGAGTTTTCGTGATGTTGGGTGATGGCGAGTGTGCTGAAGGCTCTGTGTGGGAGGCTGTTGAGATTGCGAAGAAGCAGGACTTGTCAAACATCATAGCTGTTGTTGATTGTAATAGGTTGGGCCAGTCTGGTGAATCTTTGCATGGTCATGATGTTAGGAAGTGGCAGGAAAAGTTTGCGTCTTTTGGCTGGAATACTTTTGTGGTTGATGGCCACAGTGTTAAGGAAATCTTGTATGCTTTTAGCGAAGTCAGGACTACGCACGGCCCGTCTGTAATAATTGCAAAGACGATAAAGGGCAAGGGTGTTTCTTTTCTTGAGAATAAAGAGGGCTGGCATGGAAAGGCATTGAAGCCTAATGAGTTGCTGGTGGCTTTGACAGAGCTTGCCCCAATTTCTAGTTTTGACGCTAGGCCTTTTGTGCGAGCTCCTCCGAAGGCAAGGCCTGAGAAGTTAAAAGAAAAAAGTCCTGTTCCGCCGAAGTACAAGGTTGGTGATTTGGTCGCTACAAGAGAGGCGTATGGCACTATGCTTGAAAAGCTGGGCATTAATGATCGTGTTGTTGCGCTTGATGGTGATGTGAAAAATTCTACTTTTTCTGAGAAATTCAAATCATTTTATCCAGAGAGGTTTGTTGAGTGTTTTATTGCCGAGCAGAACATGGTCGGCATGGCTGTTGGGCTTTCAACAAAAGGTTTTATTCCGTTTGCGAGCACTTTTGGAGCTTTTTTCACTAGGGCGCACGACCAGTTGAGGATGGCTGCCATTTCAAGGTCTAACATTAAGTTGTGTGGTTCTCATGTTGGCGTTTCGATTGGCGAGGATGGTCCTTCTCAGATGGGTTTGGAAGATATTGCTTTGTTCCGTTCTTTGCCGAACAGCGTCGTATTGTATCCGTCTGACGCGGTTTCTGCTGAGAAATGCACGCAATTGTTAGCAAACTATACTGGCATTGGTTATTTGAGAACGTCTCGTCCTAAGTCGCCAGTTCTTTACGGCAATGGTGAGTCTTTCAAAATCGGCGGTAGCAAGTTAGTGAGGAGAAGTTTCCGTGACAAGGTTTTAATTATCTCTGCAGGTGTTACTGTTCATGAGGCTGTTAAAGCTTCTGATGAGTTGAGGAAGGAGAAGAAGTTTGTGCGTGTTATTGACGCGTACTCTGTCAAACCTTTGGACGCAAAAACAATTCTTTCTGCTGCTAAAGGAAAAAAAGTCATTGTTGTCGAGGATCATTATCCTGAGGGCGGCTTGGGAGAAGCTGTTGCTGCATTAGGTATTCCTATCACTCATCTGGCAGTTAGGGATATTCCGCGTTCTGGAAAGCCTGAGATTTTGATGCACGCGTACAGGCTTGATTCTGAAGCGATTAAGAGTGCTGTTAAGAAATTGTTGTAACAGCAAAATAATTAAATAGGGTCTGTTGATATTTTTATTGAAATGGGGAATTTGGTGACTCATGAGGGAGAAGTAACTTCTGTACATTTGCAGATAGTTAAGGATCCGAATAGGAAAAAAGTGTTTATTGAGATTCCTTCTCCGCATTCTGGCCAAATTATAGGTAAAGTTGAGGCTGCTTCTCCGGAAGATATTGATTTGATGTTTGAAAAGGCAGCTGTTGCTCAAAAGAGTTGGAAATTAGTGCCGTTGAACGAGCGGGTTGAGAAGTTGCTTAAGGTTGCAGATTTTTTGGAAGCTAATAAGGAAGTTATTGCGAAAACTTTGATGCATGAGGTTGGAAAGCCGAAAAAGATTGCTGATGGTGAAGTTGCTAGAACAGCTGACCTGGTGAAATTTTTGTGCAATCAGTCTTTGATGCTTCAGAATGAAAGCTTTTTTTCTGAGCAGTTTCCGAAGACAAAACCTGGAAAGATAGCTTTCACGTACAGAGAGCCTCTTGGAGTTATTCTTGCAATGCCTCCTTTTAATTATCCGGTTAATTTGGCTGCTACTAAAATTATTCCTGCGTTATTGATGGGAAATGCGTGTGTTGTTAAGCCTCCTACGCAGGGCAGTATTAGTTGTGCGTGGCTCGTCAAGGCGTGTTATGATGCTGGAATTTCTCCTGAATTGTTGGCGTATGCTCCTGGAAGGGGTTCGGAGATTGGTGATTATATTGTTCAGCATCCGGGAAGTCAGGCTATTTTGTTTACGGGTAGTGCAGAGATTGGCAAGCGCATCGCGAAGAATGCTGGTATGAAACAGCTTGTTTTTGAGTTGGGCGGGAAGGATGCGGCGATTGTTTGCGCTGATGCTGACATTCAGGTTGCTGCTCAAAAGATTGTGAATGGCGCGTTCTCATTCTCGGGCCAGAGATGCACAGCGGTGAAAAGGGTTTTAGTTGTTGAAAGTATTGCTGACAAGTTCGTTGAGACGTTGCTTCCTTTGGTTAAAAAGCTGAAAGTTGGAAGTCCTCATGAGGATGTTGATATTGGTCCTGTTGTTGATGATAGGAGTGCTGATTTTATTCATGGCTTGATTGATGATGCGCGAAAGCATGGCGCTAAATTCGCGTTGGGTGGAGAGCGTTCTGAGAGATTGTTCCAGCCTACTGTTATAGATCACGTTACAAAGGCTATGAAGCTTGCGTGGGAGGAGCCTTTTGGTCCTGTTTTGCCGATTATTCGCGTGAAGGATATCAAGGAAGCGATAGAACTTGCCAATCATTCTGAGTATGGCTTGCAGGCTTCGGTTTTTACTGAAAACATTGACACTGCATTTATGGCGGCGAAGCAGTTGGAAGTTGGCAGTGTTCAGATTAACGGCGAGCCTGCGAGGGGTCCGGATCATTTTCCATTTCTCGGCATTAAGAATTCTGGTCTTGGTCCGGCTCAGGGCGCGCGTTATTCGCTTGAGTCTGTTTCTCGAATCAAGAGTGTCGTGTTTAATTTGAAGGGCAAGAATTAAATACATCTCGTCCAGACATCTCATTATGAAAAAGAAGAGGCTTCCAGTATTTCTCGAGAAAATAGAGCATATTGTTGACAGGGCAGTGCCGTATATTCTAGCTCTGCTGTCGTTGCTCATAATTCTGGAATTTACGCATGTTGCGGATGAGTATCATGATGTTTTCATCATGATTGATTATTTTATTGTGGCGTTTTTTGTGATTGACTTATGCTTTAAGTGGTATCATACGCGTGATGTGTTGAAGTTTATCAAATTGTATTGGATTGATATCATCGCTGTTTTTCCGTTTTACGCTGTTTTCAGATTGTATTTTTCGGTTACAGAATTGTTTGCTGCAGGAGAGTCTGTGCAAAAAATCTTGCACGAGTCTGTTTTGTTGAGAGAGACGAAGTTGTTGCGCGAGTCAGAGTATGCTGCGAAATTGGCCAAAGAAGGCAGGCTTGTTCGTGTTATCGCGCGTTCATTAAGAATTCTCAGGGCCAGATGGTACGTTACGCATTGGCATTTGCATAATGTGTCAAAGGGTTATAGAAAATCTCATTAAAGTCTTTCTTCAACATTAATCGAACAGCTGTCTGCTTTGAAGAATTTTTGGCTGAACTTGGCTACTTTTTTTGGATTGAACTGTTTACAGCTGAAGATATCTATGAAAGCTCTGTGGCCTTTGTCATCAAAATGTGCAGTGATCGATGATGTTTCTATAAACTGCATCATTGAATAGCCTCTTAATTTGCCTTTGCCGAATCTTCCGATTTCTGTTGGTCCGTGGCGCTTCATATTTAGGAGTGTGCATAGTTTCCTGACATATTTGCGTATGTATCCGGGATTGATTAGTGAATCATCAAGTCCATGAAGATCTACGCTGCACGAGCGTCCCCACCACCAATCACTTTTTGCCATGTTTAAAGGATGTTATGCGAAGTATAAAAATTTTAGCGTTTCCAGACTACTTCTTTGCCGCGATGAATGCGGCGTAATCTGTGCAAAGGTATGAACAGTTCATGTCCTTTTTCTTCAACGACGATGAAATCATGCTCTATCTTCCTGACGTTTTCAGGTTTGATTATGTGCTCGTGCCCGCCAATGTCATCGTAATAATGGATTGAATGTTTTTCTCCTTTTTTCGCCATGCCTACGACTGTATGCAGGACTTTTGCAACGCTGCGTGCGCGCTGTGAGAATAAGTCATATTCGCGGTACATGTATCCAGTTGCGGTTAAGATGAATAGTCCGATAAAGAATACCACATACGGGTTTTTTACGATTGGAAGCGTATAGGTGATTTCCCATACTCCGCGCCAGAATAGTATTATTCCTGTTGCGTATAAGAGTGTAAATAGGAATTGTCTGTCTTCTTCTTTTAGTCTGTAGAATCTCATGAGATCATCACTCCGTTCATTTTTCTAAGCGCGTTTATTGCGTATGAGAGTTTGTGTGTGCTGCGCGCGTAAATGGTCAGTATGGGTTCTCCTTTTTTGATTTTGTCTCCGCAGTGTTTGTGGAGGAATATTCCTGCGTCCGGGTCTACTGGTGCTCCTGCCAGTCTTGCGGATTTTGCAATGGCGAGATTGTTTATGCATTGGAGTTTTCCTGTTTTTTCTGCTTTGAAGGTGTATGTTTTTTGTGCTGGTTTTAGGTCGTCTGGGTTTGGCATTTTTCCGCCTTGCGCTTCTACTATTCTAGTCATTGCGCCGTATCCTGCTCCTGTTGTTAGGAGTTTGCTTGCCATTTTGTATCCTTGTCCTGCGCGCGCTTTTCCTACGAATTCCAGTAGTATGCCTGTCATCCAGATGCTTTTTTTGATTAAGTCTGGTGGGGCTCTTGGATCGTTTTTCAGCGCGTAGATGACGTCTTTTGCTTCAAGCACTGAGCCTATTCCGTTTCCGATTGGTTGCGAGCCGTCTGTGATTATGGTCTTGATTTTGATGTTTAATGCGTGGCCTAGTTCTCCGAAGTGTCTGCTTAGGTGTTTGGCTTGTTTTTTGTCTTTGACTTTTGTTCCTCTGCCTAGCGGGATTTCCATTAAGAGGTGTGTTGCGCCTACGCTTGCTTTTTTTGCCATGATTGAGGCGAGCATTTGTCCTTCTGCGTCTATGCTTAATGGGTGTTCTACTCTGATTATTTTGTCGTCTGCTGGTGCTAGATTTACTGCTCCTCCCCAGATTATGAATCCGCCTACGTCGTCAATGATTTTTTTCAGTTTTCCGATAGGCAGGCTTACCGGGCATAAGACTTCCATTGTATCTGCTGTTCCTGCTGGTGATGTTATTGCTCTGCTGCTTGTTTTTGGCACTATGCATCCTGCTGCTACGAGCAGTGGTACTATTAGCATTGTTGTTCTGTTTCCTGGAACGCCTCCTATTGAGTGTACGTCTACAACTGGGTATTTGTTGAATTTTAGTGTGTCTCCTGTTTCTGCCATGGCTGTTGTTAGCAGGGCTACTTCTTTCATGTTCATGCCGCGTGTGTAGCTTGCGATTACAAAACTTGTAAGCTCGACGTCGGTTAGATTGTTGTCTACGATGTCTTTTACTATGGAATTGATTTCTTTGGCGTTTAGGTGTTGTCCGTCTAGTTTTTTCTTGATGTAGCTGACGCTTTCTGGTTTTTCAGCGATTTCCATTCTTGCTTTGTCGCCGTTTTTTGCTCCGAGCGCGTCCAGGACTTCTTCAAAAAGCCCTATGTGTCCTGGTGGTACTGCTTTTTTGCTTTCAGCGATATCAAGAATGGCGACTGTTTTTTTGCCGTTTCTTTTGACAATGACTCTATCCATCGGATGGAGGTCCATTTCTTGTGCGTCTTTTTTGTTTAGAATGACTACTTGTACATCGCCGGTGGCGATATCCATGTCTTTTATGATCAACTCCATTTCACATCACTTCCGTTATCTATTAGTTCCATGGTTTTTGTGTCCTGCAATGTCTGGTTCTGGTTCTCCGATGTGCGGTTTTCTTTCTCTTTCGTATATTTGTAAGAGTGTTTGGAGTAGTGCGAGTATTAATGGTCCTATTATCAGGCCTATGAATCCGAAAACGAATAGTCCTCCTATTATGCCGATGAGAATCAATAATGGGTGCACTCTTGCTCGTTCTGCTACTATTATTGGTTTGAGGAAATTGTCAATTGTTGAGATGATTAATAGTCCGTAGAAGAACAGTCCTATTCCGCTCCATACCATTCCTGTTTCTCCTTTTAGGTAGCCGCTGAGGCCGAGGAATAGGCTGGCTGGCATCCATACTACCCATGTTCCGATGAATGGGATTAGTGCGAAGAAAGTCATTACTATTGCCCACCAGACGAAGCTTTGGATGCCGAAGAGCCATAGTCCGAATGCTCCGAGCGTGCCTTGCACGATTGCTACGAGGAAGCTTCCGTAGATTACTGCGCTTGTGACGTCTCCGAATTGTTTTATGATTTCTTCTTGGTGGTGGACTTTGAGGGGCGCGACTTTTGCCATGCGTTTTAGAAGGTCTTTGCCGTCTTTTAGCATGTAATAACAGGTGAATAAGACGACTAGGAGATGGATAATTAATTTTGGAAGTGATAGGATTATTAGGCTGATTTTTTTCGTCATGAATGCGAGTACGTCGTTGAGTAGGCTGATGAGATAGTTCTTTACTGGTTCGTCTCTCAAAAGTTGGTTTGCGTTGTTGATTGTGCTGCAGAGGAAAGTATCTTCATAACATCTGGTTTCGATAATTTCTCCTGAGGTTAGCTGTTGTTTTGCGCGGAGATAGAGGTAGTGTGATTCTTTCGTCATCGTGTTGAATAGCACGATTGTTGGTATTGTTATGAGCAACAGTATGATTGCTGCTGTTATGAACGCGGCGACGCCTTTGTAAACCAAGCGCTTCTGCATCCAGTGGTAGATTGGGTAGAATACGAATGCGAGTATTCCTCCTGCAATTATGCTTGTAAGGAATGGAAATATGACGATTACGCTTATTACGGCTGCAAGAATAATCATTCCTATGAAGAAGTGTTTACTATGGCTCTCCTCTTTTAACATGGTGTGAATTGTCCTCTGAGAATTTATAAACCCTTCGAAATGTGGAAACATTTCGAATGTCACGCTGAACCGTTGTTCAGCCAGGCTTCGATGTGATAACTTTATTTCTTGCGGCCGCGCTTTTTGCGTGGTTGTGTTATTTGTTTCCACTCGTGCTGTATTTCTTTGACTGCTGGTTCCATTTTCTTTTCTTCTTTTTTGAAGTATGCGCCTATTTGTTCTCTGTTCAAGTACGCGTAAACTCCGATGAATAGTCCGATTAGGAATAAGATTGCTATTGCTGCGGGTGTTGTTGGTTTTTCGCCTTGTGCGAGTGCGCCTTCTATTGGTGTTCTTGAGCGTCTTTGTCTTAATTCGTCTGCTGCTGATTGTCCGATTGCTGATGATTGTTGCATTTCTGATTGTCCTGGTTGTTCTGGTGGTGCTGGCAAGCCTGAAACGTCCGGTAGTTCTTTTTCTGTTTCTTCTTCAGCTGCTTGCGCTGGGAGTTCAAATGGAATTGTTTCGCCTTCCAGTTGTCCGCATCGCTTGCTGGTTGTTTGGTGGCAGTCGCCGTCGCTCAGGCCGACGCGTCCTTCGCATTGCTCGTTTGGATCATTATAGCAGGGCGCGCAGCATGATTCTTGCGTCCGTGTTACTCCGCCACCGCCTCCACCTTTCTTTGGAGGCGGACAGAGTTGTGCGCTGAACACGTGTGTGCACTCGAAATCGCCGTTTTGTGGAATGAATGATTCTGGATTTAGTAATGGCTGGCACGCGTCTACTGTGCATGGGTTTTCATCGCTGCAGTCCACGTCAACGAAGAAGCATTCGCCGTCATCACAGGAGTCCGTTGTGCATAAGTCTTCATCATTGCAGATTTGGGGAGTGTATGCGCATGTTCCTTGGTTGCACACGTCATTGGTGCAAAGGTCCGAGTCATCACAATCATCATTGGTTTCACAACAGAGTTGTAAATTGACGCATGTTCCACCATCACACGAGTCAGTAGTGCATTCATCTTGATCATCGCAGTTGATAGGAGTGATTACGCAACTTCCACCACTGCATACATCATCGGTGCAGGGATCGCTGTCGCCTGCACACGGATCAGTAGTTGGAGTGTTTGTGCATTCATTGGAATCGCACGCGTCATCAGTGCATTCATTCTGGTCATCGCAATCTGAATTTTCCTGGCAGCAGCCTTCTTCTTGTTCGAAATTGCAGAAGCCTGTCTCAGTGATGCATGTTCCTGCAATACAAGGGAAGTTTTGATTTGGAGTGCAGTCGCTGTCATCTTCACATGCTGCTGAACAGCAATCAACTCCGCAATTTATGAATCCTCCTTCATCGCCAGGATCGTATACATTTCTGCTAAATTGACAGAGTGCGTTTCCAGCACATATGCTGCCACTACCACAATCAGCTAGACATGTGCTTGCGGTTTCAGTGCATTCTGTTTGTGAACCAGGACAGTCGCAATCACCATCTTGACATATGTGCTGACCACCTTCGCAGGCTCCATTGCCGCAATCTGCCTGGCAGTCGTCTACTTCTAGGCATTCGGTGTCGGGGTTTTCGGTGCCTTCACCTGCTTCGCAAGCGAGATTTCCGCATACTGGATCACAGTCTTGGTTGCAGCTTTGCGCGTTTTCATCAAAACTGCAGATTCCGTCGCCGCAATGTTGGCACAAAGCAGTGTTACATGAGCATGGTTGTGCTGTGTCTGCTGCCGTGCATATTCCTTCGTTTCCGCCTTGCTTGCATCTGCTTCCTGGAGGGTCGCATTGTTCTCCTGGGTCTTGCACTCCGTTTCCGCAGCAGCCTTCGTCTATTTCGCCGTCGCAGTTGTTATCTATTAGGTCGTCACAGACTTCCTGTGCGCCTGGATTTACACTGGCTTCACCATCATCACAATCTATTTGGCATGGTGCTTGAGGTTGAATTTGTGCAACAACGTTTGCTGTTGGTGATGACATCGGTATTTGAAAATTCCAGAATGTGAGCCCCATTGCTATTAATGAGAAAGCTAGAATGATCACAAATACTGCGTTTTCTATTGCTTTTTTGTTCATACTAAGCATGATAAGTACCCGTCTCCGTCAAAATCATTAGTGCAATCTTGCGTGCATGTTCCTGATACGCATTGCGCGCAGTCTCCTGAGCATTGAGCTATGTTGTCTGGGTGCGTGCAGCTTCCTCCGCCGCATATGTCGTCTGTGCATTCGTCACTATCACTCGCGCATGGCGCGCTGTTATTTGGATTAGAGCATGTTCCGTCATCACCGCATACGTCGTCAGTGCAAATGTTTTCGTCATCACATTGTGAGTTGAACGAGCATTCTGTGGCTGCACAAGTGAACGTACCAGCTATGCAATTGTTTTCACCATCGCAATCCGGCCTTGGATTTCCCGGATTGCCTCCTGTTTTTCTGAAACAGAGGTCTGGACTGCATCTGACAAATGGATTATTTCCGCAGTCAGCGTCAACATCACAATTATCAGCGTCTAATGGCGCGGTGACATCTGCGCAGTCGCAGTCTGTTGCGCACTGCTCGCAATTATTATCAATGCATTTTGGAGTTGCATCATTGGTGCATGGGCCAGATCCGTCTGGTGGTCCTGGGCAGTCTTCTCCATAATCGCAATCGCATGGGTCTTTGCAGATGCCTTCCACGCATGTGTTGCAGAATTGTGGTGCAAAGCCTGATGGTGATACGCACGGGAATGGACAGTCAATGTCAGTCGTGCAAGGTATTGGCTCGCAGCAGCTGTTGGTGCATTGCTCGTCTGGCGCGCACCACGTGTTGTCTTCGCATGGGTCAGCGCATTCCTGTGCTGTTACTGTTAGAACTTGAACTACTGATAGGATTAGTAATAGTATTACCCCGACACCCACTTTTTTCATGTTGATAGAACATATTTTATTCTATTTATAAACTTTATGGCACGTAGCCTCCGTCATTTTATTTATGCGGAGCTCTGCGTAGCCTCGTTTTATTGATGCGGAGTCGCACGTAGCCTCCGTTTTATGGATGCGGAGCTCTGCGTAGCCTCCGTTTTATTGATGCGGAGTCGCACGTAGCGTAAAAATGAGCCCGCTCGGGTTCGAACCGAGGACTTGCTCGACGTCAACGAGCCGTCATAACCGCTAGACCACGGGCTCGAACTAATGTTCGATATGGTTTTTTCGAGCCAGGGGTTCCGGAAACGTAGTTTCCGAGACCACGGGCTCGGTTATGTATCAAGTTCAGAAAGTGAGGCCTATTTAAAGCTTATTCAAAAAAAAAGAAGAAATAAAAAATTATTTCTTAAAACTTAGTAGTGCGACGATGACTGATAGTGCGCCTACTATTATTTGTATCCAGGGCGTTCCGCCGGTTAAGCCGCTCAGCCATGTGTATAGCTTTGGCACGAGGTGGACGAGTCCTCCTATTAATAGGAGCCATGGGGCCCATTTTTGCATGTTTTGTTCTGCCATTTTTTCCTCCTTTGAGTGTTTTTGTGAATTAATGTTTATTATGATTACGTTATGAGACCATGCGCAGGTGTGCTGTTGAATACGAGCGTTCTCTGTATTTTGTTTCGTCGTGTTGTCTCATTAATTCCATGACGAAATGTTCTAGCGGCATTGGATTTTTTAGTATGCACCAAGATTCATCTTTGTATGTGTTGTTTGCTTGAAAGTGTACGGGGCCTTCTGAGAATATTTTCATGAGTGATTCAAAGATTTTGCCTGTGGATGTTGCAACGACATCGTATGGTTGGTCTTCGGCGTATTGGGTTGGTGAAATTTTTGGCTTTTTCAGTTTCATGTATACATTTGAGTGCTGTGCTTCTAATGAGATGTTGATCGATTCGTCTTGGTAGCTGTTTATCCATTCTGCCAGTCCTAAAAGTTGTGGGACTCGCCATAAACTGGCGATGTCAATTAGTGTTCCTTCTACTTTTTGTTGAGTGCCTTGGTTGTTGTATGAATTTCGTGCCAGTCTGAACATTAAGGCATCTATGCTTAGAGGCTGCTTTATCGGTCGCAGTTTTGCATCCGTTTTATCATAAACTTGAACATCGACGTTTCTGCTGTCAAACAATCTGGAGAGATAGCCAATGGGTGTTTCTTCAAACCTTTTTCCCGTATGGTCAAATCCTGTTATCAGGTATTGATGGTCGCCTGCACGTTCTATGTCTGGTTTTGATAGTTCTAATTGGAATTTGTCGGAAAGCGACACTAATAATTTTTTGTCTCTGTATTGTTCTACTTTTTTCAGAAGATGCAGGAAATTGTCTAGACTTAACAGTTTTGCCTCGATCAGGGGTTTTGACATGTATTTATTAGCTGATTTGTCAGGTTATATGTTTGATGTATGAGAAGTACGGCTGTATTTACTGAGAGCCTCCGATGTGGTCCCCCCCCCCAAAAAAAAAAATTCTTTCATTTTAATTGTTTTTCATCATACGCCAAGCCGCAATTCGATGCTTCCGTAAGCTTTATTTAGTACCGTGAGGCTGATTTGATGAAAGGTGATAATATGACTGACGAAAAACATCATCAGGCGCTCATTTTGGGATTAGCAGAACAGTTTAAGCCAATTCTCGAAGGTTCTGAACAACCCGTATATGTGTATTTGGATGAATCGAACAAGGTTTGTAACAAAAAGTTTGCTTCACTGCTAGGCTACAAATCACCCAAAGAATGGGCAAGCGTGCAAGACTCATTTACCGACGCTTTTGTCGTTCCAGCAAGCCAGGAAACGCTCGTTTCTGCGTATCAGACAGCAATGGAAAAAATGGCCGGAAGCTGTGTTGATGTGTCTTGGAAGAAAAAAGACGGAAAAACAATCAAAACAAAGGTGATTCTTGTCCCTCTCATATTCGAGAACCATCTGTTCGCACTGCACTTCATTTCTTAATTTTAGAGCCACGCGAGTGCTTTGCACTCGCTGGGCATTTGAAAATCTTCGATTTTCAAAGCCTCCGACGGGAGTTGCACCCGTGACCTCGACATTACCAATGTCGCGCTATAGCTACTAAGCTACGGAGGCGTTGCTCTAAGTTTTTCATAATGCTTTTTTAAATGTTTGTAGCAGTAACTTTATATACGGTCTTTTTTCTTCCACTATTGCGGCGCGGTAGCAAAGTGGTCAAATGCGGTGGACTTAAGATCCACTCCCTTAGTGGGTTCGCAGGTTCAAATCCTGTTCGCGCCATTACTTGAAATTCTAATACATTAACGCACGTTAAGGAATATTTTTATAGGAGAATATCAAGCGTTACAAGTTATGAAAAAGTTGTTTATGCTTTTGTTGTTATTATTGGTTGCGTGTGTTCCTGTTAAAGAGAAAATTTTTGTTGCGAATGAGGCGAGCGGCAGCATTAGCATTATTGATGCGACTTCGTTGAAAGAGATTGACCGTGTTTCTTTGGTGGCGGAGCATGATGGCGCAAGGGTTGAGTATGCTCCGCATAATGTGCAGGTTGTTGGTGATATGGTTTTGATTACTGCGAATGCTGCGCACAAGCATGGTAATGTTCAGGCTAAGGCGCACAGTGATGGTGGCGACCATGAATTGTCTGGTTCGGATTTGAAACTGCCTGCCGGCATTATTGCTGTTGAGGCGCACGAGGAGGATGCTGATGAGGAAGCAGAGCATCCTGACCAGCTCGTTATCATGGATGCGAAGTCTCATAAGATTATTCGCAGGGTTGATTTGGAAGTTGGCGCTCACTTGGCGCACGTCGTTTCGGATGGAGCGTTTGCTTATGTTACTGCTACTGATACTGAGTTATTGTATAAGGTTGATTTGGAATCATGGAAATTTTCTCCGATTGTTCTGCCGAAGGACAGTATGCCTCATGGTGTTCGTTTGACGCCTGACAACAAGAAGGCAGTTATTGCTGCAATGAATAATGCGTTGTTGATTCTTGATTTGGAGAGCAAGCATATTGATACAATTGAATTGCCTGCCAAGGGCGTGCAGGCTGGTGTTGTTGGTAATTTAGCTATGGCGTCTGTTTTTGATACGAAAATGCTTGCGTTGTACGACATGGAATCAAAGGAAATGATACTGGTTGTCTTGCCTCCGGAAGCAAAGGGTCCTATTCAGTTTTATCCGACTCCTGACGGAAAATATGTTTATGTTGCTGACCAGGGCGTTTATTTCGACCAGCCTCCTGGAAGTATGACTTACAAGATTGACATAAGTGAAAAGAGAGTTGTTGCGTCAATCGAGACTGGTTACGCTCCGCATGGCGTTGTTGTTTCTCCTGATGGCAGGGTTTGGGTGACGAATTTGAATGGGAATTCTGTTTCTGTGATTGAAAATGATAAGAAAGTTGCAGAGATTGATGTTGGCGCTGCGCCGAACGGAATTTCTTATTGGTCATTGCAATAATATTTGTGCTACAACAAATGCAAGGTAGAAGAATATTAAGGTCAGTGCTTCGTTCTTTGTTAGTACGCCGTCTGTTCGCATGAAGATTAGTGAGAAGACAACGGCAAATAGGGTGAAAATTCCAATGATGCTGAGGATGTAGAGGTTGACTGCGATTGGTGCTATGAGTGCTGTTAAGCCGACTCCTATGCACGCGTCTACTATGACTGTTCCCCATAAATCTCCGATTGCCATTTCTGAATGTCCTTTTCTGACGCTTTGGAGTGAGAATGTAAATTCTGGAAGTGTTGTTCCGAGTGCTACTAGAACCAGTCCGATCAGGATAGCAGGAACTCCTATTCCGATGGCGAGTGCTTCTGCGCTGCTGAAGACAAAGTGCGCGCTTACAACCATGACAGTAATGCTTGCTAAAAGTATCAAACCATTTTTGAGATAGTGGTCTTTGTCTTGGAATGGTTTGTGGAAGTATTCGCGTTCTTTTAGAAGAATGCACATAAAGATTATTCCTGCTGCGATGAGAATTATGCCGTCTAGGCGTGATAGGATGCCGTTTAGTCCTAATATTATAGGAAGCATGCAGAGTGCTCCTAGGTATAGGTCTTTTTTGATGATTCTGCTATGGACGCGTAATGGATGGGCAGCGAGCGTGACTAGGCCCAGGATGAGGGTCAGGTCTGCGATGTTTCCTCCGAGAAGTGTTCCGAGTCCGATGCTTGGGTTTCCTTCAAGTGCGGATAGCACGCTGATGATTGTTTCTGGAAGCGATGAGACTACTGCTATGACGATGAAGCTGGTTGTGAATTCTGTGAGTCTTAGCCATCGTGCGAGGTGTGATACTGATTTGATTGCGTATTCTGCGCTCTTGACGAGCACTATGCAACCTATGATGAATATGAGCACCTCTTCGTACATGTGATTGTTGTGCGATTGCTATATTATAAAGATTATCTTTCACAAATTTTATATATACCGTTACAATCGGTGTAAACTATGAAGGATCCTGTGTGCGGGATGGATGTTAATCCCATCACTGCCAGATTTTTTTCGAAAAAGAAGGGTGAAACGGTTTATTTTTGTAGCAAGAACTGTCAGGACAAGTTTGAGCATCAGATGACAAAAGTAATCATACCAGTTTCTGGTATGCATTGCGCCAGTTGTGTTAGAACTATTGAGGGCGCGTTGAAAAAAGTGCCTGGTGTTGAAAAGGCTGTTGTGAATTTTGCGAGTTCTAAGGCGTATGTTGATTATGATCCTTCTTTGGCATCTGAGGAAATGTTAAGAGAAGCAATTAAGGAGAGCGGTTACAAGGCTGAGAAGCACGAGGCTGCTCCGGAAACTGGAAAGGTCGCTCTTAACATTTCAGGAATGGAGAGTCAGCATTGCGTGAATATTGTTGAGAAGACTTTGGTTCATGTTCCAGGTGTTTCTAGCGCAAAAGTTAATTTGGCGACGCAAAAGGCCGTTGTGGAGTATGATGCGTCTAAGACTAACACTGATGCTTTGATTTCTGCGGTTAAGAATGCTGGTTATGGTGCTTCTCGTGGTGATGTTGAGCGGTTGGCGCGCGAGGACGAGGTGCGTCATTGGAGTGTTCGCATGTGGTTTGCTGGCTTGTTCGGCTTACCATTGTTGTATCTTGCAATGGGGCATTGGGTTGGCTTGCCTGTTCCGATGATGCCTGTTGTTGTGAATGCTGCTGTGCAGTTAGCTCTTGCCACAGGGATTGTTATTGCTGGTTTTGGATTCTATACGAGGGGTTTCAAGGCGTTGTTCATTAATCGCATGCCTAATATGGATAGCTTGGTTGCTGTTGGTACTGGGACTGCTTATCTTTACAGTTTGTACGTGGCAATTATGATTTTTTTGAGAAAGCCTGGTTTCACGACGCATATGATGTATTTCGAGAGTGGTGGATTGATTGTCGTGTTCATTATTTTGGGTAAGTTGTTGGAGGCGATTGCGAAGGGTAAGACTTCTGAGGCGATTAAGAAATTGCTTGGATTGCAGCCGAAGACTGCGATCGTATTACGTGGCAAGGAGCAGGTTGAGATTCCAATTGAGGAGGTTGTTGTTGGCGATATTATTGTTGTTAAGCCTGGTCAGAAGATTCCTGTTGATGGTTTTGTGAAAGAGGGTTATTCTAGTATTGATGAGAGCGCGATTACTGGTGAGAGTATTCCTGTTGAGAAAAGTGTTAACAGCAAAGTTATTGCTGGGACTGTGAACAGTACTGGTTCTTTCACGATGCGTGCCACTAAGGTTGGTGCTGATACTGTTCTTGCGCAAATTGTTAAGATGGTTGAGGAAGCGCAGGGCTCGAAGGCTCCTATTCAGCAGTTGGCTGATTCTATTTCTTTTTATTTTGTGCCTGCAGTTATTCTTATCGCTATCGTTAGCTTTGCCAGCTGGTATTTTGCTGGAAGTGTTGCGTTTGGCTTGACAACTTTTATTGCAGTATTAGTTATCGCGTGTCCATGCGCGTTAGGTCTTGCTACTCCGACTGCGATCATGGTTGGTACTGGTAAGGCTGCTGAGCATGGTATTTTGTTCAAGAATGCTGAGGCGTTGCAGAAGGCGAAGGAGTTGGATGTTGTTGTTTTTGATAAGACTGGTACTTTGACTTTGGGCAAGCCTGAAGTGACTGATATAATTCCTGTTGGAAAAGCGACTGCTGAGGCTGTTTTGCAGTTGGCTGCTATTGTTGAGAAGCGTAGTGAGCATCCTTTGGCTGAAGCCATTTTGAATGCTGCTAAGCAGAAAAAGCTTGCTGTGCCTGATCCTGCTGCTTTCCAGTCTGCTACTGGTAAGGGTGTTGCTGCGAAGTATAAGGGCAAGGTTTTGTATTTGGGCAATCGGACATTGATGGAGGAGAAGAAGGTTGACATCAAGGATGTTGAAAGCGCAGTTGTTGCTTTGGAAGAGCAAGGCAAGACCGTCGTATTCCTGGCTTCTGCTAAGACTTTGATGGGTGTTGTTGCTGTTGCTGACCAGGTTAAGCCTTTTGCGAAAGAAGCAGTGGAAGAGTTGCACCGTCTTGGCAAGAAAGTGATGCTTATTACTGGTGATAACGAGCGTACTGGTCGCGCGATTGCATCGCAATTAGGTATTGATGATGTGATGGCTGGTGTTTTGCCGAATCAGAAGGCTGAGAAGATTAAGGAATTGCAGGCTAAGGGTTTGAAGGTTGCCATGGTTGGTGATGGTATTAATGATGCTCCTGCGTTAACGCAGGCTGATGTTGGTATTGCGATTGGTTCTGGTACTGATATTGCGATTGAGGCTGGCAATGTGGTTCTTATCAAAAGTGATGTGCGTGATGTTGTTACTGCTATGTCTTTGAGCAGGTATACGATGCATAAAATCAGGCAGAATTTGTTCTGGGCGTTCGCGTACAATATTGTTTTGATTCCTGTTGCTGCTGGCGCGTTTTATCCAGTGACTGGCTGGCTATTGAATCCTGCGCTTGCAGGATTGGCGATGGCTTTGAGCAGTGTGAGTGTAGTCTCAAACAGTTTGTTGATGCGATTCTATAAACCTAAATTGTTTGGAAGACTTCCGATGCCGTAATTAATATTCATTAGAACATCTAAAAGACAACTCATTTGAATCGTACGAAAAGGTGATACTTTTGGAACAAGGCAAATTTAATTAGTTTTTATTTTTCCAATGATTAAGCCGATTATTGCAGTCACGATGAGCCAAGGAATCCATGTATGCAATGGATTGCGGATAAGCCAAGAACAAAATGGTTGGTCTGTTGGATAAGCAGGGCCCGTTCTAAAGAAATCTGGGCAAATAATCGATGGTAATGCAAAACCTAGGATTAGGAGGATAATAACAACAAATCCTAACAGTGTCCATTTTATCCAACTTTTCACAGGGACTTACTGAAATGTCCAACTTAATATTCTTTGCGAAAAGATAAGGCAAACCCCTAAGAATTCCTCTACCTTCCAGGACTGTTAGAGAAGTCAGGGTTTTTCCTGTCACGAGTTCAACTTAATTGGGGTACGCACTGTCCGGTGCCAAAGTGGATTTCAGGGATGTTGCAGATTGCGTTATCATCAAATGTGCCTCCTAAAGTGGTCTGGCAATGACTTGGAGTAAACTGCCCGAGGATAGACTGCGTATCTGCGCAACCTCCATTCGGGAGTAGTTCATTAGGGGGCATGTTGTCGCAACAGTCGACTACTTTGCAATGCGCACTATCCATTGTTTCCACACATTCGAACTGACATATGCTCTTCACGTGTTTTACCTTATTGCCATCACAGACGGCCTCTGCAATAATTCCTGAAGACCCTGCACAATAATCTCGAAGCTCAACAAACGGAATGCCATTAATTGATGCGATCGCGGTGCCGGGAATAAATATATTGCTGCCGTCAGAATCAGAACAACTCAACGTGACTTGCCCGCCACCACCACAGTTTTGAACATCGCTACAATCA
>CAZTVK010000003.1:0-29877 GCA_964617195.1 uncultured Methanosarcinales archaeon | reverse complement strand
TCTTCCATACCTTGCTTTCCAGTCGGCAACAGCCGCATCATAGCCGATATCTCTTCCCGCCTGCTCGGACAAGTACCATTTATGCTTATCAAGGTCATCCAGCAGACGTTTTGCTTGTTCGACAAAACTTGTGCCATTTTCTTTCAACAAACTCCTGAGCACCAGTTCAAGCGGCTTAGACATTACGGCCAGCCTCTCGCAGAATTGTTTCAATGCGCTTGCGCACGCGAGTGCCAGGATAATCGCCAAGTTTCTCAACCGATTCCTGAGCCAACAGATGATTCTCTTTCACTGGCCGCAATGCTACCTCCAACTCAGCCACGTATTTGGCTAATTCAGGAATTCGTGTACAAGAGTCTGCTGAAACGTGTTTATCCGTTGAATAAAGAAAATTCGTGCCAGGATATGGTAACCAAAACCTATGAAAATTAATATAATCAACTTTACCAACATTAACAATCATCAATGGAGAAGTTGTGTACACTCTATCTATTTCTCCGAAGTTGATTAAGCAACCAGCTGATTTTCCAAGCACGGAATTGCAATGGCCGAAATTAATCGCTAAGCAGTCAGCCAGGCTCGCAATATCTGTGCATCGACCTAGATTGATTACTGTCCCTAAACTTCCACTTCCAAGCTCACATGCCGAATTACTTCGATTTACCAGAATTTTGCCTTGGGAAAGTTTATGACCAACACCAATCATATGATCAAGATCGTAAACAATAGTTTTTTCTTTGGCCACATTGTAAGCTGCGCTCATAAAAAGACCAGCGTCTCTGCAATTTGGATTGTCTTTATAAGCAACAAGGAGCCCATGAATTTCACCTACGTTGCAGTCAAGTCCCTGAAGCAGCCGCACTGCCTTGTCGTAACGAAAAGTTGGAAAGATTTCTTTCCTGTCTTCCTCGTAACCCTCCATCCATTTTTCAAATACTTGTTTAAGCTCAGACCTTGGCTCTTCGTATGCTCTTTTCTGTGGTTGCCCTTCATTCCCTACTGGCCGCATTTTGTAAACAAAATCAGACATCGCGACCGGCCCTCCTCAGAATATTCACAAGGTCTTGCTTGATCTTTTCATTCGGCTTTGGACCCAGACCACGAACGGTTTCTACAGCCACCCTGTAATCACTCCTTCCCTGTTCAAATCTTGACTTAAGATTGAAAACATAATCGTGCAGTTCTGGAATTTCGCGGACTTGATCTTCATTTAAAATCAAGTCAGGCAATTCCGAATATCGATTTTTTTTAATGGAAAGAACATCACTTATTTTTGGATCATCATAACTTCCTTTTATGCACAAAATCTTATCAAGGCTAACATCAAGTGAAACACTGTCGACAAAATCCTCACCCTCATCAAAGTCACCAATCCAATAGCCAGTGGAAGGACGCGCACCATACGTGATTACCGGACCGTCTGCTGCAAAACCTGCTCTAAGAAAAGTGCCAGGTTTAACATAATTCACCACAATACCCTTTGACTTTGTTCCACTATTACTATGGCCAATACCCTTGTTTATGAAAGCTTTATTCTCAGGCAAACAATAAGCAAGATTGTGAACCTCAACGTCCAGATCGTACACTATGTCACTAATATCCGATTTATTATAGACTGCGGATATGAAAAAACCAGCACACTCCTGTTCGTCTGCACTTAATTTTCGCTCACGCAGCAATCCGTGCGCCTCCTCAGGTGAAACTTGCAAATCTTTCAGAAGACTTGAAGCAAGCAAGTATAAATCATCACGACATCTTTGATCATAGATCAAACGCGCGTCACTTGGTTTTGCCGTGGACAAATATTTGTCAAAAGCATCACTCAAACTCACACTAAGCTCAGACACCATTACCAGCCTCCTTGAGAATTGTTTCTATGTCCGGCCTAACTTTCATTTTTACCGCCTCCGCTCACTATTTTGTAAAGCATATCGACTGCTTTTCGCGGTTCTCCTGAAAGCGTGCTGAAATGCCATCTCGGATCAGACTCATAGCACTCATTGACAATTATGCTTCTGTATTTGTGCGCGATTTTCATTTCTTCATTACAATCTTTTGCTCTTTGGAAAAGATTCGTCATGAGTTCTCGTGTCATATTCTTGCCTTCGCGCAGAGCTCTCCTTACAAGCGTGTCGAGCATCCTGTCAGGAAGATCTGACCGGTCGCCAAAAATAGGCAGAGGCGCTACAAAAGTAGACGCGAAATCAACAGAGTTTTCGTACTTGCCTTTCAAAAAGTCAAATGCAACGTGGTACGCCTCGATTAAAACAGCATCGTGTCCATCCAACGCCTTATCAAGCTCATCCAGATCTATGGCCTGTGCGGATCCTCTGCAATCAAAGTCGTATCTGTTTCCGCCAACTCCTCCAAGCCCTAAATCTCTTTCGTTTGGTGAGTGCCTTACGTTTCCTGTTTTGTGAACTTTAACCTGACAGAATGAATGGAGGTCCCTGCCATCGTACGCTCCAGGATAATATGTTTTTTTCATCCAATCAACCATTGGCCCTTTTCCAACACCTGAAGGACCTGACAATACAATCAAGCGAGTCATTTCTGTCTCCTCGGCTTTCCAGACAGTTCAAGCGGTTTTTTGAAGCACATAAGCATCTTTCATCTGACGGTCAAGAACAGGGCCAAGCAAGTCAATTATCTTACCCTTGATGCTCTTGCGCGCCACCAACACATCGAGATCGGTCTTGTCGCCCTTTAACGGATTTCCACGCATATCTGAAACGTCCAGACCGCATCCAAGCGCGATTGGAATGACTCCAGCGACGTCGTACGGGTGCAACATTGCTCCACTGTCCGGCCACAAAGCTCTCGCGTCAATGTACGCATCAAACTGGTTGTAAACTATATTCAAAATGTCAATAGTCGATGCGCGGCTGCCCTCATAAGGAAAGATATCGTTGTCCCACAATACTTGTCTGAGCTCGCCATTCTTAATCTGCGCCCCATTATTCCCATTAGAATAGCCGATGACCATAACTCGATACTTGTCATCTCCTTTCTTATCGACAAAATCATTGGGATCAAGAATGCCCTTGTTCATAAACGACCAATAACCATCCTGATTGTGGACACCTGAGAATGTATTTCCATTGTGCATGTCATGCACAGTGCCAATAAGAATGGAATCAATTCCATCATCAGCGCACAAAGCAAGGGAGACACAAGATGCCGGAGTATATTTTAGCTTAGAAGCCGCAAACCTTTTCGCATTTGTCGTGCCATCACATTCATCAATGCGCAAGTACAGCCAACCATTCTCTCCTGGCGTTTCCATGTCCTGCATTGGGCGCGTTTCGGTCAGTATCTTGCCTCTAAAATCAGGCATGTACTTCAGCAAAGCTTCCTGTATCCATGTAAAAGCCTGCTGATCAATAACCGACTCACCATGATATTCACCATTCTTCAATTTCGTATCATACACTGCTTTACCTTTGTAATCGATTATTTTATCCCCAACCTCGCGCGCGATAGACTCCAACTCAAACATTTGCTTACGATTTCCATATTGTAGTTTTGACATTTTTCCAAACCTCCCTAGACCTTTGCGGCCAAACTGAGCTCTTTCCGATACGCTTCAAACGATGTTTGATAGCCCACATCGTATCCGGCTTTTTCTGATTCGTCCCATTTCTTTTTCTGGAACTGGTCGAGCCTCTGTTCCAAAAACTGAATTCCTTTCGCACCGTGCTTGTCCAAAAGTTTCTTAAAATCGGATTCCAGAGAATTATCCTGCTGCTTCCACAATGGATGCAACTCATACCAATCTTTGAACATCTCCTGCGGCACTGTCGCATTACTCAACGCGTCATGCATATCCTTGTAAGTAATGTCAAAAAAGATTTCCTTGCCAGACACTCTCGGAACATCACCATCGAATTTTGTGCCGACTACGAAAACTCCAGCGCACTCAAAGCCGCCAATCCTCTTCTCAGTGCATGCAGGCGTTTCGTACTGCGCGCGCCTTGGAATAATTGTTACGACATCGTCCTTAATCAGCACTGTGGACGTGTAATCCTCTCCTAATTTCTTGACCCGCTCAGTGTAATCCACTGCCAGCGGAACCTTGTCCTTTCCTACAAAAACAAAATTTGCACCGGGATAACCTTTCATGGTGTGCACTTCGCTTCCTTTAGTCAAAGGCAATATCTCGAGCTTGCTGATCGGAACATCATAGTTGAATCCCTGGAAGTGCTTGTGCCACTGCGTGGCCGCAGCACCAAAAGTGTTGCCAATCAGAAACTGACCAGACCTGCTGGAATAATCGATCATTTCCAGAAAATCAGCAGGCTCAAAAATTCCCTGCACCGCTGCATCAGGGCACGGCTTGGTCAGAGTAATCAATGTATGATACTTGTTAATCGGAAATCCATTAGGCCCGACAGTGTACTTCTCTGTCTTGTGTATCGAGCTGTCCTTCTGAATGACAAATTTGCACAGCCTGCAATCATCAGGACCGTTTGGCTTAGGAGGTAAGTCCTTGGTTGGCTTAGCTCCAGGCTTCTTGTCACGCTCAGGATTGTATAAAACGTGGAAAAACAGCTCATTGCTTTCATCCACTACAGGACGCACGGCACCATCGCCCTGATAAACCACTTCTTTAGGCATGGTCTTCCAAAATGCGTTCCAGCCTGTTTTTATCACATTTTCAAGAGACTTTTCATTAGATTCCATTTTTACCTCCGCTAATAATTTTGAAAATCATCTTACACCACGTCTCCTCAAATTGTCCTTGAGTTTTTCGTAAACATGAGTTGTTCTCATCGTAAGATACATCAACGCAGAACCGCCGCCAGTGGAAATGACAGCACTTTTCGAATCGATATCACGGGCAGTATCGCCGCCCAGAATCAGCGCGTTGCTGCCAATTTGCGGCATCATCGAGTTCAACTGATTGGAAGCGATGCTGTAACACATATTTCCGTAACGCAGATTTGGAATATCAGGCGTTCCGGCAACAACAAGACGACCTTTCTCCTGAGCGACCTTGGCAAGCGCGAATATCGCATCAGAAGGCATGACATAACTGACAATCATGCAGCCATCAGGAACACGATCACCATGAGAAATATTGACTCTGCCAACATATTCGAATCCTTTATCCGTCTTACTTGCAACAATGACTTCTCTAGGAATAATTATTTTTTTAGAATATTTCTTGAGCGCACTCTTGACTTCTTTTTCAAACGTCTTTCCATCGTCATCAATTTTTGAACTGCCGATGTACTTGTGCTCTAGCTTCAGAATCGTGTTCAGAACTATGCCGCCCGGAATAATATGGTCATAAATTTTCGCGAAGCCAGAAAGTCCTTCTGTGATCTTTTCCTTTTTCATTCCGCCGATAACTGCGACAGAATAATCCTTACTGCGCCCGCTCCAGCGCTGAATCTTCTCCATCTGCTGCTCCTGGCTTGATGAAAGATAGCCTTTACGATAATCAAGAATGCCGACATTTGAGGCATTAATTCTGTGAGCCTTGCCAAAACCGCCTATGACTGCATTGTCACCCATGTGAGCGCACAAATAGGCAAGTTCGGGAGCGTTTCGCTCCTCGCCCTCGTTAAATCTCGTGTTGCCCATCAAAGCAATCTCGCCAGGCTTCAAATTTCCGATAAAACCAATTGCGGCATCAGTTATCGGCTTGTCGTAATAGTGCACTTTACGGTGAAGCTTTTCTGACAGATAGTTTGACACGAATTCCAGGCTTCTTGTCTTGCCATAACGGCCTTCATGAGCTAGAATGACAGTAATTCCTCCCGCATTGGAGATTTTGAGAATGTCGTCAACCTCTTCATCCACACGATGAGGGTTAACTGTGTCTTTTACGTTAAAATCAGCAGAATAAATCCAACGCTCTCCATTCCTTATCTCTGCGTCCCTGAAATACCTGACTCCATTAGCAGTTGCCGATCCCATGAGAATAAACCAGCCTGAGAAAAATATATCTTTTGTGACTATTGAATATATCCTTCACTATTACACTATTGTACGAAATTATTAAATAGTACTTGGCCTTCTAATAGTATGATGCGCAGAAAGGTCATAAAACAGGGGAATAACACGCTAACCCTCACTTTACCCAGGAAATGGACAGTAAGATGCGGCGTAAAGCCAGGAAGCGAGTTAGACGTGCAAGAACAAGGAAGCCACCTAGTGGTTTCTAACGTCTCACAAGTCCTAAACGAGGACGCCATAACCATTGACGTAAGCAACCTGGACAGGACGTCTATTGGCACACTCATACAAGGGCTTTACAGATATGGATACAACGACATAAATGTCACAACAAACGATGCATCAACACCACACCACCGAACAGGAAAGCACGTACCAGTCTCAAAAGTAGTCCACGAATGGACAAGCAGATTTGTAGGCTCAGAAGTCCTAAGCTCATCATCAAAATCATTCTCAATAAAAAGAATAACGAGCGAAACAAGAGAAGAATTCGACACGATCCTTAGACGAGTTTACCGATTGTTAAATGAAATGATGGACTCATTCATCGAAGGAATAGAAAAGAACGACATGAACACATTAGAATCAATAGAATTCCACCACACAAACATCAAAAAATTCGTCAACTACTCTTTACGACTATTGAACAAATTCGGGCATCCTGACGCGAAAAAGACAACATTCTACTTCGCAATAATACAATACCTCAGCAAAATAGACGAT
This sequence comes from uncultured Methanosarcinales archaeon, assembly GCA_964617195.1. Classification (GTDB taxonomy): domain Archaea; phylum Nanobdellota; class Nanobdellia; order Woesearchaeales; family ARS49; genus CABMGU01. Next base: position 23,190 of record CAZTVK010000003.1, on the reverse strand, counting down.
TTCGTCAAGAACGCATCACGCTACATCACTAAAAACAATTACGAGATGAGCCCAAAAACAACCAAAGTCGTAAAAGACATAAGAAACTCCATAACAGCATACTACGACCTGTTCTACAGCTACGACATAAAAAAAGTAGCAAGCTTAAACGAAGACAGAGACAAACTCAGAAACAACTTCTTCTCAAAAATCAAAGACTTCTCAAAAGAAGAACTGGTCATCTTGGGCGGACTCACGCAAATACTCGAAATACTGCTTGATATGACTGAATTAAGGATGGCGCTGGAGAATTAGACCTCAAATATTGGTTTCCTCAGAGACGCACCGCTAAGCTCATATAACGGAACAAGTTGATTGCGCTTAAAATCAATAGAACAAACTGCAATGACGATATCTGCTGAATTTCTCTTTACACCAGTAAAAGCAACACGTTCGCCATCTAGTGAATGCATTAAATCACCCGGACCCGGACGATACTTAGTACAATATAGATCAGACATCTTGTTTGTTTTCATATCGTATGAAACTATTCTCGTTTGGCCTTCATCAGGATATCCAGACATAACAAGATACCTATTGTCAAAAGAGAAAAAATGTGGCTTTAATGAATAGAATGGAAGCTCAAATAGACCACTAGAGGAATATTCTACCATAGACAATCTTCTCATCTCATCTCTTAAATTAATATGACTGTCGTCTTTCAATGAGTAAATAACCTCATGTGCAGCAATGTGATTTGAATTGGGGCTAAAAACGCTTCTGGATCTAAACTCCTCACGATCTTGATTTGAATTCAGTTCCCAAAGATGCTCCCAACCACCATACGGCACGCGCTCAAAGACTTGTGTAGATGCCAGAACTGATTCATCTCCTCTGCCACTGTATGTATCACATGCAAAATACCTGAAGCAGAAGTTCAGATTACTAACTTTTCCATAGTTGAAAACCCCTGGTTCCGAATGAGATGGTTCCTTAAGCACTAATTCAAATTTTTCTCTACGACCACGAAGATCAGTTAATGTAACTTTAGAATAAAATAACTCTTCAAAGTACTGTGCAGCTGCCAAATAATCTCCATCATATGAAAATGCCAATTCAGAAACTTCTTTCAAGTTCGATATACCATCAATAAAAGTTTTCTTTCCGGATTTCAAATCATACACTGTTGGAATGCCATCAATCAATTCAACTAACCATTCCCTTGCCCAATTAAGCTGTCTTTTTATCGGAATATTAGGATCGGCAGCAGTTCTTATCCTCCTAACTTCACCATGCTCAAAATTCCACTCAATCAGACTGCCAAGAGGATTTACCACATATATGCTCTCTCCCTCAAAAAACATAGGATCCAACGGTCCTTCGAGAAATGAAGCTCGTGGATTTTTTATATCGCGCATATCAACACCACACAAATTGCTATAATCAAACGACGCATTTTCAATAACGGCACCTTTCAAGATCATTCCTTCAAGATTCAGATCACTTAAATCAGCCTCACGTAAGTTTGTGTTTGAAAAGTCCTTGCCGCGCAAATCCTCACCAATCATTCCCAGTAAAGTGGCGCTGTTTCCGCCTAAAAAACCACACTCTTTAGCAGTCATATTTCGTGTTGAATGAATAAAGTCATAAAGTGGACCTGCTGGAGGATTCATATCAGCAATAAATTCCAAAACTTTCTTAGATATTTTGACTGATAAAGCCAGTGCATTTTTTTCTGCGATACAATTGTAAAAATATTGAGCAGCCAAAACTTCCCGAAAAGAAGGGTGCGAGAACTGGAAAACATCCTTGCCATGCAAAATTGATCCAACTTCATTCAAAATATCATTGAGCGTCATTTCGGCTTGTACACCATCCAATAATCCCAAAACTGCATCTTATTCTTTTCCAATAATTTGTATAAGTCAGTAGAATATGCCCAATTGAAATGTTTCGCGAAATCGAAAAGGGCATGATGGTATTCATACATCAAGGTTCCATTCTGTGCTTCAGTGATTGTATTATTGAAACTGACAATAAGTTCTGGTTTAAATCCCTGAGATTGTATTTCTTTTAGAGCAACACTGATGCATTCATAATAGACTGTCGACCCTCTTCCAAATTTCCGGAAAATATCATCTCGCGATAACGCCTTAATAATATGCTCGATCGACTTAATACCACAAAAACGATTCAACATGACGAAGTCAGCCTTATTTAAATCAGAATTGCGACAGATATTTTTTATCAAAGAATTTTCGTCTATTTTAACGCCTGATTTTACCAGCGCATCAACCGCTTTAATGGCTTCATCTTTAGAACCATCTTGCGCATTATAATCATATTCGCCATGAAATTCGTGCCCACACGAGATAATGTAATTAATCAATCCCATGGCCGCATAGCTGCTTTTCGTAATGCTTAAAGCAGTCTTTGCAGAACGAGAACGCTCATCTATAGAAGACTGCCCCGGTGATGTGCTGCATTGACCTGCCACTCCTAGCAATCCATCCAAAATCTGTTTCACTCTTTCATTTTCGTGCAATGCTGGATGCTCTCCAATAAATCTTGCGCAAAGCGCAAAATCCTCAAGAACAACACTACGCCCATGAATTGAAGGTTCTCTCATGATACTACTGATGTTATCCTTATGAAAATCTCCCACAACATCGACAAATTCCCGTGCCTTATCCGCGTTTAACATTCCAGCCAAGTGAGCTAAAGCTGGTCTCCATTCCGACCTCAGGCCTTTAGGCTCAAAATAGCACCCGTAAGGAAGATCGTCACAATAGCCGCTGTTGTCTTGTGCAGCCATCGCATCCCACATCGGATCATAAAGCCACAAAGAATGGACAGCATGCTTAACGCTCAGTCGTTCAGAATTAATCTCGTCAGCAAGCTGTCTTGCTGCTAACACTTCTCGAAAAGACGGATGCGAGAACTGAGAAGAGCCCAGAATCGGTCCAACTTCATTCAAAAGACCATCAAGCGAGCTCATTTTGGCTTATACACCATCCAATAATCCCAGAAATGAGTTTTATTTTTCTCTAGAACATCATAAATCTCAGCGCCTGAATTCTTCAGGTCTTTGGCAAACTCTTTGAGAGCAAAACGATAAACCTTAATGAACTCGGCACCATTCTGCAATCTTTCAATCTCCTCATTGAACTGCTGAATATGCTCTTTTTTAAAACCGCCTTCCTTAATAACCTCCAATATGGTTCTCAAGTATCCTGACGTGAATTCTGGAAGCCCATCACCAGTAAATATGCAAAGGCCTTCTAGCAAGGCTTCCAAAGGCCTGTCTACACCAAGGTTACGAACTGTACTTCTTGAGAATTCTTTGATCCTATCTGGATCAGAACTAAGCATTGCGCTGGATGTAATCATTGCATTTAAGCGCACATTAAGATGTCTATTCGCATAACTGCTTTTTGCTTGATTTAAGCCGTGAAATGCGCGCTGATATAGTTCATAAATGGGACCGTGCTCGTCGCTGGACCATTTAGGCGTACATTCATTGTACACCTCACCCAAGATATCGATGACATCTTTTGCGCGATTGTGTCCCTCAGCGTCTGCCCATCGGTGCCTCCCGATGAACTCTGCACAAATCACCAAATCCTCCACAATCCAATCAAAATAACCTACAGATGACTTACGGAACTTTGTTAGATCACTTTTACTGAAAAATACGGCAATGTGACTAGCCCATTCAACCAGTTCTAATGCCTTTTCCTCACGCAGTAATTCAACCATGTGATTTACGACAGGCCTAAAATTTGGAATAATCCAACTACCACCCGCTGATATTATTCTTACATAAGCATCCATTATGGATAGTTTTCCAGAATTAATCTCCTCAGCAAACTGCTTTGCAACCAACACTTCCCGAAAAGACGGATGCGTGAACTGAGAAGAAGCCAGTATCGGCCCAACTTCAGTTAAAAGATTATCAAGCGAGCTCATTTCGGCGTATACACCTCAGAATTAAAAAATTGAATGCCTTTTGCTGCCAAATAATCATACAGATCTTTCCCGAAAAGTGGTTTAAAGAATTTTGCAAAAGAAGATAGAGAATTATGGTAATTATTCATCACAAAATTATTTGATGCACACTTTGAAACCACATTATTAAAATGACCAATCATTTTCGGCTCAAATTCGTATTTTTTAATGCCCTGTAGAAGAAAACCAAAAAAGTCTCTTTCGTTGCCAAAGCCAAGACCTAACAAATCATCACTGGCGGCCAACATTTCCATAACGTGCCTAAATGATTTAATACCGCCATAGTCCAGCAAGAAACTAATGTCACTAGAATTCAAACATTTGAGATCTAGAGGATGAAAACTTTTAATCAAAACCGTTTCATAGATTTTGGCCCCTTTTTTGACAATACTTTCCAGCGCTATACTCGCTCTCAGTTTCAAGTTCTCTTGACAATGAGAAGAATACTCCCTCACACTTAGGTGCCCTAAAAAAATGTTAAACTCCAATAATTTCGTTGCGGCATAACTGCTTTTTGTTTTAATCAAAGCATCTTCTGCCAGGTTATAAAGGGGATCTTCGCAATATTCAAATGAGCTTTTTTTTTCACAATTTTCATAAACTACTTCCATTAAGACATCTATTATTTGCCTCACTCTCTCATCAGAATGTAAAGAAGGATGGTCTCCGATGAATCTCGCGCAGAGCTCAAGGTCGTCTAAAACTGGAAGTTGGAGATCGCGCACTGAAAAAGATTCGATTCTGTCCTTTAAAGAGAAATAAGTTTCACTGATGGTGTTAATTAATTCAATTGCCGCTTTATCATCAAGCATAGAAGGCAGGTGATTCAAAACAAGTCTCAAGCTAGGCCACAAAATCGTGAAATTCCCTAATTTTGGAAACCAATCTATTGTTTTACACAGACTCATATACGCATCCCTCACAGATAGTTTTCCAGAATTAATCTCATCTGCGAACTGTCTTGCAGCCAAAATCTCCCTAAAAGACGGATGAGTAAATTGAGAATCGCCATTGCCACGAAGAATTGGTTCAACATCCCGCAAGGCAGATTCCAGATCGCCTGCTCCGGATGAAAACATTTATTTCACCTTTGATTTGGAAAGATAATCAGCAATAGTCCAGTTTCCTTGAACCTCTTCAAGCCCTTTGCGATCAATAGTGCTGGTATTGTGAACTGTCATATATGCCGCAACTTTCTGCAAGAAACCCATCCAATCCTTAAGAGAATCTTCTCTGGTTTTCTCATAGCTCGTTACAGGTTGATTTGCAGTTGTTGACTGAGCACCATAAGGCTTCTGTCTTCCAGTAACCTTTCCTTTTGGAACTTTATGATCCCACAAAGCATGCTCAATTCCTCTTATCAAAATATCTCCTTCGGATAAAGGTTTGTTCAAATCGCCCAACTCATTAGGATTCTTGGCATACAAGTTAGAAAGGAAATGCACTAGAAGATAATTGGTTTTAACTCCATCATCCTGCCTCATCAGGAATTCCTTGAATTCTTTCAAACGTTGTGGATCTGGTTTGCCTTGCGTATCGACAATCCTGCCTGACAAATAAAGATCAAGGTTATGTATGACTGCATTTGGATCCACATGGAAAGTATTGAATCCCTCATTCTCATACTGGTCAAAACCAGTGAACCTTGACGTAGCAATAACTTTTGCATTTTCACACTCTGTAAGCAGCAATTTACGCACTCCGTACATGACACTTTCTCTAATGTCAGAAGAAAGCTCATCAAGAGCGTCAATGATGAAAACAGGCGTATATTCCTTTCTTAATGCAATAGGCAGTTTTGGCACTTCCTGGCTTAACAGTTTTAAAACTTCAGAATTGTTTTTAGATGGATCATCTCCTAACTTATTAGGCAATTCGTAATTAATGTCCCTTGCAGTCAAGAACACTGGAACGTATGCGTCCTTATACTTTTTGCCATCATGCTCCTTATCAGAGTTAAGCAGCTCAGCCAATTCCACGGCCGCAGTGGATTTTCCCTGACCGAAATTACCCAAAAGCAGGACAGGCTTATCGGATTTCAAAATATCATCAAGAGAGACCGGATAAGACTTGTAATTCCCACGCTCCTCTTTCTTAAATCCTAAAAGCTCAACAGGAATCATAGAATTCTTCTTGTTCCTTATTCCCTCATCCAAAGAAGCCTCTCTCTGCCTTATGCCGACCTTTTCAGAGTCTTCGCGTATCTTTTTCAGTAACAAAGGATCATTCAAATACTCAAATTTCTCATTGACCTTGACAATAACCGTCTCGCCTCTTACATCAAGCTTGGGCCTGGGCACCAAATGGAATTCACCCTTTTTGCTGTTATGCCTGAAATATTCAAGAGCAACATCAACAAAACCGCTATGAGCAACAATCTCAACCTGCTTGCTCTTCAGCCTCTCTTTGTTTCTTTCAAAAATAGATAACAATGCATCCACACGATGATAGAATAGAGGGCGATTTTCGTCTTCAGGCAAATTCTCATGACTGCGGTATTCAGTAGCATCCTTTCGGCCCAATGCCAACTCATACAATCTCCTGAGCGAATCTTGATCAGACTCGTTTGCAGAATTAAAATCATTCAAGAATTTTATTAACGCTGGCTTTTGCTCGCCCAGATTTTTTGATTTTTCAAGTTCTTTGAATTTTTTAACTAAACCATCCAAGGTCTCCGCAGTATGTTTCTTCTTTGCACCATCTATCAACTCGAACTTTTCCGGATGCAGTTCCAATCTGCCATAATCTTGCGCCCGCGCAAGAGGAGTTGGGATTATTCCATGATCCAGAGCCAAATTAACCAAGCCATAATAGTCTGCCTCATCCGCTTTTTCTTTCGCATCGACCTTCTTGCCTATTTCTTCCAGAGCTTTCGTCTCGTCTGCGCTCAAAACTGCAAATTTGACCAATGCGTGATGGATTGCACGCGGAAGATCGCTGCTAACAATCATATAAGGCTGCTCGACAACCGCTGCTTTCTGCCCCTCTGCAGATTTATCACCCTTCTCATTGAGCATTCCGCCGGAATGTCCTGTTAATTTTCCAGTTGTGTTTGCGTTTGTCTCACCGTGGGCTGTCAGAATGAATTTGGCATACACCTCATCTGCAAAAGGCACTTTTCCAGAACGATCAAGATTCGCATCTATAACTTTCTCCAATGCAGAAACTGCAGCAGCAGTATTTGAGAAAAACGTGCTTGAAAACTTAACAGCGTCAATTTTGTCTACAGGCAACTGATTTGAAGAATCAGGCTTTTCACGAACAACCTTGGCCGCTGGCAACGGGTTTAAAGAGTGATTAATCAGAAATCTTGCATACTCCCCTATCGCCTGCGAAGTCATATCCATACACTCCCCCATCCGCTAAGATATATTTGCTTTCAGACTATATAAACATTGCTCATTTTAACTATCAGAAAGTAACAATTATACGGCAGAATATACCTTTCCAAGAAATACTATTGCGACGCTAATTGAGGAGAAACCGCTCTTCCGGTCGCTGGTGCTGCCTTCCCATATGACTTATGCACATAACTTCTTTGCACACGCGCCAGCAAATCACCAGCAGACAAATGCGTGTATTCCGGCTCGGCTTTTCCCCGCCTTTCAGGAGGCAAGTATGCCAGCTTTCGTTCAGCAGGATCATATGAAGTTGAGCCAATACGAACATGCGTTTCAACAGATGCACGCGCAAGCTTTTCAAGCGCAGAATATACATTATGCTCATTGCCGACCGGAACAATAACACCAATACTATTGCCAGAAGAATGCCCATCAACCAATTTCTGCACTTTTTCAACTTCACCAGAATCAACAAGAATGTGAACAAGAGAAAACGGCTTTCGCTCGCTGATCTGCGAATTTACGTACTGAAGAAATGACATTCCTTGGGAAGATTCAGCCCGCTCTCTGCGAGGAGAGGGAGGTGTGTGCAGAGAATACAACCATTTGAACATTTTATTTAACCCTTTCAAGACCGCCTGTCAAAGCAGGCGGAGAATAAACACCAGGCACTTTACCAATTTCGCGTCTGCCAGGCCTTTTTCTTGCAGAATCAATCATCGAATCCACTGTTGACTTAGCACTGTATTCACTAGCGCCGACTCTGGCACCAACAATCCATTTGCCAGGCTGCAAACGATCAAGATCATTAAAAAATCCATCTAATGTCGACAATGCATCTGCCTTTGGACCATACAGGAGAACATACAATTCATCAGGCTTGCTTCCCTCAACAAGAATATCAGGAGGAGAATGCCCATCATACCTCTTACCGTGCTTTTGCAACAAACCAACATGCTCCTGCAACAAACCAACAAAACCAGAATAATCAGAAACATAACTCAGATGAATGACTGCCAAAGACCAAGCATAGCGCTGGCTAGACGGCAAATCTTTAGTGGCATCTGCCAACTTTGCACGCTGACCCGTTTCTTCCTTTAGCTTATCTGATAATTCCATTTTCAAAAAAAATCCTCTCGATTTCTGGAATGACGAACCCAGACTCTACCCGCGGAGCCTGAACGTTTCCTATCTGGTATAACATTGGACACACATACGCTTTCTGAACAAGCTCCAAAGGAGTTTTTCCCCGCTCATACTGGCACACGCCAACGCGCGCGATCAAGTCGTTATCTTTCAGACGCGATGGAATACCAGGACCGCCAAAAAACCCGGAAAGCATCCATAAACACTCATCTTCGGTACCGCGCAACAACAAAAACAATTCATTCGGCAGCTGCCCACGCATTATCTTATCAGAAGGAACATGCCTGTCATAATTTCTAACATACTCCTTCAAGTCTCCAAGAAAACGATCCGTATCAGACACACGGTGAATATCGACAACAGCAACTGACCACTTGTAATCCGCTTTATCTGCTATACGACTGCGGTACGCGGCTTCAGCCTTGAAATCATCCGGTAATTGCATAAGAAAAAAAAATTAAATCATCTCAATTCCTAAATCGGAATTGAGGCGTTGGGATTGAACAGATGCCCTGCGAGGGTCTGACTTGCCAAGAATCCACGGTGAAGAGACACCAGTAATAATAGTCATCACCATAAGCTTGCCCTTCATCTCTTCGCTGACTCTGGCTCCCCAGATAACGTTAGCATCCTCATCCATACTCTCTGTGACCAGTTCACCAACACGGTTGATCTCTTCCAAAGTCATATCAGGACCGCCCCAGACGTGAATCAACGCTCCAGTTGCTCCCTTGTATGAGATGTCAAGCAATGGGTTCGCCAAAGCGCCCTTCACTGCTTCATCCACTCTGTTGTTAGTATCAGAACTACCGACACCGATAGCAGCAACGCCACCCTGAGTCATGATAGCCTTAACGTCAGCATAGTCCAAGTTGACCAGAGAAGGAACTGCGATTGTTTCAACAATACCCTTAATCATAGTCGAGACTAGCTCGTTAGCAACAGCAAAAGCCTGCTGAACCGGAAGATTACCCGCAATCTGCACGAGGCGGTTGTTGTCAATAACTACAACAGTATCAGACACCTGCCTTAACTGTTGCAATCCAAACTCTGCCTTGTCGATACGAGCACGCTCAATACTGAATGGCATAGTAACAGTACCAATAACGATAGCGCCCATCTCCTTCGCAATACTTGCAACAACTGGAGCTGCACCTGTACCTGTTCCGCCGCCCATACCAGCACAGACGAAAACCATATCTGAACCGCGCAAAGCTTCCTTGATTTGCATCAAAGATTCCTGAGCCGCTTCTGCTCCCTTCTGCGGGAAGCCACCACAGCCAAGACCTCTCGTGAGATCCTTGCCAATCATGAACTTCTTGTCACCTTCAGAAATATCAACGTGCTGCTTGTCAGTGTTAATGACAATAATTTCTGCACCTTTAATTCCTTTCTTATACAACCAGCTGACCATATTATTGCCAGCACCACCAACTCCAATGACCTTGATGTTAGCCTGACCAAAGTCGTAGCTTTCTTGTTTAGGCTGCTCGTTCGCCAATGCACTCTTTACGAGGAAATCCATATTTTTCTACCTCCGTCTGTATTATGTTAAACCTCAAAAATACGATTTTTGATGGTCATCAAAATCGCTTTTGCGATTGTGAGAGGAAAGAAAGGCTCTCCAAGTCTTTGTGGGTTTTGGGGGGTGGTTTATGGGAAAGAAACAGTGGAGAGCCCTCTGATTATGAAAGTCTGTTAATACTATCTGCAAAGCCTCTTTTTCCCTCACGGTATACATCAACTGCGCTTTTGGCGCAATATCACCACGTGACAACTGGTGCACCGAAGTTACCAATTGTCACATTTTTGTATACTAGCATAGAGTTGGTTATATTTAAAGGTTTTGGTTTAAAGCATGTTTATCGACGATGAAGGCTTTAAATAAAACATCATTCCCACAACAGTAGGTTAAAACACAACTTTTATATACTGAGTTCCGTTAAACCACACTGGGAGTGGTATAACAACATGGTAATCTTATTTGACAGATTCAACTTACCGGAAGACATCTACGAAGTAATTTTCTCAACTAACCAGCAAAAAATTGTAGCAAAAGAACTAATCAGATTCATGGTAGCGCGAAAAGGAGAGATTTCGAAGACAGACATGAGCTTATTCGCGACGCAATTGCACGACGGAAAATACGAATGCGTCCTCGACGAACCGCCATATAAAGGCAAAAAAGTAAAATTATCATACAACAAAAGACAATTCTACGACAGAATATTAACGCCAATGAAAGCAATGGGGTTGATCGATTACGACCTTTACAAGAAAACATACAAAGTCTCGTCTAAATTCTCAGGAGACGTCGTGAAAATCGGACAAATGTGGAAACAAGAACTCCAAAAACACGGCATAATAACGCAATAACGCCTGCAGACAATTTTCTCACAGACATATAATTTAACAATTATTTTCTGGACAACAAATGCTTATAATATGCCACATTAGTTCCAAATCACATGTGTGGAATCGTAGGGGTGATCAGCAAAGAGGACTCTGTAAGCCCTGAATTGGCAAAATTAAGCCAAGAAGTGCAGCACAGAGGCGAGGATACCGCTGGCATTTGCACGATAGAAAAAAAAGGCAAAGTACACCTGCACAAAAAAACAGGACTAGTGCGCGATGTCTTTGACCCAAACAAAGGAGTTCTTGAACGGCTTATCGGCAATGTAGGCCTTGGACACGTCAGATACCGCACGTTTGGAGGCTCTGGCAACAAAAACGCCCAGCCATTTTATTCAAAAGCTGAAGATGGAAGCATTTTTGGAATAGGCGACAATGGACATGTTGAAAACGCAAAAAGACTGGGCAGAGACTTGGAAAACAGATTCAAGTTCAAATCAACAAATGACATTGAGCACATTCTTTACACTCTGATCGACGGCTGGAATAACACTAAAGAAGAAATGTTTGAAGATAAGCTAAAAAAATCTGTTAAAAACGTCCTGGAAAAAGTATCTGGCGGTTATTTCTGCGTTGGGACATTAAATCACAAAAACAGGAATTACCTTTTTGCCTTTAAGGACCCTCTCGGAATAAGACCTGGACTGATCGGATTCAAAGACAACATGGTGGCTTTCTCATCAGAAAGCAATGCCCTGGAAAACAACGGATACAGAGCAATAACAGACTTGAACCCAGGAGATTTAGTAGTTGTCGATGAACACACCGTCATTTCATGGAAGCCAATAATGCGCTCAGGAAGCAAACTGTGCCACTTTGAATTTCCATATTTCTCAAGAGCATCAAGCGTAATCTACGGACGAGTCATAAACGACATCAGACATCACCTCGGCAAAAAATTAGCCGAAGAAAACAAAGACCTGTGGGATAAGATAGATGTAGTAACATACGTGCCAAATTCCCCACTTGAGATGGCTCGCTCCTTTGCAGAGACAATCGGAAAACTCGAAAAATACAAAACAGCCATAGAAAAAAACAGGTACGCAGGCAGAGTTTTCCTGAAAGAAAGACAAGAACTTCGCGAAGACGAAGCAGAACGAGCATTCGTCATACTGCCCGGAATTGTAGAAGGCAAACGCGTAGCTGTTGTAGACGACAGCATTGTACGCGGAACAAACGCGATCATCATTGTGCGCAAACTATTAGAAGCAGGCGCACGCGAAGTCTACCTGCTAAGCTGCACACCGCCGATAAAATACGGATGCACATATGGCGTGGACATGAAAACACCAGCAGAATTGGCTGCAGGAAACAGAAACATCACGCAAATCAAAAAATACATCGGCGCAGATTCTGTCCGGTACATATCAATGAAAGGATACTTCAACGTACTTTGCGACGGCAACAGAAAACTTCTAGAAGACAAAGTCCACCGCGGCGTTTTCAACGGAGCAGCCTACAAAGAAATGACGCCATCAGACTTTTGCAACCACTGCCTGACCGGAAAAAAGCCAACTAACTAACACCTTCTGCAAAATTGCCATCAGTTGATAACAAGAAAGTAAAAAAATTATCTTTTCAGCTTTGGCGGCCTTCGCTTATGCGCCCAGCCAAGACCATACAATGCGATAACAATCCAGACTATGTTGATTGATAGACCGGCGTACGTCTGATGAGTGTAGGCATCATAACCAAGCAACAGACCAGCAATCAAGTTCAGATAAAGATACGCGCGCGAATGCGAGTGCACTACTTTATGGGTTAATAACCAGAACGCTAGTACAATAAGAACAGCGCCAATCCAGCCAGGAATATCAACAAATAAGATATCATTCACCTCTTCTAGATAACAGAACTGTTTAAAAGTTTAAATATCCTTCTGCTCTGAATGAAAACACACGGGTGGCTTTTACTCATCTTCTTAATCGCATGCGCGCCAGCAGCAGATGAAAAAATCGGACTTGATATAGCAGTGGCGGAAATAAACGCTGCAGGCGGAATCAAATACTCATTCGCAGTATTCCACAACGGAAAAATCGAGCCTTTAGAATGAAATTATTTCTTATTCCTGCCGCGCTTTTCAACAGTCTCAAGACGCTTCAAAACAGCATCCGACTCAGGATTAGCCTCACGATAACCATCAAAAATCTCCTTCATACAATCCTGATGAATATCATGATGCTTGCTCTCCAACGCGCGATCTAACAGGTGCAAGTCAACTGCCTTGTCCTCAACTTTCTTGCTGACGAAACTCAAGCCGAAATCGATCAAGTGAATCTGGCCGTCCTTCAGAAGCATGTTTGAAGTAGTAAGGTCTGCATGAATGATGTCGTTCTTGTGCAAGAGACCTACTTTTTGACCGATTTCCCTTGATAATTTCACAGACATAACATCCCTGACTTTCGGACCATCAATAAAAGACATGTCAATCTTCATTGACTCATCGCAAACTTTCAGCAAAATAGGAGCAGGAACATTTATTTTCTTCAAAGCCTCCATGATTTTCGCTTCCCTTCTCGTTCTCTGAGCGCGGAGCTTCTGATCAATAACCGGCAAACGATAACCCTTCACAGGACGCTCCTTCACGACTCTGCCGTCTACCTTGAACAGCCTCGCTTCCGCACCATGACCTATAAGCTCACTCATACCATTTACCATTCACAAGATAATGCCTTGGATCATAACGAATCTTGGAAATCGCCTTCTTCCACACATCATCACCTGTTTCAGGATTTAAAATATGCTGAAAATCACTTCTAACATCCGCTTCCTTCTGGCTGACAACACCATTCATCACATACCTGAAAAATTCAGACAGCAAAAAACATCCAAAACCCGCACCCATGATGACTTTTCCAGCAGACCGATTGCTGAAAATAAACCCAGAACCTCCTGCCAAAAGAGAATGCAGAGAAATTTTATTACACAAACCATGAAAATCGCTATTTCGTTTTGCCGCATTCTGAATGAAATAATTGCTGAAATACCCGACCAATTCCCTGAATTTTTCAGGAACGACAACAGGCTTTCCGGATTTCTCCTGCACCAGCATATCCTTCAATCCATGAATGTACTGAACTGCGTACTGCCTGTCTTCCTTGCTAAAAGAACTCGGATCACCATGCAAAACTTCATTGCACAAGTTAGCAACGCTTGCCACACTGGTGAGAACTAGTCTGTCTAGCGACATAAGAATTACGCAGACTCGGATTCAGCAGACTCATCAGCCTGCACAACAGGAGCTGCCTGTTCAGTTGATTCGCTCGCACTCTCTTTTTCTGTCTTAACTTCTTTCTTCGGCAATTCAGGAAGATTATCAGGAGGCAAAGTAACCTTCAAACCAAGCTCCTTGATTTTTTCAACAGGAATGAATTCTATCTGGCGAATTTCACACGCGCCAACAGGATACAAACGCTTCAACAATTGAGCAAGACCGTACTGCATCTTCTTCAAAATGACATCCTTGACAAAACTATCAAAGTCCATCTTTGAAATCATCTTAGCAATATAAGCGCGCTGCAATTTACTCATAGTCGAAAGAACATTATGCGTAGTTCTTCCACGCGTCACGATTATCGGCTTGACACGAATAAGCTTCTTATCCAATGTTTCAACAATGAAAGAATCCTCAATCTTGCTCTTCTGCCTGCGCATCATCTTCTTGGCAGCAGAAGGAACAATCTGGTAACCGATAAGCTCAGAAACAACCTTGTTCTCAACAATGCCGGTAATCTTGAAAGAAACACTTGTAGACTGCTTTTGAGGATCTCCAGTAAGAGTCATCAAGCTGACCGTGACATGTCTGCCAATAAGCTCCTGAGGCTCGCCTACATAAGACTCGCCTATCACTTGCTCGTTGAACAGCTTTGAAGCGTGGATTGGAACCCAACGCTTCTTCTTGATGACAACTGCTGCTGCTTTAGTCCCCTTGGCCATACAGTCGAGAAACAAGGGAGGGGTTTATAAAGATTGTGGAGATGTTCGCAGTGTCACTTAGAAGTGGTCAAAAATAGAAAGGCTTAAAAACAACCGAAATAAACAAATATTGGAGATAATCAGATCAAACCATGAGCCTATCCGAAATAATCCAAAAAATCCTTCCAGGAAAGCGAACACACGCTGATCCAGAACTCATCACACTACTCGTTGAATTACAAGAAGACAAAGGACAGATAGTGCACACCCTGACAAAGGAAACGAAAAAAGTCGGCCTCCAACTTGACATAGCACACGTTCTAAACATCAAAAACCCAGGAACATACGAATTATACATCTGCAACAAAGAAGGAGGAATGATCAAAAATGAGCATTTCCCAAAAACAGGAATGTATTTCTTCAGAACAACACTAGAAGAAATTGAGCCGATGGCAATAGACCCATTTGGAAACCTTCACCCGCCAGTCTACAGACCTCAAGTGATCAAGGCACCAATCGGATCACGCCTCAGTTATGAACAAGCAATAGCGCTCGTCAAAGAATCAGGAGACGCTGCATCCAGAAAAGACGGAATATTCGAACTAGCAGCAATCCTGAGAGACAGGCTCAAAACATTGCCTGAAGACAAATACGACGACAATGAAAAAATGCCAGCCTGGCCAAAAATACTCACTGCAGTCGCACTCACGCTTTTCGCAACAGCAGGAACAAAAATGTATGTGGATCACTATGTTTCAGAAAAAAACAAACAGAAAACATACGAAAATTCAATCATACAACGCAAAGATACAGAGCATAATGAGAGTCTGACAAGAAAACAACGAGAAGAAGAAAACCAAGCTGCCATGGAGCGCGTCAGAAAAAGCTTTGAGGAAACGCTGAAGCAAGAAATGATAAAAGAACAAGAAAGACGAAAAATAAACGCAGAATATAGCAAACTCGCTCAAGAAACAATCAATGAACAAAAAGAAGGAATAAGAAAAGACCTCAAAACAACACTGCAAAAAAGAGGCATAGAAGCAGATATATCTGACGTCATATGGGAAGGATTCATTTCAGATCCATTCACGCAGTCAAACGGCGAAAACTGGATGAACACAACATTCACCATAGAAACAAAAGAACCAGCTTATTCTATTAGAGCAGAATTCTATACGACAAAACACAAGCATAGCATAGCAACAACAAAAATAACAACACAATTCTCAATCACAAAAGATGGAAAACGAATAAATTTCACAGAAAAAGGCGAGATTATCACTCCAACCCCATCAGAAGCTGACAAGCAATACATAAAAGAGTTCACGCAAAAACATAAGATTGCAGAAATAAGAAAAGAAGTGATTGACACGATCATAGAAAAACGCGGCAGCCATCAAGCACACGAATACAAAGGCCGAGATTAAACGTCTAACTCTCTGACTTCCTTCGCGTGCTTCAGAATAAACTCTTTTCTAGGCTCGACTTCATCGCCCATCAAAATCGAGAACATTTCATTTGCCGCAACCGCATCTTCAATCGTGATTTTTTTCAAAGTCCTGACTTCCGGATCCATAGTTGTCTCCCATAACTGCTGAGGATTCATCTCACCAAGACCTTTGTAGCGCTGAATGTTAACGTCCTTGCCAATCTGCTTCAAAACTTCCTCTTTTTGAGCATCATTATACGCATAATGAGACTTCTTGTTCTTCTCAATCTTGTACAACGGCGGTTGGGCGAGATAAATTTTGCCACCTTCAACCAAAGCAGGCATCATACGGTAAAAGAAAGTCAAAAGCAAACATGAAATATGGTTGCCGTCAACATCCGCATCAGTCATAATAATTACTTTATCATAACGCAGCTTTGAAATATCGAAATCATCACTAATACCAGTGCCAAGAGCAGTAATAATTGTCACGATTTCGTTATTCTTGAGAACTTTAACCAAACGAGCCTTTTCCACATTAATTATTTTACCTCTTAATGGAAGAATTGCCTGGAATTCACGATTACGGCCCTGCTTTGCCGATCCGCCAGCGCTATCTCCTTCCACAAGATACACCTCACACTTAGAAGGATCATTAGAACTGCAATCAGCCAACTTGCCAGGCAAAGAAGCACCTTCAAAAAGACCTTTACGCCTGACAAGCTCACGCGCTTTTCTAGCAGCCTCTCTTGCTCTGGCAGCTTCAACGCACTTCAAAATAATGAGTTTCGCATGTGAAGGATTTTCTTCAAGGAAAGTGCTTAGGCCGTCGTAGACAACACTATCGACGATACCCTTGACCTCGCTGTTGCCCAACTTAGTCTTTGTCTGACCCTCAAACTGAGGATTTGAAATTTTTATCGAAATAACCGCGGTAAGACCCTCACGGAAATCCTCACTTGTCAACTCAGTATCAGCTAAGTCGTGCTTATCAGCATAAGACTTCAAAGCTCTAGTCAGAGCAGTCTTGAAACCAGACAGGTGAGAACCGCCCTCATGAGTGTTAATGTTGTTTGCAAAAGTGAAAACAGTCTCGGTATACGAATCATTAAACTGCAAAGAAATCTCAACAACAATGTCATCCTTCTCCTTCTCAAAATAAATAACAGGATGCAACTTGTTCTTGGACTTGTTCAAGAACTCAACAAACTCCTTAATTCCACCCGCATACATGAAAGTGTCAGTTTTGCTCGTACGCTCATCAGTAAAGACGAACTCAACGCCACGATTCAGGAAAGCAAGCTCACGAATTCTTGATATAATAATATCAGACTCAAATTCAGTCTTCTCAAAAATTTCCGCATCAGGCTTGAAAGTAATACTTGTGCCAGTACCAGTCGCAGCGCCAACTTCCTTAACAGGACCAGTCGGAGTGCCGCGCTTGTACTCCTGAACCCACAACTTACCCTCACGCTTGATCCTTGCTACGAGAAATTCTGATAATGCATTAGTAACAGAAACACCGACACCGTGCAAACCACCAGAAACCTTGTAAGCTCCCTTCTCAAACTTACCGCCAGCATGAAGCATGGTCAAAGCCATCTCCAAAGCAGACTTGTTGTACTTAGGATGCATACCAACAGGAATACCACGACCATTATCCTCGATAGTTATACGGCCATCAGGATGAACTGTAATGATAATCTTTGAACAGAAACCAGCCAATGCTTCATCAACTGAGTTGTCAACAACTTCCCAAACCAAATGGTGCAAACCCCTAATGTCTGTAGAACCAATAAACATACCAGGACGCTTCCTGACAGGCTCTAAACCTTGCAGTACTTGAATCGACTCAGCACCGTACTCTTTCGCAGCTTCCTCAGTCTTTGATGGATTTGTCATGTTAGGACGTTTTATCGACGATAAAATCAGTTCCCTCTCGATATGAAATAAAGACGTTTTGCTTATAAATTTTGTGGTTAGAAACGAGTTATTTTTTATATGGAAAATAATGTGGTGTTCTTTATGCGCCGAAAGCCATAATAACCACCAGTTTTGCACCTATTTCATCATGGAAAAACCAAGCATTACATACCTTAGATCACTAGAACAAAGGCTTTCAGAGCCCGCAAACAGGCGCCAGCCAGAAAGCATCCGCGAAGTAGAAGCATTCCTAACAAAATACTCGCAAATTGAGCAACTAGCAGAAATCAAGGTCACGCTCATAAACCACATAGCAATGACTGCCAGCAAAGCCCACAACGAAAGACTTGTGAGAGAAGCAGGCGCGAAATACGACAAGCAAACATGGAGAACAGCGCTCGACTACAGCATTCAAGGCATAAACAGAATCGAACAAAAAAAGTGCACAGAACCATTCATGAACATTCCATTTGAAAAAACAAAAATCATCGGAGAACTAAACTGCAATGCCGGAAATTGCGCGCTCAACCTCGCCAAAAAACTCTCAAACATTGAAGGAAGCAGCGAGCAAAAGCAACGAAAAAACATTCTCGAACAAGCAATCCGCTTCTACAACGAATCAATAAAACTCGCAGAACAAATCAACAAAACAAACGTTTCCGCATACACACTAAGTTTCCGAGGAGACGCGCACAAAGAACTCGCAGACAGCACATTCGCAACAGACAGAATCAATAACCTCGCCCAAGCAGCAGACGACCTTTCCAAAAGCGCAGATGTGCTGCAACGCTCTGACTTCGAGCACGCATCACGACAATACAGTTTCGCATCACGATACCAATACACAGCCGCAAAACTCGCGATAAAAACACCAGAAAGACAAATTGACCTCCTCAGATCAGCAATATTCAACGCTCAAAGCGCGCAGAAATACCAAAACAACACAGACCCGAACTACAGAGCGCGGCTTGACTACGACATTGGAAAGTACGCAGACGCATTGTTTGAAATCACCAAACAAAAAGAAGCAGCACAACTCGCAATACTCTATTTCAGACGCGCCGCAGAACATTTCATGGAACACCGCGGACCAAAAGACGACCTGGAACAAAACGCACTTGCAAGAATAGGACAACTAACAAAAGCAATAGCATGAAAGAAGTACGCGTATATATAACAGAAAAAAATGTATACATAACAAACGACGAAAACAGACTTCTATCGAAAAAAGACCATTACCTAATGACTTATATCGAGCATAAAAGAATAATAAGACAATATCGAACAACAAAACAAATCCCACAAGGCATGCATATCAGAGTCAGCGATGAAAAACAAGAATTCGACGCTGACAGCGAACAAATAAGACAGGTTGAAACGCTCAGCGAAGAGGATTATCAAAACATACTCAACGAGAAAGCAGGATGCCTTGGATTATTTATTTTCAAACAACCGCTAGAAAAAAGAGTGCTCGCATTTATCGAGAAAACTAAATCTTAGTCAAAATTTCCACTTTATCCCCAACATACATGGTTTTTTCGAAAACAGCAACCATGCCCTTGTTCTTTTCAATCAAAGGAGGATAAGCATGAAGCATGCCAAGACGCATCAATTCATTCAACGCGAGATTCGTCTTGCCAACACCAAACTGTTTAATGAGCCATCTTGTCGTAAATGGCAAGTTCTTGTAATTCGCACTTATGAAAGTCAGGATTTCCCTCGCAAAAGGACTCCTTACAGGCCTGCTGTTAACCAACGCGAACAAATTACCCTGCTCGGCCTCGTAAATCAAGCCAGCGCCATTAGTAGCGAAAGGTTCAATCGCGATAATCTGATCACCCTGCAAAGCCCTCATATCTTTCGTATCAAAATTAGGAACACTCGGCTTATCATGAATAACCCACGGAGAAATTCCATGACCTGAGAGATTTCTGACTGGAACTAACTTATAACCTTCAATAACTTCCTGAATAGCCTTGCCAATTTCACTCAAAGTAGCGCCAACTCTTACCGTTTTAATAGCTGCCTGCAACGCCTCTTCAGAAGCCTTCATGATATCTCCATATTTACCTGACAAGTCAACTGTCAAAGCATTATCGCCAACACAACCATCAACATGCGCGCCAACATCCAAACAAACCAAATTATTATCAAAAACAGACACGTCATCATGCTCAGGAGTAGAATGAGCAGCAACAGAATCCAAACCAATTTGAGACGGCCACGCAGGCTTTGCACCTAAATCGATTACTTTCTGGTCAATTTTGTCGCAGACTTCCCTTATAATTGCGCCATTCTTGATTAAAGTCCTGCCATACTCTAAAGCTTCAGCTGCAATCTTCCCAGCCTGACGCCACTTGTCCAGATTCTCCATCAAGCTGAGAAACCGAGAACGCATTAAAAAAGCTTCGAAATTAAATAACGACAACAGAAACTAACATCGCTTAGGAAAATCAAACAAGATTGAGACTTTCGTGAGTCTTTTAGGCATAGTCTGAGAGAATATCTCTGCATGGAAAGGAACGTGCTTTTCAAGAAGCAACTGCACAGTCCTTTCAACCCTCGCTTTTTTCATTCCGCGCGATCGTTGAATCTCAAAAGACACTGTCGGATGATCTGTTTCACTAAGAAGCCTCTCACCCGAACCACGCATCGGCACCCCCTCTGAAACATCAACCCCTTGGATCTTCGCGTGCAGATAATGCCTTGCCAAACCACCAATCACCTTATCCACAACACGATCAAATATCGCATGATACCAGTTACCGGAATCATAAGGAACAGACTTATACTCCTGAGCAGAAAACTGCACTCCAAGGTCAACAAAAACTTTTTCCTTATACGCTTTCTTCATCAGCAAAGAATTATGCGGATAAAATAACATGCAGTTCACCCTCTTATCAATAGCGAATGCCTGATCTCCATGAACCTCCTCAATACCATTTTTAGGCGTTCTGAAAACCGCAACATAACTCTTTCTCGGATCAGGGTCCATAACCACTTCCATACGCTCAGGAACAAGACGGATATTTCCGATTTCATAGTCGCTCTCTCCAGATATAAAAACATCCAAGCTTCCACCATGCTCTTCCACTTTACAGAAATCAGCTGCAGCAATATCACCAAGATCAACACACACATGACTGTTCAGCCCGCGGGATACCAATTCATGAAAGAACGGAAGAATCTTCTCAGGAGTCTCTGTCTTTTCCTGCCTATCTCCATTCAACGGCATTCCATAGCGACGGTACAGAAAATGCTGAAATCTGAACACGCCCTCATAATCAAGTTGTGTATTGCCCATTCCCACTCACTGTGAATATAAGAAAACATCATCAGAATAAAAAGATTATGACACAGGAACATATAGAATAGAATAAAAATGGAAAAGAAGACGCCGCTCGTATGTCGGAAATCGCAAGATTTCCGATCATGATCAAGAACCACTGCGTGGTTCTTGACACGGCGCCAAAAAGAGTTACGAGGGGAGGTTGTGGATAATAAAAAAATTATTTCTTTCCAGGAAAGCCGTAATACACGCCATTTATCCTAATCGGTAAGGTCAGCAAAACAGCATATATAGATGCCTGCTCATCTGTGCACGGGTGATAGGGGGTGATGTTCTCTTTGCCCTTAACAGCTTCCAATTGATCTTTTGTTAGTTTCACTTCTTTTTCTGTCATCTTCGCACCACTTAGTAAATAATTGCAACTGTAATACGCCTGACCCATTCAAACCTTATCTTCCAAGGGTCTGGAGTCGGGTTGTTGTCGCCCTTTGTAATAGCATACCAGCCGTCCTCATCATTACCGATTTCGATAACTCTGTGAACAATGCTGAAGCCCAAAGGCGAGCTATAACTCAAAATGTCACCAACATGAACCTCGTCCTGGCTTGTAACCAAAGTCTGAATCAAATGCGCCTCTGAATCAAACACTGGATCCATACTGTTAGTATCTGCCAAAATCGCCCACTGAGGGTTGTTGAAATGAATGAAAACTCCATCTGGACGCATCTCAATATTGGATTCCTTAATCCAGTCCCTAGGAGAGTCACGCTCAACAGGACCATCAAGGCTAGGCTGCTGAGGAATGGATTTCAAAGGAGGAACTTCCTCATTTGAACCCGCAAGCTGAACACTGTTAATCTGAACACCCCTATTAGATGTAGTATAAGTCTCAAAACTCATTGCGTCACTGCCAGGCATCATAATGCCTACCAGGCTACCAATACCGATGCCCGCTGCAAATACAGCAAGCACCAAAACGCTGAACAAAAGCTTCATGCTACCCTTAGTTTGTGTCATCATAACCACCCCTATTTGTGTAATCTCTACAGAGTAGTAAGTGTCAGGGCAAGTATATAAATGTTTCGATTTGTATTCACTACATGGTGACGAAAAGATTGATATTGAGAATGATTATTTTAAATATAGAAAATAAATAACTCCTTGCTCAATCAGAATGCAAAGAGAAGTTGGCATAAGAGACAGGGTTCAAGCTATTTCCAAGGTCAATGCTATGCAGTCTGAGCACAGTGCCATCGGCAAGAGCATACCTAGACGGAGCGAACAATTCCTTGGTTACCTCGCCGTTAATGCTAAAGATAACTGTGCCTTTGCCATTGTCGCCAAACTTATTGATCTGCGTAGGAGTAACAGCATACACAGGCGAACTTGCGCTGGCCTGAACAACAGCAGTGGTCAATTCCGGAGTTGATTTACTGGCAGCACACGGCTTTGAAGGCAAACCCTGAGAAATAACGCCCTCAATAGTACCATCTGCAGTCCTGTCCATAACTATGCTTCCATCCAAATTCAAACCAAACTTGTAAGTCTGGCCATCCATGACCAAGTCTCCACCTAACGCGCCATCAGCGCGAAGAGACAAAGACGCCTCATAATTAGCACCAGTCCAGCGAGTGAAGCTTGCCACAGTCGGCGTGTGACCTGTATATTTAACAAGCTCTTTGCCGGAAACATTGTCCCCTAGAACAACGTCCTGACCAACTGGAGCAGCAATTACTTCGCACCTGCTC
>CAZTVK010000002.1:0-12722 GCA_964617195.1 uncultured Methanosarcinales archaeon | reverse complement strand
CAACAGTCACATCAAAAGTATCAGAATCACTATTAGCAGACGCATCAGTCGCAGTACAATTCACAGTCGTAACTCCCAACGGGAAAGTAGAACCTGAAACAGGAACACAACTCACAGATGGACTCGGATCAACAACATCTGTTGCAACAGGATCAGAATATACGTACACCACACCTGCACCACTTGTTGCCTCAACAGTATCGTCACCAGGCATTCCTGAAAGAACAGGAGGAGTAGTATCCTCAACAGTCACATCAAAAGTATCAGAATCACTATTAGCAGACGCATCAGTCGCAGTACAATTCACAGTCGTAACTCCCAACGGGAAAGTAGAACCTGAAACAGGAACACAACTCACACCCGGACTTGGATCAACAACATCTGTTGCAACAGGATCAGAATATACGTACACCACACCTGCACCACTTGTTGCCTCAACAGTATCGTCACCAGGCATTCCTGAAAGAACAGGAGCAGTCGTATCAACAACATTCACGTCCTGTGTGTCATCTGCGCTATTGCCAGCAGCATCGGTTGCTGTCCAGGTAACTGTTGTTATACCAACAGAAAATCCTCCTGGAGCATCATTGATAACCACTGGAGACGGATCAACAGCGTCAGAAACAACAGGAGATCCAAGAGCAACAGCGGTTGAAGGACCTGTTGCTTCAACGATAATATCTCCCGGAGCAGTTATTGATGGGTCTGTTGTATCAGAAACTGTAACATCAAAATCAGCTGAATCACTATTAGCGGCCAAATCTGTTGCAGTGCAATTGACTGTAGTCAAGCCTAATGGGAATGTTGAGCCAGATACTGGGACGCATGATGGTAAAACTAGACCATCAACGATATCGGACGCGGTTGGATCGGTGAAAGCTACAACAACTCCCGCTGCTGATGTCGCTTCTTCAAATATATCTGCTGGAACACCTGAAATTACAGGAGGCGTAGTATCCTCAACAATCACATCAAAGATTGCAACATCGCTGTTGCCTGAAGAATCTGTTGCAGTGCAAGAAACAGCAGTCGAGCCCAAAGAAAATGCTGAACCTGATGAAGGTAAACAAACTGCAGCAACAGTGCCGTCAACCAAGTCATCCGCAGTTATAGAACCAAATGAAACAATTGCGCCAGAAGCAGAAGTTGCTTCCTCTGTGACATCAGGCGGAGGACTAGTAAAGACAGGAGGAGTTGTATCCTCGACAGTCACATCAAAAGTATCAGAATCGCTGTTAGTAGATGCATCAGTCGCAGTACAATTCACAGTCGTAATTCCCAACGGGAAAGTAGAACCTGAAACAGGAACACAACTTACAACTGGACTTGGGTCAACAACATCTGTTGCAGTAGGATCAGTAAATACGTACACCGCACCTGCACCGCTTGTTGCCTCAACAGTATCGTCACCAGGCATTCCTGAAAGAACAGGAGGAGTAGTATCCGGTGCGCCTGCAACTTCTGTCAATGTGCCAAGATTGGTTCCATTCGCAACAGACGCAATAATAGAAGTGCCCATTTTTGTAATGTTCCCGCTAGCCAAAGGCGATACCGCTGTTGGCCTTACACGAACATTCTGCCAGGTCAAACGGTTCCTGATGCCGGCACTATTGGATTTAGAAACAACAGTGAACACTATTTCTGTACTGCTGCTGGACGTGATATTCATTGACGTGCCGCTGGGAGCGTCATTAATGTTTTTTGTATCAGAACCATTGCCAGAAGTTCTGGTGAGCAGCACAGTAACAGCAGGTGCGCCAGTGTCAAACTCAAAACCAGAAGGTACTAAAAGAATTATTGTTCCCCGCTGTATGTCAGAAGTTACGTTTTCATCTATGACTGGCCCAGTAAGAGCCGTATACGCACCGCCAACATCGTCAGCAGAAATTGCCCCGCCACCGGTAGCAAGAGTTACTGATGCAGCCGATACGGCAACAGAGCTAAGAACAAACAACAGAGTTAAAAGAAACAAGCTGAATGCTGAGTTAAAAGAATAAATCGCAGACTTAGTCATTTTTCAAGACGACAAAATAAGTATTAGTATATAAAGCTATACTAGTATAAGTCCTCGGGGCAAACAATGAAGCTCAGAAAGCCTTATAAAGCCGCCTTCTCGTATTCACGAACACATGAGCAAGAAAGAAGAACAACACCAGCAGCAACAACAACAAGAGGAAGAGATAAGAAGAACACCTACACCTCGAGGAAGACAAGTTCTAGGCATGTGCCAAGAAAGAGTGGGCGGTTCACGCATGAAAGTCAGATGCATGGATGGCAGGCTGCGAATTTGCAGAATTCCAGGCAGACTAAAACGAAAATTATGGGTCCGCGAAGGAGACATACTATTAATAGAGCCATGGGAGCTCGGCGGAGACGACAAAGGAGACGTAATATTCAAATTCAGACCAATCCAAGTCGAAGTTTTGAGAAGAAAAGGACTTCTCAAAGAAATGACAAAAGACGAGTTCTAAGTCTGAGAAATTGGTTCAATAACCGGCTGCCTGCACCTAGTGTCAGGCCACCACGCACTGTAAGCAGCGCAAGAACCACGGCATAATCTGTAATTATAGCCAACACCATTCTCATCAAACTCGCACTCGCCAATAAAGAAACACTGACAATTCTCACCACTCCTGAAATCAGCACCAACAGAAACAAATAATAGAATGACTAATGCGACAGCAACGACAATACCGAACAAGTTACGCGCAACATTCATTACAAGAACAAAGAAACACTGCTTTAAAAATTATTTGACGTACTCACCGGTAGGAGCGCCGCCAGTAACGTACCGGTAAGCTTCAAGCGTTGCAACAGCACCCATTCCAGCACTAATAACAGTCTGCTTGTGCGGAATAATGGTCAAATCACCGCACGCATACAAGCCAGGCGTCTTAGTCTTGCACAATTCGTCAACAATTATTTCGCCGATCGCATTAGTCTGCACCAATCCTTCAACCATCTTTGTGTGCGTCTCCCAGCCAATCTCAGAAAAAATACCCTGAACAGAAAGCTCTCTGCGCTTTTTCGTGTTAACGTCTTCAATAACCAGAGACTTGACAAACTTGTCGCCAGTAATCTCAACAGGAATATGATTAGTAATTATTTCTATTTTTGAATCTTTTTTTGCTTTTTCAACAGTAACTTCATCCGCACGGAACTTGTCGCGACGGTGAATCAAGTAAACTTTTTTTGCAATACGCGAAAGTTCTAAAGCGCCTTCCAACGCGCTGTTGCCTCCACCAATTACAACAGTGTCCTTGTTTGGAAACAATGGAGCGTCACAAGTAGTGCAAGTGCTCAAGCCTCGACCAAAGAATTTGTCTTCGCCAGGAATATCCAATTTTCTTCCCTCGCGACCATAGCAGAGAATTACTGTCTTTGATTCGAGCTTCTTGCCATCGGACAATTCAACAACAAAATCTTTCGGCTTTGAAACTTTTGAAACCATTGCTTCATTAATCTCACAACCCCATTTTTTCGCAGAAGCCCAAAACTTCTCCATCAATTCAGGACCAGGACCCTCATAACCAGGATAATTCTGAATATCATTAGTAGTGTTTGTTTCACCGCCAATATTCGGACCCGTAATTAGAACGCATTTCAACTTCTTCCTGCCAGCATAAATAGCTGCAGTAAGTCCCGCAGCGCCAGCACCAATAATGACGACATCGTACATGAAAATAAAAACAAACGAAGAAATATTTAAGGGTTTGGGTACTATGCTTTCTTGATAGAAATCGTCACGGTCTTGGCCTCTAGATTATATTTACTTACTTGTATCAGATAACCGTCTGCCGTTGCTGATTCTCCCAAAGAAATCTTAAGCATGCCACCAGAAAGGCCAAACACCAGAACCTTTTCTGGAATTAGTTTTCCAGCAGCAAGCTTCGATACAGCAACACTAACAGCTTTTTCTTCAAGCTCGAAATATGCGCTTCCACCCGGGCCCAGGACCACGCTCTTAATTTCTTCCGACTCAGACACAACAGACGCAGGCTCTGAAATCGAAACACCTACAGTAATGCCCATCTTAAAACCAGTTTCGCCCATACTATAACTAACACCATAATTACCCTGCTTGGAGAAAGTAAACTCATAACTTTTCCCAGAAGGAACTGAGAACTCAGCTATAACTTCGCCATCATAAACTATCTTCACACCTTTAAGACCAAACACATTCGGATTATAAAACGCAACCTTACCACCAGGATCAAGCTTCACAGCATCAGGACTAAAACCAGAACTAGTCAAACTCACCCGCAAAGCTTTCTGCTCAGCAGAACCAACCTGACAAACAAGATGACCCTCAGCAACCTGACAAACAGCAGCTTTCGTCTGACCATCAAGAACATCCTTACAAGCAATATGACCAGGACTAACCTCCTGACAAACAGCCGCCTTAGTCTGACCAGCAGAACCAACCTGACAAGAAATCTGGCCATCAGCAATAACCTGACAAACAGCAGCCTGAGTCTGACCAGCAGGACCAACCTGACAAACAAGATGACCCTCAGCAACCTGACAAACAGCAGCCTGAGTCTGACCAACAGCACCCACAACAGGAGAAGTCTCTGAACTCGGAACACCTACAGTAATACCCATCTTAAAACCAGTTTCGCCCATACTATAACTAACACCATAATTACCCTGCTTGGAGAAAGTAAACTCATAACTTTTCCCAGAAGGAACTGAGAACTCAGCCATAACTTCGCCATCATAGACTATTCTCACACCCTTAATACCAAACCAATTCGGATTATAAAACGCAACCTTACCACCAGAATTAAGCTTCACAGAAGCAGGACTAAAACCAGAACTAGTCAAACTCACCTGCAAAGCTTTCTGCCCAGACACAACAGGAACAGGAACTTCAGCCGGAGGCAATAATTTAATCTTGAACTGAACACTATCACGCGTACCGCTATAAGCCACTGGTTTAACTTCCGCACTCTCAAAAACATACGCGACACCATAATTTGGCCCTGAAGCCACCCCATTCACTGAAAACTCAACACTGTTCCTATCAGCAGATTCAACACTCACAGTAATGCCGTCTACTTCTTCTTCCTCTCCAACATCAATCCAGACTTGACGCACGCCGCTTTCTCCCGCGCGCCCTAAAATACTGCCACCTGCAAAAATAAACCACAAACCGAGAAGAGCAACAACAAGAACTGAAACAAGAACGATATTTTCAAGCATCTGGCCTTTGCGCATGCACATCACCTTTTCAACTAAAGATGACCTATCCATTTATAAAACTTATTCCAAAAAATCATCACTTACTTGTTACTCCTCCATGATAGAAAAATATATTAAGAAGGGCGAGTTGTGAAAATGACAACAAGGAGGGGAATCTTATGAACACAGAAGACATGAAATCATTCGTAATCACAATCCTGCTCGGATTGAGCTTTTTTACAGCGCTAATGCTAGAATCTCACATGGGAACTAACTTTGCCATCGAACTCGTACTCATATTTATCGGCACAATACTAATGGCAGGCATAATCTTCGGATTCTGGATAGAAGAACCATGGGCATACCCGCTAACGACAATATTATTCGCAGCAGCACTCATCAATACCGCATGGCTGTTTTTCTCAACCAACGCATTCCTGACATTCGCATTCGGACTACTGGTAAACGTAGCAGGACTCGTAATGTGCCTTGTCGGCATGGAACGCCCAATGGACTTCCAAGAGCTCGAAACATACAAGACCGGCACAAAGAGAAAAAAATAACTATCTTCTCAACAAGAACTTGTGAACTTCAAGATAGACAAACCCAGCCAACGCGACACCAACAACCATACCCCACTCGGCCAATGAAAGTGGAACCATACTGAAAATATTCTGCAGGAAAGGAACGTACATTATCGCAACCTGCAAAAGCATCGATGAAAGCACCGCGAGCCACAACCACTGATTCTTAAAAATGCCAATCAAGAAAACAGGCTTGGTCAACGAACGACAACTAATCGCAGTCAACAACTCAGCAGTCACAATAGTGGTGAAAGCAACAGTCTGCGCCTTCGCAAGCCCTGCAACCTGGAAAACATCAAACAACCAGATTGTTCCGATAGTAAGGAGAACAGGATAAACGTAAATGTACGGCGCAATACCCCTGAAAATACCCTGATCAGCCTTTCTAGGAGGACGCTGCATAACACCCGGCTCAGCAGGATCAAAACTCAACGCCAAAGCAGGCAAGCCATCAGTAACAAGATTAACCCACAAGATCTGAATAGCCAACAAAGGCAACGGCAAACCAAGAAGGATAGACGACAATATCACCATCACTTCCGCAATATTACACCTGAGCAAGTAAGCAATATACTTCTGAATATTATCATAAATCCGCCTGCCCTCCTCAACAGCACGAACAATAGTAGCGAAATTATCATCAGCCAAAATCATACCAGACGCTTCCTTCGCAACATCAGTACCAGAAATACCCATAGCAATGCCAAGATCTGCTTTCTTCAGCGCAGGAGCATCATTAACACCATCACCAGTCATCGCAACAATATGACCATTCGCCTTCAACGCGTTAATAATTTTCAGCTTATGCGCAGGATTAACACGAGCATAAATAGCAATATTCTCAACTTCCGCCGACAAATCACTAATCTGGTCAAGCTCCAAACCAGTAACAGCCCTGCCAGAAATACCAAGCTCCTTAGCAACAGCCTGAGCAGTAGTAATATGATCGCCCGTAATCATCACAACCTTAATACCAGCAGTCCTGCACTTCTCAATAGCCTCCTTCGCTTCCCTTCTCGGCGGATCAATCATTGCCTGCAAGCCAACAAAAACCATCTCCTTCTCAGGAGAATCCTTCCCATCCCTCATTTCCTTATACGCAAAACCAAGAACTCTCAACGCCTGCCTTGCAAACTTCTCATTCTGAGCAATGATAATTTGCTTTTCCTCTCTCGTCAACCGTTGCTCATGACCATTCACCAAAATCTTAGAACACAAAGAAAGTATTCCCTCAGGAGCGCCCTTAGCATACGCGACCTTGGACTTTCCAACAGAGTGCAAAGTAGTCATCCGCTTTCTCTCACTCGTAAACTCTAACTCACCAGTACGCGGATACTTGTCATGCAAAGTTTCAGTATCCAGTTTCGCCTTTTTAGCACTGACAATCAACGCAGCCTCAGTCGGATCACCAAGCACCTGCCAAGAATTATTCTCTAATCGCAATTTAGCATTATTATTCAAAGCGCCAATTCTCAGCAAAAGCTCAAACGCATCGGAATCCCTGCTGAAATAACCCTCAGGAGAATAACCAGAACCCGCAACCTCAACCTCCTGACGGTTCACGTACAACTTCCTAACAGTCATCTCGTTATGCGTTAGCGTGCCGGTCTTATCACTGCAAATAACCGAACAAGCACCTAACGTCTCAACGCTCGGCAGATTACGCACTAAAGCGTTTTTCTTAGCCATACGCTGAACGCCTGTCGACAAGCCAACAGTCACTACCGCTGGCAGGCCCTCAGGAATAGCGGCAACAGCCAAAGCAATAGCAGTAAGCAAAGCAACTGAAAACGGCTGGTCGACCTTCAAAACACCAACAACAAAAACAACAATAGCAATAATAACCACAAGAACCCCGATATACATGCTGAGAGTCTTCAAAGTCTTCTGCAATGGAGTAGCCTCAGGCTCAGACTCCTGGATAAGCCTTGCAATCTTGCCTATCTCGCTCTGCATGCCAGTGCTCGTAACAACAGCACGCGCATGACCATTAGTAACGATAGTGCTCGAGAAAATCATATTATGCCTGTCAGCAACTGCCAATTCTTTTTTGAAAGTCTCAATTTCCTTCTTAACAGGCACGCTCTCACCAGTCAAAGCAGCCTCTTGCGTCTGCAAGTTAACTGATTCCAGCAGACGAGCATCAGCCGGAATCTTGTCACCCGTGTCTAACAGCAGAATGTCTCCAGGAACGACCTCAGAAGCATCAATATCCCTTTCCTGACCATCACGCATTACTGTAGCCTTCAAAGAAATCATTTTCTTCAACGCTTCAATAGCCCTTTCAGCACGATATTCCTGCATGAAGCCAAGAATAGAATTCAGAATAACAATCGCGCCAATAACGTAAAAATCAACATATTCCTTGACAAACAAAGAGATAAGCATTGCGGCAAGCAAAATCCAGACAATCGGACTCTTAAACTGGGTCAGAAAAATCCAGAAAACATGAGGATGGTCCTCCTCATGAATATGGTTAGGACCATAAACTTTCAGCCTCTCAGCAGCCTCCTGGCTTGACAAGCCCTTCACAGAAGTCTTAAGCTCTGACAACACCTCTTTTTCAGGAAGAAGATAATATTCTGCCACGAAAAACAACAAAACCAACGCATATATATAGTTAACGAACACAAAAGATTTAAAATAACGACAACTAAAATAAGCATAAAAAGGCAGCGCTGAACAACGTTCAGCTGGTCTTTTTCATCGCCAACAAAGTTGGCGAATGTGCTCGGAAATCATTGATTTCCGACATGTAAACAAAAAAAGGTGATATAATGGTAACAGCACAAGACTTATTACGAACAGACTACGTTTCTGTAGACGTCCAAGACAGCATTGCACATTTAATAGGAAAGCTAAAACAGGCAAAAGCTCACTCTGCACTCGTTTTTGAAGGCAAAAAATACATGGGCGTACTTGCAAAAAGATTCTTGCTGACGAGCAGAATAGACCCCTCAAAGATGAAAGTAGGAAACATAATCAAAAAACGCTCAAAAGCAAAAGCACAATTCTACGTCCCAACACTCGAGCTTGATACAAACTTGAAAGAAATCTGCAGAAAAATGGCAGCAGCAGACACGCACTTACTGCCAATACTGCAAAAAAACAAAGTAGTCGGCGTTGTTGACTCTCACGATATCGCGATTGAGATAGCCAGCGCTTACGGAAAAATAACTTGCCAGGAATTCGCAAGCACGCCAATAACAGCACAAGCCAAAGACGGCATTTTCAAAGCACTCGATGTTTTAAGCAGAAAAAACATTGATCATTTGCCAATCGTAGACGAGCAAGGCAGATTAATCGGCATGGTCGCGCTCTCAGACATCGTAGAAAACTCAAACTTTTGGAATATGAGCTCTCAAAAAATATCACAAGCCGCAAGCCACCAAAGAGGAAAAAGAACAGGCTATGGCCACGGCGAAAAAACAAAAACGAGCAGCATGCCAATCGAAAACTGGATGGGCAAAAAAACAATGTGCTGCACATCACCAGACACTAAGATTCCCGAAGCCATCAGAATAATGGGAGAGAACGACGTGTGCAACATCATACTGGTGAAGAACAATAAGCCTGTTGGCATACTCACGATGAAAGACATAATAAATGATTACGCGAAGTGATTATACATGAGAAAATAATTACTTAGCTACTTTTAATTCTTCATAGCGGCGCGCCATCCGCCACAAGTCATAGCCACCAATAAATTCACGCTCGTTTTGAGACAGCCTATCAACTGGCTTCTGCTTTAGCTCTTTCAACATTCCAGGCCCCCATTCAGATGGAGAATATTTAGCAAAAAGCTCAAGACCATATTCAAGCTCAGGAGACATGCCTAATTCCGACTTATAACTTCCCTTCGGAACAAAATCCGGCAAAGGTTTGTCAGCCAAAAGCGCTCTTACTGCAAAATCAAGATCTGAAGGGTGCATATTCTTAACCCTGATAATTCCATTCTTATCAATAAGATAATTTCGAGGAACACTATTCACACCATAATGCTTGACTAACTCCCCTTCCCACGCTTTCTGATCGCAAATCTGCTTATACGGAATCTTCTCTTTATCAACAGAAAGAGAAAGCTGCAGAATGCTTGTATCCAGACTCACCCCAATTAATTCGAAATTAGAAGTCAGACGATGATTAAAATACAATTGTTTGAAACCTGGAGTTTGTTCTTTGCATGGAGCACACCACGTAGCCCAAAAATCCAGAACAACAACCTTGCCCGAAAGATTTTCTGACGTTATTAATTCTCCTTCAAGAGTTCTGCCTTTAATTGGAGGAGCTTTGAAACCAACATGAGGACGATAAACATTCTCAGAATGCATTTTGAAAGACACTTCGACAGGATCAATTTCAAAACTTTTCTCGCTTCTTGGTTCTGCAAGAAGCTTGCCAACATTCTCGCCTAAATTTTTAGGATTGAAACTTCCGCTTCTTACAACTCCATTCCTATCAACCAACACAAAAGTCGGAGCAGATTTAACATGATAACGCTGAGCAATCTGGTCATTCCAGCCATTACCATTGCAAACCTGAACAGGACTCTGTGATAGAGACTTAACAAACGGCTCGGACTTTTTCCTATCTTCGTCCAACATCACGCCAACAACATGGAAGTCTTTGTTGCCCTTGTATTGGTCTGACAACCCGCTAACAGCACGCCTGTCTTCCGAAGACGCGTTCTGAGTGCTCCAAAAGTCAAGAAGCACAACATCACCCTTAAACTGATTCAAGCTTACAGGCGCTCCAGAGATCAACTGAGTACCATCAGGAAACTCAGGCGCCATTTTGCCAGTTTCAGGCCAGAATTTAATCTCTTTCTTCAGACTATCCGATTGAGTACGCTCTGAATTAGTACAGCCTGCTGCACACAGTGCTAAAGCGCCGCATGCTTCAATAAAAGTTCTGCGATTCATATACTAATAGAAAACACCTACCTTTATAAATCTGCCTGTTTTTCACTACTGGTCAATAACAACTAACAATCTGGATTTGGAAGGCATTGTGGCTTGCCACCACTTAATGGCTTGAAACCCGCTGGAGCAGGTGGACATGTTGTTGTAGGTGCTGTTGCACATTTAGTCGCACATTCAGCATCTGTCAGACATTTCAAGTTGGCACCTATACCGGATAAAGCATCAAGACCCTTGAAGTTTTTTCCGTCATGATAGAAACATGTGCAATCAAATTTCTTGGTTGGAGTACATACGCACTTGGAATCGCACTTGCCGGGCTTTTCGCCAACCATACAGTCAGATCCAGGCTGAAGATTTTTACAAGTACTAGAGTCAGGACATAGACACTTGCAATTATTATCTAACTTGCCACTTCCAGCTGGCAAAGATCCAACATTGCAGGAATCACCTGGTTTTGAACCTTTGGGATCCTTACAGAAACAATCACACTTATCACAGGCTCCTACAGCAAAAGTTCCGCCTGTTGGCGTGCATGGCGCTGAATTTGCAAGACCCGCACAGGCAGAACCTGAAGGACAAGCACATCCACACACGCTACCAATAGCAGTACACGTGCTTGGCACACCCATTATCATGCAACTACTGCTTCCACCAAGCATCTGTCCAGTGCAATCACCGCTGCCTGGAGGACAACGACATTGACACTTCGAATCAACCGTACCTTTTACCTGGCCACCGCTACCTGGAACATCACACTGCTGGCCTGGCTTTTTGCCAGGAGCTTCAGTTGAATCACCGCAAGCACACTCACATCCTGATGAGCAATCAGTATCAACACCAGCTGCTATTTCCGGACACTTAGCCGCGAAAGATGATCCCGGATCACATTTTTCGCCATGAGCTGCATCAACCTTTCCATTACCGCATAAAGTTAAACACTTGCACGCCGTTGGCTCGCCCTTGCTAACCGGAGGACCAACAACTGGCTTCAGATTATTGCAAATACCGTCTTTATTTGGAGGATTTACTCCAGTAAAGCATTCCATGTCTGTAGCTTGGTCGCAATCTTCACCAGCATCTACATTATTATCGCCGCACAATTCACACTCATCAGGCTTGCAGTGTCCTACTTTTTGTTGGCCATGGGGGTTGAATCGTTCATTACATTTTTTTTGACAGGTGGTCTTGTCATCACAATCAGTCATGCAATCAACTCTGGTACCGGTAAAGAAATTTGCACCTACATCGTCGCAAAAACATGTTTTTCCCTTGTCTGTAGTCGTAGTCGTAAACTCTGTCGTCGTAGTAGTCGAAATCTCCTCAGTTGTAGTCGTGGTAGGCTCCTCAGTACTTGTGGTAGTCGTAGTTGCATCAGGGTCAGGGCAACAACCGGTATTTTGCTGTGGCGAGTTTGCCGACTCACCTGTTGTTACGCAAATCGTTCCAAGTGGGCAACCACCAACCGGACACGGAGCCGGATCTGGTACAACATCACCATGGATTAACACATGATAATAAAATCCCCAGAAAGGAAGATGACTTAAGATTTCCCAGTGAGGATCCCTGCCATTTCCATTCTCTATATGACAAAGTTCTCCACTAGCCAAAGTTGTAGACGTAGTTGAAGTCGTTGTAGTTGTAGTGGTTGTTGAAGTCGTAGTAGATTCAGTCGTAGTGGTAGTTGTCGTCGTAGTAGTCGTTGTTGAAGTCGTAGTAGATTCAGTCGTAGTGGTAGTTGTCGTCGTAGTAGTAGTCGTAGTGGTCGTAGTAGTAGTTGTAGTCGTTGTTGTCGTAGTCGTTGTCGTAGTCGTAGTAGTCGTTGTCGTAGTCGTAGTAGTAGTAGTAGTAGTCGTTGTCGTAGTCGTTGTCGTAGTCGTTGTCGTAGTCGTTGTCGTAGTCGTTGTCGTAGTCGTTGTCGTAGTCGTTGTCGTTGTCGTAGTCGTAGTAGTCGTGGTCGTAGTCGTAGTAGTCGTGGTCGTAGTCGTAGTAGTCGTGGTCGTAGTCGTAGTAGTCGTGGTCGTAGTCGTAGTAG
>CAZTVK010000001.1:0-1060 GCA_964617195.1 uncultured Methanosarcinales archaeon | reverse complement strand
AGTTTCAACCTCGATTCAAAAGCGGACGCCGCTCAAGAGGGTGGTGCGCATGCCCCTCACACGAGGGGAAGCCTGAAGCCCTCCATTTTGGCGCCCACCTGGCATGCCAGGTTCGAAACACCGTCGGCACACGGCAGAGGCGGGGCGCCTCCTTCGTTGACTTTCCTTCCGCAAAGAGCCTATACTTTCGATGGTTTTTCGCCGTCGCGAAGGTCCTGATCGCCTTTATCAGTCCGGGGCTCTCCCCGGTTGGAGATAGCCTATGGACGTCAAGCTCGTCCTGATCGTCCTGGTTCCGCTCGTCGCCCTCCTCGCACTCTTCGTCGGCTACATGGGGCACAGGCTCGCCATTGCCCGCACGCTCGGTGACGCCGATACTCGCGCCAAGCGCATCCTCGACGACGCCCGGCGCGCCGTGGAGCAGGCGCGCGCGGAGGCCGAGGGCAAGTTCCGCGAGGGCGAGGCCCGCATCCGTACCGTCGAGCTCGAGGCCAAGGAGACGGCGCTCAAGGCGCGCAGCGAGCTCGAGCAGGAGACGCGCGTGCGCCAGAAAGAGATCCAGGAGGTCGAGCGCCGCGTGGTCCAGCAAGAAGAGCAGCTGGCCCGTCAGCTCGACCAGCTCGGCCGCCGCGAGGGCGAGATCCAGTCCCGCGACCGCGCGCTGGGCGAGCGTGACAAGAGCCTCACCGCCAAAGAGACCCAGCTCAACTCCGCGCTCGATGACCAGCGGAGGAAGCTCGAGGGCATCGCCGGTCTCACGGCGGAGGAGGCCAAGCGGCAGCTCATGGCCCAGGTCGAGGCCGAGTGCCGCCGCGAGGCCCAGCTCCTCGGCATGCGGCTCGAGGAAGAGGCGAGGGAGACCGCGCAGGTCAAGGCGAGGGAAGTCCTGGCCACGACGATCCAGCGGCTGGCGCCCGATTACACGGTCGAGACCTCGGTGTCCATCGTGAACCTGCCGTCGGACGACATGAAGGGGCGCATCATCGGCCGCGAGGGGCGAAACATTCGCGCGCTCGAGCTGCACACGGGCGTGGACCTGATCGTCGACGACACGCCCGAG